>JBARVU010000033.1:0-6098 GCA_049646425.1 Phormidesmis sp. | reverse complement strand
TAATTCTCACTCTCTTCATCCCCAGGAGAAACCACTTCTACTAACAAACGGGGCGGTGGCATATCATGGGTAACCCGCTCCCGCTGCTCCATCAACGCAACATGTTCCTCAGCCAAAACTGTTAGGTCAGGAAATCGGGTACGCGGCAACCCTAGCACCTCAACTTCGCAGGAATGGGGACGCAAAACAGCGACCGGCACCCCTGCGTTAGCCAATGCCAAGAATAAGCAGTTAGCTAACAGCGCGTTAAACCCCGACTCAGACACAACCGGAACCAACTCCCCATGCCAATACTCATAACGACCTTCTGGCAAATCAGAGGAGTCAGCCGCTAGATATTCTTCAAAACTTCTGAACCGTGGTGATTTGGCAATTGTCATTGCGCACCTTCATTCTTCCACCGGGGTAGCCCCATCATAGCGCAGCTTACTTTGTTGAATCTGTTCGGTGGCCTCCTAAAAAATCTCATAATCGGCTATGGAAATTGTTCCTTGCCGGTAGCGCCCATTTTGACATGTACGCGAAGTAAAAACTTATCGCCTTTGAGCGTCTCGACTCGAAATGTGGTGTTTTGGCTTTGGCCCAAGAAATCAATTTGGGCATCACTGGGAAGGTCGTAGTGTTTTAGGGCAGAATAAGCAATTTTCAAGCTCATACTTTAATTGTAACTGTCCAAACCTTTTGTCTTTATTCAAGCCGCGCGCAGCGGCACAACAATGTTATTCCCCACACACTTTAAGATACCCGCTGGCCTGGAGACCAATGACTTTCGCCTGCGAATGTTGACCGTTAATGACGTTGTTAAAGACTACGAGGCGGTCATGACCAGCCGCGAGCATCTGCAAGGCGTATTCGGGCCGCAGAGCACCTGGCCTGCGGCTGACCTGTCGCTTGAGCAAGACCTGATCGACCTGGGCTGGCATCAGAAAGAATTTCAGAACCGCACCTCGTTTGCCTACACGGTGATAAACCTGGCCGAAACCCGCTGCTTAGGCTGCTTGTATATTTATCCAGCAAAACCGGCTGACTACGATGCTCAAGTGATTTTGTGGGCGAGGCAAAGTGAGCTAGCCAGCGGACTGGAGACCTGGCTACTGGCAGCCGTCAAACAGTGGATCGCTCAAGATTGGCCCTTTGAGCGGGTAGGCTTTCCCGGTCGAGAGATTTCCTGGGCGGAATGGGAAAATTTGCAATGAGCGCTGATCGCAGCTACATACCCTCTAATCGGCAGCGGCCTTCCGTTTCACAGGCGATCTTTTCCTGCCGCTCAGCCATGACTTTGTCCAGACTGGGGCGACCTGTAATTGCTAAGCGCTTGTCTGCCCACAGGTCATAAAGTCTATTCACCAGAGGGCCAATGATCGGCCACTTGGTCGGCGCATACATCCAGCCAAGACCCAGCGCGTCGTATACCTGCCGAAAGACCTCGACCCCTTGAATCACGGTGCCATCGGCGCGGACGGCGTGAATTCGACCCATTGCCGTTTCAAAATCTACGCCGCCGTTTTGGGCAGGGTCATAATCAGGCTCGGCAATGTCGGTAAATTTTATGACGTCCCGGCCGGCGTCTTTTTTTTGTAAAAAGTTCACTTCGCGCAGGCACAGCGGGCATTCGCCGTCGTACAGCAGGTTGACTTTCCACGCGGCTGTAGACGCTTCACTAGATGAGGCACTTGCTTTTGTTAGGGAGCTGACCATAGAGAAAGAAAAGGGATATCGACTTCTCTATTGTAGCGATTGTATAAGAAATATTACGAAGAGTTTACAAATTAGCGGGCGAGTTTAGGGCAGGGTGCAGTCAGTGAGCGACCGGCATCGCATTCGCTCAAACAGGGCGCTTGCAGGGCTTCGTCAGCGCTCGGGTCAGCCGGTTGCTGACCAAACACCATCGTGCAGCTCAGATCGTCAAAGTTGGGCGTCATGGTTAATGGGATGCCAAACTTTTCGGTGAAGAAGGCTTGGGTGGGGAGTTTGCACATGTTCACACACATGCCGACGCACTGGCTGTCTTCGAGGTAGCGGCATTTTTTGATTTGAACGGCGCTGGGCTGCGATCGCACCACCCCATCTACGCCTGTCACCTCAGCCTCGCTCACCTCGCAGGGACCTACCAGCCACTCAAACATCTGCGCCGCGAACCAGGCATTGAGCACGCAGACCAGCCGCGTCGGCGAAAAGACGGTGCGAATTACCCACAGCACCGGGGCCGGCACCAGCGACTGCAAAACGCGGGCAACGGCAGCCTGCTGCTCCTGGGCGCTGCGACCTCGCATAATTTGCTTAGAGAGATCGACAAAGCCACTGTAGCCGCGCTTAGGCGTATCGGCGTTGATCGCCCTGGCCATTTTGCGAGAAAACAGCCAGATAAAGAGGCGATCCAGCAGATTGTCGTTGTGGGTATCGACTGTTTGCATATGAGCTGACATCAGGGAGTATCTGTCTCCCTGGGGGCCTCCCCGGGGTTATACACTTCAATCGTAACAGTGTCTTCAATCGGATTACCCTGGGTGGTGAGCGTTTCGTGGCCGTTGGCATTCAAAGTGACCCGAATTTCGTTTTTGCCGTGGGGCAGCTCAGGCAGATGCGTCCAACGGCTGTAAACACGCTGTATCGGCTTGTCGTTAATATACAGATCGCCGTGGCCCTCAGACAGGCTGCTCTCATCGTTGACGCTCTCGGGTGTAAAGGTAAAGTTAGCGGTACCGACGTATAGATTCCAGCCGCTGACCTGGTCTGCTTCTACTTGCACGGTGACGGCGGGTACAGGAGTACCTGCGGGTACTTCCAGCGATCTGGCGTGATAGATATCGTGGTTAGTACTCACGCCTTTTTGCGCAGAGCTGGATGATTGAGGACTCTGTTCTGAAGCCTCTAGCTCGCTGGCAGCAGCAGTGGGTCCCTCTGCACCAACCGGCGGAAGCTGGCTACAGCTGATGGTCAGTAAGCCAGTGGTCACTATTACCGCACTGGTCAGGGCAGACTGATAAACCGCTCTATAGATAGGGTAGACAAACATCATGAGTGGCCAGAGGAAAATAAACTGCCTAACATCCTATAGTGCGAATGGCCAAATGAGTAATTAAAAGGGGCGGTTATAAAGCAGTGCTCAAAGGGAGGGGCTAGCGGGAATCGGCCCGGCCCGAAGCGGATAATCTAGCCGTCGTCTTCTCAATTTCTCTTTCACCTGAGCAGCCAATTGCCTTTAGCAGCCAGATGGCCACTGAAGATACTGAATCTATGGTCGAACAGCTCAACGTTCGCTTTAAAGCGAACTAGAGGGCGTTTGTGAAGCATTTGCGGGTAGGGCAGGAACCCCCTCGTTCAGCCTTTGTGAGCCGTTTGCATAGGCGGTGTGGGGACGATCGCCCGACGACCGGTCAGTGAGCTGCTTGATGATGATATAGAGAATCGGCACCACAAACAGACTGAGGAAGGTCGCCACCAGCATGCCGCCAAACACAGCGGTACCCAGCGATTGCCGGCTGCCGGCCCCAGCCCCAGTCGCAATCACTAGCGGAAAAATACTGCTGAGCGTAGAGATCGCCGTCATCAAAATGGGTCGCATGCGCTGCTGGGCAGCTTCTAGAGCAGCTTTGGTAATCGGGTAGCCCTGCTCGCGAAGCTGATTGGCAAATTCCACAATCAGAATGGAGTTTTTACTGGCGAGACCAATCAGCATCACCAGGCCAATTTGGCAGTAGATGTCGTTAGGCAATCCGCGCAGCGTTTGCGCAAGCAGTGCCCCAAAGACCGCTAGCGGCACAGCGAAGAGAATGATCACCGGATCGACGTAGCTTTCGTACTGAGCCGCTAAGACCAAAAAGACCAGGATAATGCCCAGGCCAAAGATAATCGGAGCCTGGTTGCCGCCTTCAATTTCTTCGAGCGCGGTGCCCGACCACTCGTAGCCCAAGCCAGCGGGCAGAACCTGTTCGGCCACGTTCTCCATCGCTTCGATGGCGGCGCCAGAACTGACGCCTTGGGCAGGCGCCCCGTTAATGGCAATCGAGCGGAACAGATTGTAGTGGTTGATTGTCTGAGCGCCAGTGGTGTCGGTCGTAGTGATCAGGTTGCGCATGGGGACGAGTTCGTCGGTGAGTGATCGCACATACAAATTGTCAATGTCATCTGGCGTAGCGCGATACTGCTGGTCGGCCTGCACATACACCCGGTAGGTGCGCCCTTGCAGGTTGAAGTCGTTGACGTAGCGTGAGCCGAGGTTGGTTTGCAGGGTGCTAAAAATGTCGCTGATGTTGACGTTGAGAGCTTTGGCCTGGTCGCGGTTCACATCGATGGCAATCTGCGGCGTGCTGGCCGCGTAGGTGCTAAAGACCTGCGAGAGCTGCGGATTGGCGTTCGCTGCGCCCATGATTGCGCCCATGTTTTCGACGAGCGTGTCGAGCCCTGCCGTACCGCGCCGATCCTGGAGCTGGAATTCAAACCCGCCAAAGCTGCTGAGTCCTTGGATGGCGGGCGGGTTAACTGGCAGCATGCGAGCTTGCGTATTGCCCAGCAGCGGCCCCTGAACCCGGCTGATGATGCCTTGAGCCGAGCTGTCCCGGCCAGCGCGATCGCCCCAGGGCTCCAGCGTCGTGAAGATGACGCCGCTGTTGGAAGTGTTACCACTAAAGCCAAATCCCCCGACGGCAAAGGTCGCCCGCACTTCTGGCTGCGCGAGTAGGAGTTCTTCGGCCTCTTTCATTACCTCGCTGGTGTAGTTAATCGAGGTGCCTTCTGGCCCCTGAAATAGCGTGATGAAGTAGCCCTGATCTTCATCCGGCAAAAAGGCAGAGGGGACGGTGGTATAAAGCCAACCGGTAAGCACTAGCGAGGCGACAAAGGCAGCAAGGACGAAAGGCTTGAAGTGAGTGAGGGTTTCGAGGGTGCGGCTATAGCGATTTCTCAGCCAGTCTAGCCCGTTATTAAAGGGGGTAAATATCCGCGCGCGCCAGCCGGTGGGCTCTCGTCTGGGTCGCAGTAACAGACCTGAAAGTGTAGGGGTAAGGGTGAGCGCGTTGAAGGTAGAAATGGCAATGGCAAAGGCGATCGTCAGAGCAAACTGCCGGTACAGTGCCCCGGTGGTGCCTGGGAAAAAGGCGACAGGGATAAAGACAGCCATCAGCACCAGAGAGGTGGCGATCACAGCGCCAGTAAGTTCTTCCATGGCGGCGATCGCGGCCTGAATCGGATTGAGCCCGCGCTGATTCACCTTGGCGCTAATATCTTCGACGACCACAATCGCATCGTCGACCACCATACCGGTCGCCAGGGTCAGGCCAAACAGCGTCAGGCTATTGATAGAAAAGCCAAAGAGCTTGACGATGGCAAACGTCGCGATCAGGGAGACGGGAATCGTCACCGCTGGAATGATCGTCGTGCGCCAGTCCTGCAAGAAAATATAAATGACCAGCACCACCAGGCCAATCGCCTGAACCAGCGTCCACAGCACGCTCAGCAGCGACTGCCGCACATATTCAGTCGTGTCGAAGCCAATGCCGTACTCCATCCCTGGCGGAAAATCTGCTGCCAGCTCAGCCATGGTCTCTTTAATCCCCGCTGCCACCTCTAAGGCATTACTGCCAGGCAGCTGAAAGATACCAAGACCAATCGCCTCATTTCCTCGAAAGCGTAGAAACGAGCCGTATCGCTCTGCCCCTAGCTCTGCCCTACCCACATCTTTCAGGCGAATGAGCTGGCTATTGTCACCCGTTTTCAGCACCAGGTTTTCAAACTCTTCAACATTTTGCAGGCGGCTCTGCGCCCGCAGGTCAATCTGAAAGTTTTGGTCGTCTGGGGACGGCGGCTGACCAATTTGGCCTGCGCCCACCTGAATATTTTGCTCTTGCAGGGCACCGACAACATCGTCAGCCGTTAGATTCCGACTGGCTAACCGCTGCGGGTCGAGCCACAGCCGCATGGCATAGGTGCGTTCACCAAAAATCGTCACGTTCCCGACCCCGTTTACCCGTCTGAGGGCATCGGCGATGTAGAGGTCGGCGTAGTTACTCAGGAATATATCGTCGTATTCGTCATTCTCGGTATCCAGGCTCATCGCCAGCAGAATATTGCTGGTCTGCTTGGAGACCGTCACCCCGCCC
>JBARVU010000032.1:0-1757 GCA_049646425.1 Phormidesmis sp. | reverse complement strand
TGGCAAGAAGCAAACTGTAGCCGTTAATAATTTGAGAAAGTTGATCGGGGTATGCATGCTGAATTCCTCTCCATCGTTTTGACAGATTCTGTCTTGAGCAAAACTTCGCTATGGCTTAAGCCTTGATTTTACCTCTCCAAATAATTCTTTGTTCGGCTGAGCGATCGCCCAAAGCGCGAACCGCCACCAGCTCTACTTCCACACTCAGCCCTGACTGAAGATACTGCGAATCAATCGGCAGACGGCCCAGATTCACCACAAACCGCTGTCGGTCTTGTTGTATCAGCTCTGCTGGAACTTCACCTTCATAGCGAGTCACATAGCGGGTTAAACGTCCGCCGGGTCTATCGGTTTGCCGATCACGAGCGACGTGGTACTTCAGCCGAAACTGAGTAGTCAGAATGTCAGACTTACGTGCTTGATCGATTAGGCTCAGGCTCAAACCAGACTGGTGGCCAGAGAAATCAACCCAGGTGAGCTGAGTGGCTTCCTCTCGCTTCACCGCCTGCTCAACGGCGATGCGAGCAACCTCGTTTTGACTGGATACCTGAGCCGCTAACCAGACATTTTCTGGGGACGAAATCTCAACTTCCCCGGTCTCCATCAAGGTCACTGTCATCCTTGCATCGGGGAAATCAGTCACCGGACGCGGCGCATCCCAGGCAAGCACATAGTCTTGCTCAAGCCGTTCGCTATACTCGTAATAGTCTTCTGCCATCACCGAACCCGCTGCCAACAAAGCCATAGCGCCTTGACGGACATCCCAAATATTTTTAGAGAGTGAGAAGGTTTGATTCTGCTCAAAAGAAGATAGGCGAAGGTTTTGAATCGGCTGATCTGGCTTCAGTTCTGTTCCCTGTTCCACCAGGTATAGACGTCCCATCTCGCCATCGTCGCCATCGCGCCCAGAGGAACCTGACGCACCGCCTGGTTTTGTGACGCAGCGAGGTGTGTCGCCTTTATTGTAGGTTTTTGAAGTACAATCGCCGCTTGCTTTAACCTGATTGAGATCGGGAACTTCTATCTCTGTCAGGTCTGGCAGCTCTACCTCAGGCACTTGCAAATTGGGGGGACAGTAGCGACAGCCCCTGCCGCCTGCCCCTCCTCTGCCGCCTTCTCCACCTTGCCCGCCTCTAGAAATCACAGAAATCAGTTTTAAGTCTTCTAAGCGGCGATAGAAAACAATCAAAGATCCGCCGTCGCCGCCGCTGCCCCCGTCACCGCCGCTGCCGCCATTGTTACCGTTGTGACTGTAGGGTTGCGGTGGCAGCGGGCCAAGGTCGTCAGTGTTTCCCCCCTCGCGACAGGAGGCACTTCCACCCACTGCGCCGCTGCTGCCATCACTGCCATCACTGCCAGAAAGATTGAGTCGCACTGGCAAATCTTCTGGAAAGACGGTTCGGTTGGCTCCATCTCGGCCATCTGTACCATCTTCTCCGTAGCTACCATAGGCGATCGCGCCACTATAATCCGAGCTTTTTGACTCAGTGGCCCCAGCGCCTGATAGGAGTGGTACAGAGAGGGCACTTGAAGAAGCTATTAGGAGAAGCGATCGCGAAAACTTAGCCCAATGAATTTTCATAACCCATGCTTTGATAAGGTTTGGAGCACACGTGAGAATGCTAGCTAGTCAATAGACATTATCGGAAATAGTGTGGACAACAGAAATAAGCACGCCCTTTCCTGACCTTTCCTTTCCTATGCGGTTGCTACCAGCTCGTTAGCTTTTCCCTGGCGGTAGCTCAACCGGAAGTTGT
>JBARVU010000031.1:0-4208 GCA_049646425.1 Phormidesmis sp. | reverse complement strand
GTGCCAGCGTGAGCATAGCGGTGGTCTTACCGGTCTGGCGGGGGGCATGGATGACGAAATATCCCTGTTGGTCGATGATCCGAGCGACAGAAGGCAACCGCTCCAGCGAAGGTAGCGTGTAGTGTATTTCAGGCTTACAAGGGCCAGCAGTGTTAAACCAACGAGTCATAGGCGCTAGGCCAGATTAACGATGAGTACGCTGAAACGCCTGTGGTTTCGCCCTTGCATCATACCGCAGAACTTTGCACGCATTTGTAGTGTAACTTTTAGTGTAATACAGATAAATGTATTTATCTGTATTAGGATGGCAGGGTGAGCACACGCGAACGGGCTACCGCTGGGTTCACCGCTTGCCGGTTTTCAAATTTCGGGAGTGGGTTTTCAGATGCTTGCGGGGTGGGTCGGGCTTCATTTTTGCAGTCTTATCTAATTTTTACGGCTCTGAAGCGCTCTCAGTTAGATAAGACTTGCCCTGGACGGTATGTCTGGCTGGATGTGGGGGCAAGGAAAAAGGTCGGCTCAAGAGCTGGTGCATTGGCAAAAAGCTGGCAATACTCCGAAGGAGTGGCCTTGCCATCACAGATGAGCCTGAAGGCGGTCACGACGGTTCAGATTGACTCATTTGGTACGCTTGATCTATCATTCCGCTCAAATCGACCTATGGCAAAGCCAGATCCTATTCCACAGTTCGTTGAGATCAAGCCGCCTTCAGCGCCGGTTGCTAACCCTGCTGAGAGGTCAGGAGACAAACTGGACTGGGTTGAACAGTTTCTGAGCGATCACGAGATCAGGCCCAATACCAAACGCGCTTACTTACGCCATCTCAGGCAGTTCCAGGCTTGGCTCGACTGTAAGCACTGGGCCGATGTCACAGAGAGCGACATCGTTCGCTATAAGCTACATCTCAAGAACAAGCCTGGAAAAACGGTGGATAGCAAAGGACTTTCCCCGGCCAGCGTCAATCAAGCTCTGGCCACCCTGCAAAGCTTTTTCAAGTGGCTAGCGACCAAACGCTATATCGAGCGTAATCCGACACTGACTATCGAGAGAATCAAGGCTGACCCGATGGAAGTCAAGGATATTGATGTTTCGTTGGTGCATCGACTGGCTGAAGGGCTCGAATATAGAGGTGATCTTTGTGTCAGAGATACCGCTATTTTTGAGCTGCTCAAGCATGGCCTGCGGGCTGAGGAAGTGAGCAAGCTGAACGTGGGTGACTATGGCGATCGCACCGTCAGCATTGCAGATGCCAAGTGGGGCAGCGATGGCACGGTACCACTTGCGCCTGAGGCATGTCAGGCGATAGAGAGCTATTTGGGCTGGTGTGTTCAGCAGGGGTTAGATACTTCAGCAGCTGCGCCCCTGTTCAAGAGTCTGTCTAACCGCAGCTATGGCAAGCGCATGGCCTACAGAGGTATCTACAACCTGATCCGCGACCTGAGTGAGATAGCAGGACTCGAAGAGCCGATTCATCCGCATCAACTCCGGCATACATTCGGCACTCAGATGCTCTTAGAAGGTGTCGATCCTGAGTTTGTGCGCAACCTGATGCGGATAAAGTCACCGCAGGTTTTTGAGCGCTACACCAAGCGAGCACTGGATGAGAAGTCGCGCGACAAGTTCAGAGAGACTATCAAGCAGTCTACTTCCGGGCTGTTTAGTCAGAGCTGAGCTTTAAATGCTCAGTGCTCAAAATTTGTTAACTATCTTCGTTTCGTCTGAGCGGGTCATTTCAAGTATTCGCCTGCAGATTGCTCTTTAGAATCCGATTTAGGTGCAGACGTCTGCACCTAAATGCACAATTTCACAACTTACTTTTCACTGGCGACATTTATAGGGTATATTCAACTGTGAAATCGCGCAGTAGAAGTGACGATTATGATCATCGCAATTGCAGCAATTAAAGGTGGAGTCGGCAAAACGACCTTAACCTTCTGCCTCGCAGCCACCCTAGTAGAGATGGGTAAAAAAGTATTGTGCCTCGATCTAGACCACCAAGGAGATCTCTCCGCAGCTTTGGGCGCTGGCAAAGACGATTCAGAGCCTACGCTGGGCCAGATACTGTATGCACCAAAAAGAGAGCAGGCAGAGATGCTAGCGCGTGGGATTATCGATATTCCAGGGTGCTGCCATTTGGTTACACCCGGTTCAGAACTAGGTTCTTACCAGTCAGAAATTGAAAATGGACTTGCGAGCGAAAGCCGTCTGGCTGATGCGCTCGCGGGCTTCAACAAAGCCTATGAAAATTACGACTACGTACTCCTAGATACCCCTAAAGGTGAAGGACTGTTCACCAAAAATGCGTTGGTCGCTTGTGACAATGTCATTGTCCCCGTCCAGACGGAGTACTTTGCTCTGAAAAATATTCCGGAGCTGCTCGGTCTTATTGGTCAGATTGCTGACCGTGCAAATCCGAGCGTATTTGTTTCTGCATTAGTCCCAAGCCGAATGAAACAGACAAGCCTCCATAAGAGCATCCACGAGCAGCTGCTCGGGTGGGATGTGCGTGAGCAACTACCTCATCAAACCCAAGCTTCTTGGGTAGCGCCTCCTATTCGAGATCTGACTATCTACTCTGAGCTATCAGCTCAGGGAGAGTCACTGTATACGTATCCGGGCGTTAAGAAGATGCACCGGGCTCCATTCATCGCGATCGCTGAATACCTAGAGCGGATTGCTGGCCAGAGCATTCAACGTGAGGTAGAAGCAGTTGGTTAAGAAGTTTTCCAGAGTAGCTGCTGTTCCCAAACAAGCTGTCGTTCCACAAGAAGCTCTTGAGGTCTTTCAAGCCCCTCAAAATAAGGTAGTCAACCTTGAGCGAGTAGATCTGTCTGACCGCGAAAACTGGCTTCGTGCGCTGGATATTTGCAAAGCAAAGACAGAGCAGCCCCTCGATGCACTACTCAAAGAAATTGAGACCTATCAGGGGCAAATCGACCAGGCACTCCAAACAGCTCAAGCTCAGAGCACTATCTATGCCTATGCCATTGGTACCCGGTTGGATGTCATTGAGGATAACAGGCTGTTTGAAGAGAAAGGATATGTGAACCTGACAGCATTCATCAAAAATGGTGAGGTCAAACGTCCGAGCGGACAGTCAATTACAACTCGCCAGGTCTGGGCATATCGACGAGTAACCAGGGGGTTAAATGAGTTTCTCCAACTGGCAGAAGAGATTCGGGATGGAAAACCAGTCTCACCCGAACTCAGCGAACATCTACAGATTCTTGGCGCTAGGGTCAACCAGGATGTGGTGGACGTATTTCTGAAGTCATACACAGAAAGTATCGCAGGTGTCCTTGAGTTAGGTGTTAGCAAGTTAGAGCAAGTCTATCGCCTCCCTAAGTCAATGGCGCTATCAGGCTTGTTAGCAGGCAGGCTTGCCCTTGAAGAGGAAGTCGTAGAATTTCACGATGTCCCTTTCTCTGTATTGAGAAAGGCAATCAGCTCCCATGAGAAGAAAAATAAACCAATATCGACGAAACAAAAAGCCCAGAATACAGAGCGCGAAATAGACCAACTAGAGAAAATCTTTCAGAGCCTGAAAGATAGGGAGTTAACGAAGGAGCAGATCGAACGGCTGAGCCAATTATCCCAGGTGTTAAATGCTCTTATTCCTTAGCATTTCTATATCGAAAACCAAATCAGCCCACAGCGTAATCTACGAAGGAACGTTATGGCAGTAAGACAAGGCGATTTAATAACGGTCGTATATGAAAATAAGGAGTTTGAGGCCATCGTCATAGATCCTGATGGACTGGGGCCTGGACTTCCTAGCGTAGGATTTGGCTTTAATATGGCCGCTCGCTACATCGGCATACCTCAGCAAACCCTTACAAATAGGGTGACCCAAATAGAAGGGGAGGAGTGGCTGAAGACCCCAGGAGGAAATGCTTTCAGGGTGACCCAAATCTTTGCTGAGGATAACAATACCTACACCGTAGTTGAGGCTTCAGACTGGTTCGATCTCAGTCTAGACATGCTGCTGAATCCTGGAAAGACTCGCAAGCCTACCCGCGAAAATATCAGTGAGTTCGTGCGTTGGTTCGCTGTGAAGGGATTCTACAGCGAAGCCTTCGTAGCTTTGCGTGGTACTTATAGTCAAAAAGATAGTCGCGCGACTACACGGTGGCTCAGTCAGCGTGAATCTGGAAAAGCAACTCGTAAGACATACACCGATCTACTGAGCGACCTGGGCGTACACAACA
>JBARVU010000030.1:0-4078 GCA_049646425.1 Phormidesmis sp. | reverse complement strand
TCAACCTAGCTTTTCAAATTCGATCGTTTCCGCCGAGAGCGTCAGCTCCTCTAAAGCCAAATCCCCGCCCCCTTTTGCTGCAAAGGTCGGTGCGGTATATTTCATCGGTACCACACCCCTCAGCTTCCAAGCCTGAATGCTGTTACCCGCCTCATCTCGCAGGGTAATCACCACCTCACGCTGGGCCTCTGGCCCCTGACTGCGGGCATCCTGCACCCAGGCCCACAGATCGGCAGAATCGACCACGCCGCGCTTGAGCGTGACATCAGAAGCCTTATAAATTCCCGGCACCTTGCGGGTACGATTCTCTTTTTCATTGCCGTTACGATATTCGGCAATGGTGATTTCTGTGCCCAAGCCAGAGACATCAGAAAAACCACCCAGAGGCTCTTCTGGCCCGACCGGCCCATTGAGATTAACCAGAAAATTAAACGCCGGATACGGGTGGGTACGTGGCATGGCCAGGAATCCTTTTCTAGACTGCAAAAGACAAAATTGAGAGCGTTTCCAAACAACGAACAGAACAATTTACGCGAAGAAGGCTGTTTCTTCGCTAATTATTGGCATCAGCAGTTTTCTGCCCAATGCGGAAGATTACAAATTCGGCTGGCTTAACAGCAGCCACACCAATCAAACAAATCAAGCGACCATTGTCCAAATCGTTCTGGGTCATGGTCGATCTATCGCACTTTACAAAAAAAGCCTCGGCAGGAGAGCTACCCAACAGGGCACCCGAAATCCACTCGTTGTATAAAAAAGAAGAAATCGTATCGCGCACGTTAGTCCACAGCTGCTGGCCATTGGGCTCAAACACCGCCCATTGGGTGCCGCGATCAATAGATTGCTCTAAATAGTTGAAGTAGCGGCGGATATTGACATATTTCCACTCTGGGTCTGAACTGGTCGTGCGCGCCCCCCATACCCGATAACCGCGCCCCGGGAAAAACCGCAGACAGTTCACGCCGAAGGGATTAAGCGCTTCTTGCTCAGCAAAATTAACCTCTCGCTCAAAGCGAATGGCGCTGCGCACAACCTCATTGGCTGGGGCCTTAAACACACCGCGTTCCACATCATTACGGGCATAGATACCGGCAATAAATCCACTGGGCGGCAAATTAATTTCGGCGGGAATACCCGCGTCACCAGGCCGGAAAAGCGGATTAACCACAGTCACCCAAGGGTAATAAAGGGCCGCATATTTTGAATCGATCAGGCTTTTACTCGCCCTCGCCTCAGTCACAGAGAGGTTAGCCGCCGTATCAAGCACGGCAATACGGTAGGCCCGTCGCCGTTCGGCATGGGCAATGAGCGCCCCCTGAATGCCCTGAGCCTGCGCTAACGCCGAGTAGCCTGGGGCTGCCACAATCGAAAGGTCTTCAACGCTAGCCAGCTCTGCCAGCGCCTCTTCAAAAGCTGCTTGAGTGGGCTCTAAACCATCGCTTCCCCCATTGGGTGTCACGGTGCGAACGCCATCGTTATCCAATAGGGTCGTATCCCCAAAGATTGCTGTACGCAGAGCAAACCCGGAAACGCCCGCACCTAACTCAACCGCATAGAGATTTTGAAGAAAATCACTCCGCCGAGCAGGGCTAGCACTCAGCACTTTACTAATGGCACGGGGATGGGTAGAGCTAAATCCGAGTTCTTCATAGCTCAGTTCATTGCCATCGGCATCAAGGGTCAACACATTTAAGCTAACAAAGCTGGCTATTGTTCCATCTGCCAGCGGCAGGGTAAGGGCGGTATCCCCACTGTCACGCCAGATGTCGTCAGCGCCTTTGATAAAGAAGGTATCCGTGCTCCCTGCGGTTGTTCTGAGCAGCGTGCCTGCGCGCGCAGTATCCAGGGTCACTTCACTGGCAGGGGCTTCAGACTCTCGAAAACTAACGCTGCCATCATAGGCACTGCCTGGGAAACGAGCCTCTATAGTAATGCTGCCATCGCCGCTCAGATCAAAACTCGCCTGTCCGTCGCCACCCCCCGGCGGTACGTAAACCCGCGAGACATAGAGCCGTGCGCCCCCTTCATTAAA
The DNA here is from genome assembly GCA_049646425.1 of Phormidesmis sp. GTDB lineage: Bacteria > Cyanobacteriota > Cyanobacteriia > Phormidesmidales > Phormidesmidaceae > Phormidesmis. Next base: position 2,046 of record JBARVU010000030.1, on the reverse strand, counting down.
AAAGGCACGCACCGCATGGGCCAAATAATTAGGTAGTAGATTGCCACCTACGGTGATTGTAAAATCATCTAAGCCGCCATAGACCCGCTCAAAGTCTCCAAAGCTGGTGATCAAATCGAGCAGATTTCCGCTGTCAGGATCGGCCACAGGGCCACGGCGGGCGAGGCCGACAAACCCAGCGGTGCTGGTACTCACCCCTTCAATAGAGCGGGCACGGAAGCTAGTTTCTTCAACATAGACACCGGGCGCTAAATATTCAGGCATAACGGTCTCTCCTTGGCAAAATATGAAAAAGTGAATAGCGGAAAAACAAAGGACGCCACAAAAGCTACGGAACGGCAGCGAGGGTGACGGCTAAACGATGGGACAAATCGCGCCCAGAGGCGAGGGTGAAGGGCACTGAGCCGACAAGTAAGCCGCTGCGGTTGGCATTGAGCTGTTCTGGATTCGGTGAATAGTCAGGGTTAGGATCGACCAGCCGAGTAAAATCAGCGGCTTCAGGAATAGGGATGACGACTGGATCAAAAACAACTTCTAATGTAGCTTCTACTTCTGTTGTGGTAACAGGCGGGGAACCGGGGCCATCACCGGATCCGGTCGCCCAGGTGGTGATTGGAATGCCAGGCACGCCAATCAGGGCCTCTCCCCGCCAGTCTGATTGGGCCACGATGGGAGTATCTGCGGGGAGAATGGCCGGAGCCGACACCACCACAATGGCCCAAGGGAGACGTTCGTTGGTGGCTATGTTAACAACCGTCGTGCGAAGAACGGCCCAGCCTGGATTTACCGGGGCGTTAGTAGAGGGGTAAAGGGCAATGCGAACAGGTTGAAAAAGAGAGGATTCACCGGTAGCGCTGGCCGGATCAATGGCCGGGTCGCGGGGAACAGGCAGCGAAAATTGTCGGGACAGATACTGGCCGCTGGGGTCGTTGATACCGATATTGATCGCTGTGATGGGAGGGGGTGCTGCCAGGTCATCAAGATTGAAGGTTTGGCTGTAGCTTTCAAATCCCGGTGCTTCCATTAGCACATAGTGGCCGCTAAGATTGCGGACAAATCGGCTCGGCGGGCGGCTCGGCGGCGCTTGTAACTGTATTTGTAACTGTAGTGGTTGGCGAATGCTGCCGCCGGTTGTGGCATCAATAAATCGTAGCGCGGCGATAATACGGCGATCGCGCCATTCTCTAACAACAATATCTGGGCTCATTTCCAAGTTCATGGGGTCACCTCAACGGGTTCGCCCCACATCATCCGGGTGGCTACCGTCGGCCTGCTGCTGCCGATCTGTTCTGATTCAATTCGTACAACCCGCGCGACATAGCCAAAGCTCAGTCGGTAAGCGGGTTTTAGGGTATCCCAAATCCGCATCATATCTTCGTGGCTCAGCTCCGCCGGAATAATTTGCACAACCTCTTCCCCATCCCAGTTCGCCTGGGTACTCAAATAGGACTGATCCAAAATCGGGTTGGCATGGAGCTGGCGCATGGCCCAAGCCAAAATCAGCTGCTCTGCCACCGCGCTTTTAGACCACACCGTCATCAAATAATGCAAGTCCAGTGAAAGCGGCACTTCACGCTGAGGAAACTCGCTCCCCTGACGCAAATTTCGCAGATGTTCATTGATATTTACCCGATAGAGATAGAGAGAGAGCACATTGATGTCACTGTCATTTTCAATATCGTCTATCTCCAAGCTCGACAGCAGGCGAAAGCTACAGTCAGGCACAGGATTAACAGCACCCGAATTGTCTGAGGAAGGCTCGTTTTGTTGTAAAAACGCGTCGTAGGTATTCCTTAAGTAAATAACTAAAGAATCTCCTACGGAATGAACTGCCCAGACATTAGCCATAATAGGTACCGGTGCGATTCTCCCTACGGGAGTGGTCATGCCAACAGCACCAAAATCCTCTGATAGAAAGCGTCGACCAACAATCGCTGATTTAGATGATTTATCTTTTATACACCCATTGAACCTAGAGTATCCTTGTGCCTACCAGTCACACATTTGAACTACGCAGTGAGCGTTGAAAAGGGTGTGATTGCTTAC
>JBARVU010000029.1:0-4374 GCA_049646425.1 Phormidesmis sp. | reverse complement strand
CCCTAAACCCAGCGTCCGTTCGCGTCAGCAAGATCTCCCGATCAAATGCAGACACCTGCTGCATTTCGCCCACTTGAAGATCATCGACTTGGCAAACCGCTACCCGCTGAGAATCCATATGCCCTCTGAAACCATGCTTAGTACTGTGGGTAGAGCGTAGAGAAAAGTGATCGCTCCAAGCATCTCTCCTTTGGCACAGGCGTAGGAGATCTCAGGCATAGAGTCTCTATGAATCTTTTGCCGGAGTCCACCCAAACAACCTCGGGCCAAGATACCTGCTGGTGAATTAAGGGCGGCGGCGATTGAAGCGATGTTTGAGATCTTCTGGGTTGAAGGACTGATTGTTCTCGGGTGCGGATTCGCGCTTGGTCACGCTGCGGCCAGTGGCCGATGATCGCTTGGCGGGTGCTGGCGTGATTGTCGATGCCACGGGTTCAGGGCGCGCTTGATGGCTGCTACCGACCTTCATGCTCAAGCTAATCCGCTTCAGCTTTTCCTGAACTTCCAGCACCTGCACTTTTACCACTTGGCCAACCTGCACAATCTCTTTGGGGTCTTTGACGAACCGATCCGCCATTTGCGAGACGTGCACCAGGCCATCCTGATGCACGCCAATGTCGACAAAGGCGCCAAAGTTTGCCACGTTGGTAACCACACCTTCCAGCACCATGCCCTCGTGCAGATCTCTGATTTCATTCACCCCAGCAGCAAATTGAGCGTAGGTAAACTCGGCTCTAGGATCGCGCCCAGGCTTTTCTAGTTCGCTTAAAATATCTCGAAGCGTAGGCTCGCCGACTGTGTCGCTGACGTATGTTTTCAGATTGAGCTGCTTTAACTGGTCTATGGCCTGAGGAATCTCTTTTAAGGGCACCTGCAGATCCGCAGCCATCACTTTGACAACGCCATAGCTTTCAGGGTGAACTGCCGTATTGTCCAGCGGGTTGTCGCCGTCGCGAATGCGTAAAAATCCAGCGGCCTGCTCATAAGCTTTGGGGCCGAGCTTGCTCACTTTTAGCAGCGTTTTGCGATCGCTAAAGCGCCCCGAGCGATCTCGAAAGGCCACAATGTTATTGGCGATCGCCCCGCTCACCCCCGACACATACTGCAACAGCTCGCGCGAAGCAGTGTTCAGGTCTACCCCCACATAGTTCACGCAGCTTTCTACCGTATCGTCTAGTTTTTGCTTCAGCCGCTTTTGATCCACATCGTGCTGATATTGACCCACGCCGATAGATTTGGGATCGAGCTTCACCAGTTCGGCTAAGGGATCTTGCAGACGGCGACCAATGCTGATCGCGCCTCGTACGGTGATGTCGAGATCGGGGAATTCGGCGATCGCCACTTCACTAGCCGAATAAATCGACGCCCCTGATTCACTCACCATCACCTTAGTCGGTGGATTGTCTAGCGCGGCGATCACCTCTGCCACGAACTCGTCTGTCTCGCGGCTCGCCGTCCCATTACCAATTGCAATCAGCTCAATTCCGTGTTTACTAATCAGGCGAGTGAACACTTTTGCCGCCTCTAACCGCCCCTTCTGCCCCGAATGCGGATAAATAGCCTCATACGCCAGAAACTGACCCGTTTCGCTAATCGCGGCCACTTTACAGCCTGTGCGAAACCCCGGATCTACGCCCAACGTCGGCTTCATCCCGGCAGGCGCGGCCAGCATCAGATTGCGCAAGTTCTCAGCAAAGGTTTGAATAGACTCTTCATCGGCCCAAGCTTTTTTCTCGGCAATCACTTCGTTGGTCAACGTGCTTTTTATCAGCCTGTTAAAGCCGTCTTTGACCATTGCCGTATAAAACTGACGAATTGCTCTGTCTTTGGTGCGCAGCTGAGTGCTGAGCAAATAGTCCAAGACTTCGGCTTCATCGAAGCTCAAAGAGAGTTTTAGAATGCCCTCTTTATCGCCGCGCAGCAGGGCTAAGAGATTGTGCGGCGCAATTTTAGCCACCGATATTTCATAGCTGCGGTACATCTCATACTTGGTTGTTCCCTCAGGGTATTTAGGCTTTATCTTTGAGGTGAATTGCCTATGTGCGCAAAAAGAGATTGCGCACATAGGCTCTGAGCGCGGCCTGCTCAGCCATGCTCTCGGCCAAAATATCGGCAGCGCCCTGAAGGGCTTCTTCGGCAGTTGTGACTTCGCCGGTGAGGTAGGCGGTAGCCAGTGCGTTCAGGTCAGCACTTCGACCGCTGACGTTAAGCTGCTCAATTTCGGTAGCCAGTGGCTCCAATCCCTTTTCCTTAGCGATGGTGGCGCGGGTGCGACGCCTGGGCCGGTAGGGCAAATAGAGATCTTCTAGCTCTGTTTTGCTCAAACAGCGATCAATCGCGGTTTGCAGCTCGGGCGTGAGGGCGTCTTGTTGGGCGATCGCTTCCAGCACCGTCTGCTTACGCGCTGCTAGCTCCGTCAAATAGTCGTAGCGTTCAGCGATCTGTCGGAGCTGCACCTCATCGAGCTCACCCGTGCGCTCTTTGCGATAGCGCGCGATAAATGGCACCGTCGCCCCTTCTGCGAACAGGGTCAGAGCCGCTTCTACCTGTTGGATACGGACAGGCGAGCTGGGCACTGACAGTTCTTGAGCGATGAGCTGAGCAGTATTCATAAAGGCATCAGAAGACACATTGGATCGAATTTTACCAATAAAAAGGAGTAGCGCAATCGCTTTCGCAATTGACGCCCGCCCCTGCTGGCCTTATGTCAAATTACAGAATTCCTCTTCTCAGTGCTGTGTTGTATGGCCTAATAAGTTACGTGCATTTACTCAGGACGATGTATTAATTTATACGCTTCGATAGCAATTAGGGGGCATCCTTTTGGTCTTCCTGGGGCTGGTCACGAGAGGTGCCCTTACTCAGTGCACTGCGTCAGCATAACCCTCAGGTCTATCAAAAACGAATGCTTTAACTGCACTCAGTGACAAACTTCACGCCTGAAATCAATGAACATACTCAATCTTAAAAAAAGCTACAGAGGACTATCTCTATCTGCCGCTGTAGCACTGTCGGCAGCAATCGCCACTGCCCCCGCTGCGGAAGCTGCGAACTTTACACTGAACTTTGATGAAAGCGCTGATGGTAGCAGTCTCCTCTACAACGCAGATGGCACCTTAAACACCAGCCAGTGGACAAGTTGGGGGTTGACAGATATCAGCGGGATGAATAATCGTCAGCAGAACGGTCAGCCGCGCGTTGCCAAGTTTAATACGTACAATACCGATGACCACCAGAACAGGGCCGATCCAGATCTGCGAACCGGCAGCAGTTGGGGAACTGAGTCACAGGGAAATGTCTTGATTATTCAAGAAGACAAGAGCGAGAACTTCAAGAATGGTCGCTATATCGCTGATGACGAGGAAAAAGGAGGCTACATCGATTTTAAGTTCGCTAACTCAGTCGCCTTTAAGAGCTTTTCCCTGCTAGATATTGACGACAACGGTAAAGGTATCAAAATAGAGGGCTACGACAGCAGTCAACAGAAAATCCTCAACATCGACGTTGACACGCTCCTGGCTGAACATGCCGCCAAGTACAAAACGACTAATAGCACCTCGACGGCTGCCGCGCAGGGAACTTCCGTCTCAATGAATGGTGTGACGCTAACTCAATTGGGTACTAAGCGCGGCGACAACTCTCTCTACAAGTTTGATATTGACGAAGCTTTTCTGGCCAACATTCGGTTTACCTATCCTGGCAGCGGTGCCATCTCTGAGCTGAAGTGGGACACTCAGGAAGATGGCCCCCGAGAGATTCCTGAGCCTTCTGCAATCGGTGGATTGCTGATGGTGGGTTTTGTGGGCGCGCGCCGATTCAGAAAGCAGTCATCAGCTAAAAACGCGTAAGTGCGGGCTTAGCACGGTGCGCCTGAGGGTGCATCACCGCATTGCCACTTGGCTCATGCATTTACCCCGCCTCAATCTCATTGGATCGAGGCGGGGTAAGTGACTTCAAAAACACTTTAATCGCAGCAGTTCTCAACTTAGAAAATATGAGTTAGAAAATACGAGCAGTCACCTGTTTGGCTATGCTTTCAGCCCGCCCGCGACTGAAAGTGCGGGCTACTCGAACTTTGAATATAGTGGCCGTCGTGCTAGAAACCTGGTCACCTACAAGGTTTCCTTTCTCAAACTCATTAATAGCAGGCTGAAGGTCTGACTGAATCCAACGGTAGCGCTTTCTTAGTTCCTTAAGACGCCGTTTAAAGGTGAGCGTGAAGCGAACATCCACCATTGAGTCAAATTTCGTAATGATTCAGGGGGTATGTTAAGTTGTGTGGCGAAGAATCGGCAAGAAAAGCTGTTAGATTAAGCGAATGAAAGAGTCATCAACTCGGCAGAGCCCCGAGGTAAGTGAATCAGACTGGGAAAA
>JBARVU010000028.1:0-4871 GCA_049646425.1 Phormidesmis sp. | reverse complement strand
GTGCTATGATCTTAGGCATTGCTCTTAGTGAACTCATGTCTGAACTTGAACAAAAGAGAAGCGACCAGGGGAAGTTTATGCAGGTCAGTGACGAACCCCTTGCTAAGAACATTAAGGGAGCCCGTTTCCCTGTCAGCATCGACGCGCTGATTGCTCAGCTACCTAATCAATCCGAATACATTCGATCTGCTGTCATCGACCGCCTTAAAGCCGATGGCATCCTGAAGGAAAAATAAATTAAATACTTTTACCTGACCGGCAGTACGCTCTATCCAGAGGGTGCTCACGTAGCGACCCGTAGGAGTAACGCGGGATGAAAGCTAAGGGCGATCGCTCTACCTGCCTAGGAAATCGCTCTGATGAATGACCGCTGTTATTCTTCATCACTGTTCATTATCTCTTCACCGAACAGCCTGCGGTCGATATCACCGCTGGGGAAATGTAGAGGCAGCTCATTCCCTAGCAACCCCAAAAATATGTTCGGCAAGCTTCTCCCTACGGCTACTCTGGCTGGCACCATTGGATTAGTTTCTCTCACGACCGCTTTGACAGCTCCGGCCTCAGCCCAGGAAGTTGATTATCAGCAGGTGATGAGAGCTGACAACTTCTCGCTCTGGAATTCAGGTGAGATGAGCGGCATCGCTTTCGATGTGTGGCGCAGACCAGCCGCTTCCGGTGGCGGCTTCTACTACTTTCTCTGGCAAGGTCAGTATGGCCGCGTGGCAGACACTGGTGACCCGGAGGTCGTCGTCTTTTTTGATAGCAATATGGCCCAACTGAAATCTGAGTTCCTCACTGATTGCTATAACGCGCCAACCTCTAGCGACACTTGCCTCAACCCAGACCGCAAGCCTGCCCACTATCGCTTCGATGGCCCCTGCATCTTCCCCTGGCAAACTGCCGCAAACGGCACCAGCTGCGGTGGCAGGGCCGCAATCTCTCGTCCCGGTAGCTTCTGATTGAACGATGCCCTTAGATGGCCTCACCATCACGCTAGAAATCTTTCGGCAACCCAAAGCAGACTGGTTTCAGTACTATCCGCAGCTGGACTTTCCTAAGCTTGTCGTCAACCCTAAATGGGGACGAGCCAGAACTCTATAGTGGAGACGCTACCTTCATTTTGGCTACATGTCCTCTCAACTCAAAATCGTCGCGCCTGAAACCGTTCAGTACATCGCTGAACTAAGCGAATTCAATGCTGCTTACATTTTACTGATGGCTACTGCTGGGGTGCTGTCAGCAATTGCCCTACTGACTAATTCTGTGCCGGTGCTCATTGGTTCGATGGTAATTGCGCCTGCACTCCCTCCTTTGGCCCTCATTTCATTCTCCGTTGTAAACCGTCAGCCCAAGCTAGCGCTCGAAGGCACAATTTCTGCCATTCTAGGCTTGAGCATCTCAATGGCCGCAGCACTAGTCGTTACCTGGCTACTCAACGTGACTCACGTTCTCCCTGAAGAGACTAGCTTAATCGACAGAGCATTGCTACAGGAGCGGGTCAGTCCCGGTTGGTATAGCGTTGTCACTGCTATTGCCGCTGGCGTCGCCGGCATGGTAGCGCTCGTTGAGCGTAAAACCGACACGCTGGTAGGCGTCGTGGCTGCCTTGGCACTGGTACCGGCTGGCGTCGCCGGGGCGATCGCCTTCCTCTCTCACGACCCTGTGCGCGGGTGGGGCGGAATTGAGCTGCTCGGCATAAACGTTACTCTAATTGTCGTCTCTGGCGTGATAACCCTCTTAATATTTCATGCCGTTAAATACTCCCCTAAGCTGCACTCAGACGAGTAGTCACAAGGACTGCGGCTACCACTCACACTCGCCATAGGCCACTTCGCTACCTCCCGAGGCAACCTTGAGAGCGATTCTGGTGATAGCCGTAGCTGCTCTGCGATGCCTACAGTTAACCGCCCAGCAACGAGTAAACGGGTGATCGCGTAAACACGGAACCCCGATGACGCTCAACAGAAGCTACTCGTGCTCTCACCCTGACGACGGCGGCGCGCTGCCAAAGCCCTTGCACCTGACGCATCCTCCCAGTAGGACATAGGAGCAGAGGTTGGCTACAGCAAAGACGCTCTTGACTGCTGGAGGTGATCGCTCCTCCGCTTTGGTCTCCATCTGCCTCGCCTGGAGCAACGCCGATGACCGACAGCACAGCAGTATTGTTTGAACTTAGCAGTAGGACTACCGGGCGTCCTCAACTACAAACAGCCACCTGAGACACATCACCTCCGGCTCTCGGCCGGTGGTTCGGGTGTTTATCACGTCGCCAGTCGGGTGCCGGTGGCCGCTGCGGGTGAAGACGGCACGGGGGCGATGTCTCAGCCTGCCAAAGGAATCGCTCCACTTCTTCATAGCGTACGGGTAGCCCAAAGGCAGACGCCAATGAGCGGGGGCGCTGTCGCCGGGGCAATTTGGGTTACTGATTACCGCTACGACCATCACCGCCACCACCATCCCGACCCGCTCAATTGCTGACACCTTGCCAGCGTCAGCAGGTGCCGACAGGTAAACCAGAAAACCAGACTGATTGCTGGTAGCTCACCCATCCGACCGCCGCTCGACCACATGCCCGCTACCTCGCTCCCAGAGCTACTCCTACCTTAACGAGTTTCAAAACCTATAGGTTTCTGTACCCTGCGAAAAGAGCGTCTCAGTTAATGTCTCGGAATAGCTCTCTTATAAGGTCTAAGGTGTTTTGAGACACATCGGAAGCAAAACTGTAGGCGGTCGGGTCTGCTACTTTTCGATCAGCCTTTCCATTCAACCTCAAGCATCCCGTAAACTATGTGGTCAACGAATTTGTCGTACAGCCACTCCGCTTGGCGTACGACACCCTCTTGTCGAAAACCAAGTCGCTCTGGAATAGCTCTGCTTTTGCTGTTCTCGACCGCACAGCGAATATCAATCCGGTTGAGGTTGAGTTCAGTAAAGGCGTGATTGACGAGCGCACGGCATGATTTAGTCATAATGCCCTTACTCTGAAATCCCTCCGCAAGCCAATATCCGGGCCAACCAATCCGGTTCTCCCAATCGATCCGGTTGTGACCGATGACGCCAACCAGTTCACCGCAGTACCATATACCGGCTACAAAACCGGAATTGTCAGCGAACTGCTTTCGGGTCGATTGAATAAAGCTCAGCGAGTCAGAGACATCGACATTTGCATCTAACCAAGGTAGCCAGTGGCGCAGATGCTGCCGATTAGAATCAACGAGAGCAAAGAGGGTGTCCGCGTAGCGTGGTGCGAGCAGGCGCAGGCTAATATTGTCGTCAACTTGATGTTCAAACATTCTAAAAAGCTTATAAGGCGAGTAAGAAAACCATGCTCAATCAGGAGCGTTTCAATACTGACAGCTAGAGTGTAACGTCCGAGGCTCTCGTATTACACTCTCCTAGCCCGCTGCTAAATTAACGGCGGGTTTCTTGACAGTCTGAAAACCATAGTAGTTTGACCTTGATCAGCACAAAGAAATTCGTCTGAAATTCAAAGCTAAGTAAACCCTTTGCGGTCTACCTTTCTCAGCGGTCAATAGAGGTCTGTATGCTGATTGACTATACATAGGCACTGCAACTGCTATTTCACCTTTTGAGCAATTAGCATTCCACTAGCCCAGTCTTGATACTCTACGACTAAATCAGCTCTTGAGCGCAGGTCTTCTACAAAAGGAGGAACACGTGAAGCATGATTGTCCGGCCAGTTGCTCTGTGGCAATAGATCATCTACTACATAGTGGCCGTCGGGAGCCAATAGCGATAAAGCCTGTTCCAAATGACTAAACTTACCAGGCCAAGCGTCAGCAAAGATCAGGTCAAATTCGTGCTGAGGAGCGCGCTCCAGGTAAGACACGGCATCTTCGTGCAGAATAGTCACCCTCGAATCAGCTCCAAAGTGCCGTTTGGCAACAGTGAGTACCTTCTCATCGTTATCAACGGTCACCAACTTCGAGTCTGAGTCCATACCGTCTAGTAACCAGCAAGTACCCAGGCCAGTGCCCGTACCTAACTCTAGAATCTTACTACCTGGTTTCAAAGTTGCTAGATAGCGGAGCAATGCACCTGTCTCTCGAACTGAAGGCATATCGAAACCAAGCTCTTCTGTATCGCGCTCGACGGCAGGCAAGGCTGAGGGAGGTTCTAAATCAATGAGGTCAGAATTGGGAAACATAGAAACAAAAGTTGAGTGCTTACCGACGTTCTGGAACGGCCATTCGTAAGCCCAATGCGACTAAGACACTGCCAGAGAACCACTTCATGAAGTCCGCGATACGAGGCTGTCTAGCTAGATGAGTGCCTAGTTGACCCGAAAAGTGCCCAATCGTTCCATAGATCAAGAGGCATAGAAGTGTGAAAAGTATGCCGTAAAACAGCATCTGGACAGGAACGTGGCCTACTTGAGCATCTACAAACTGTGGCAAGAACGCTACAAAGAACAAGATACCTTTAGGATTGAGAACGCTGGTGATGATGCCTTGCCAGACGATTCTGCTCCGCTTGACTGGGACTGCCAGTGAATTACTCGGTATCAATGATTCTTTGCTAAGTAAAGTGCGAATGCCCAGATAGAGCAGGTAACCGGCTCCCGCATACCGAACCAAATCAAAGGCTGTTGCAGAAGCCTGAAGTAATGCTGACAGACCTAGAATCGCCAGCGCAGTATGTATGACATAGCCTATACACACGCCTAAAGTAGATAGCCGCGCAACGCCTCTTCCTTGAGAGATACCCCGAGTGCTGACGTAGATGATGTCAGGCCCAGGCGTACAAATCATTACGATAGCTGTTGTCATGAATAGGAATAGATTGGTGAGTTGCACTGAGTATCTTTCCAAAACGAGTCTATTCAGATAATACTCCTAATGCCTTCGCCA
>JBARVU010000027.1:0-11044 GCA_049646425.1 Phormidesmis sp. | reverse complement strand
TCCCGAACTCGACAGTGAAACATCGCAGCGGCGAAGATAGTGAGGGCGCCAGCCCTTGTCAAAATAGCTCGATGCCAGGTCCTCTTTTCAAAGCAAAGCCCCCTTACTTACGTGTTAAGGGGGCTTTGCTTTGGGATTTTTACTGTTTGTCAGGGCTGTGGGCTGCTTCCCAGGCCGCTCGTACCAAGGTAATCTCCTGATAATCATAGGTTTCACCCGTGACTTCGCGGATGTTTCGGAGTGAGTGAGGGCCGACTTTTGCGATCGCCTCGTTGATCACAGCCTGTCTCTCTACAGAAACCAGTCGACTGAGATCGATATCGTAGCCAGCCTCTATGAGCTTTGCGATGTGACTATTGACAGTGCTAAGGCGAACATCCCGCTTCAGGGCGATATCTGGAAGGGATAGCCCGCTTTGGTAAAGCTGATAGGTCGTAAGCTGTGTAGTCGTGATGTCTGCTTGTGAAGCCGGTTCAGATGCGACTGTGAAGGCTGTCTCTGCCGGTTCTTCATCTAAATCATTTTCCTGACAGAATTCACGAATAGCTTGGGTAAAGACTTCTCCGTATTGCATCAGCTTGCGGTTGCCAACACCAGAGATCTGTGAAAAGTCAGCTGATGTTTGGGGGCGCTGTTGAGCCATTTGCCTGAGGCTAGCATCGGAAAAGACGATGTAAGGCGGTACAGATTGCTCATCAGCTAACTTTTTGCGAAGTATCCTAAGCTTGCTCACCAGTGAGCTTTCGACCGAGGTGAGTTCTGTATTTACTGGCTTTGTGTCCGGTGCGGCGGTTTTTTCTATTCGCGTGGTGACGGGGACTTCAACCACTGCGAGCTTTTTGAGAACTCGATTACTGCTGGCATTAAGCTTGAGCACTGAGTAGCCGTCGGTTGTTTCATCCAGATATCCTTGATGGATGAGGGCGCGGCAAAGCGATCGCCATTCGTCAACGCTACGGTCTGAGCCAATGGCATGAGTAGAAAGCTGGTCATGATTAAGGTCTACTATGCGCTTTTTACGGGAGCCGCGTAGGACATCGATGATGTGGTTCATGCCAAAGCGCTGGTCGCAGCGATAGACGCAAGATAGAAACTTCTGCGCTTCCACTGTCCAGTCTTCTACAGGGGCAGGATCGAGACAATTATCGCAGTTGCTACAGGGGCCATCGAAAGGTTCCCCGAAGTACCCTAGCTGAATTTTGCGGCGGCAGACGGAGCTTTCGGCATAGTTGATAATTTGGCTGAGCTGTTGCTGGGCAATACGCTGCTCATTGGGATCAGCTTTTTGCCCAATCAGGTACTTCACTGTGTGGACATCTCCCCAGCCGAAAAGAATCGTACATTTGGCGTCTTCGCCGTCGCGCCCGGCGCGACCTGCTTCTTGGTAGTAGCTCTCAATGTTGCGAGGAAGATCATAGTGGATAACAAACCGAACGTCGGGCTTATTGATGCCCATGCCAAAAGCAATGGTTGCCACGATGACTTGAACATCGTCGCGAATGAATTTGGTTTGGTTAGCTTCACGCTCTTCAGCACCGAGTCCGGCGTGGTAGGGCAGCGCAGAAATACCGTCTTGCTCTAATTTCGAGGCGACTTCGTTGACGTGCTTGCGGCTAAGGCAGTAAATAATTCCTGAGCCTTTTTCTTCACCCTGATACTCGTTGATGACGCCCAGCAACTGATGGTATGCCTGTTTGGACTTTTGTTTGACCTCGTAGTACAGGTTTTGGCGATTGAAACTGGAGACGTAGACTTCGGGGTCGCTTAGGCGAAGCTGCTGGACGATATCTGTGCGGACTCTTTGGGTGGCCGTGGCCGTCAGCGCGATGATGGGAATCTGGGGGTAGCGTTGCTTGAGCTGAAAAAGCTGGCGATACTCAGGGCGGAAGTCATGGCCCCACTCCGAGACGCAGTGAGCTTCATCGATAGCGAAGGTGCTAATGCCGATTTTCTGACCCAGTCGGTCTAATAGTTCTAAAAAAGTCGGTGTGAACAGTCTTTCAGGAGCAATGTATAGAAGTTTTATATCTCCAGAGAAGAGGGCTTTTTCGCGTGATCGCACCTCATCTAGCGAGAGCGTACTATTCAAGAAAGTAGCTCCAATGCCGTTGTCTTGTAGCGCCGTGACCTGATCTTGCATCAATGCAATCAGCGGAGAGATCACAATAGAAACGCCACCTCTAAGCAAAGCTGGCAACTGATAACACAGCGATTTGCCACCACCGGTTGGCATAATGACCAGCACGTCTTTGTTCTTGAGTACCTGCTCGATAATGTGACGCTGGTCGAAGCGGAACTGATCATGCCCAAAATAATGCTTTAGTGCAGTTTCCAAAGAAGGTGAATGGAGCGAGTCGGATGGCATGATCATGGGCGAGAAGAATTAGATGCCTAGAGGTTTCCTTCAGACATACGTACAGTAGACCGTAGAAAGTGCCAAAAATTGTTCATTTCTATGTGTTACTAACCTACCAAAAGAGTGGAGCTCTCACATCGATTCTTGGCCTCGAAGTAAGCCTATCTCATACCCCAAATAGTGGGTTGATCGACCGGATATTGAGGGTTACTTGAAAAAAGAGAACGTTAACTAATGTGAACATATTGACGTCAAGCTGGCATAGAGTCTTGACAGCAGCATTGAGACTCGCTACCTTGATACACATATCTGGGGTCACGTTATTCAAATCCGATATGCCAGCTAAGCAATAGGTTACGCTATATCTTTCAGACGAGCTGCATCGGCAGTTCAAGATCCGTTCAGCAGTCGATGGTGAGACGATGTCGTCCATGGCTGAGCGCGCCATTGAGTTTTATTTAGGGCATGCGGAGGTAGTAGAAGGGTTAGGCGAAGTTCAGGGGCAGACCCATCGTATCCATGCTTGTCCGAAGTGCGAGGCGCCTGTGGCAGTACGAGAAGATGGATTGGCTCTGATTCATCGACATGCTGAGCAGCAGGTTGAGGTTCTAACTGGCTTGGAGCGCATTTCTGAATTGGGCTCGGATTCAAAGCAACCAGACGAGGGCGAATTGATTACCTGTTAAGAGTTAAGGTTTTGTCGGATTTGCTACGGAATTGTTGTTGTTTGTGTTTTAGTCTGTTGTTTCTGTTTTAGATAGATAGTTAAGTCGTCTTAACTGGGGACGGTTGCCATGAGAGAAGAGCTAAGCGTATTAATTCAAGCTCAATATCCGTTGATCTATCTGGTCACCTTCGAAGAGGAGCGAGCAGAACGAACGATTGCGACGCTTTCGCAGCAGCGACCTCAACGGCGCATGTATACCTGGACGATGACCCATGGGATGTCCGAATACGGCCAAGCTCAGGGCTCAGGTCAACAGAACAACACGGTTTCACCGCAGGCTGCAATAAACTGGGCGATGCGTCAGAAGGAACCCAGTATATTCGTCTTTAAAGATCTGCATCCGTTCAAGGATAGCCCTGAAGTGACTCGCAGTCTTCGCGATGCGATTGAAGGTTTTCGAGGCACGCACAAAACGATTATTCTGATGTCACCGGTTCAAGAGGTTCCTGTTGAGTTGGAGAAGGAGGTTGTGGTTTTGGACTTCCGACTACCCAACATGTCGGAACTGAACCAGGTACTCTCAGCCGAGCTAGAGAAATCGCGAACGTCGAGCATTTCCACCGAAGGTAGAGAAAAGCTGCTGAAAGCTGCTTTAGGCTTAACTCGCGATGAAGCAGAAAAAGTTTTCCGCAAGTCTCGGGTGATGGCAGGGCAGCTAACGGAAGGTGAAGTTGATATTGTTCTTTCCGAGAAAAAGCAGCTGATCCGCCGCAACGGTATTTTGGACTATATCGAGGAAGATGAGACGATTGACTCGGTCGGCGGATTAGAGGAGTTAAAGCACTGGCTAAAGCAGCGCTCTAATGCCTTTACTGAAAGAGCCCGTGAGTACGGTTTGCCTCAGCCAAAGGGAATGCTGATTTTGGGGGTGCCTGGCTGCGGTAAGTCCTTAATCGCTAAGACGACAGCTCGGTTGTGGGGATTACCCCTGCTACGCCTTGATATGGGTCGTGTGTACGACGGGTCAATGGTAGGTCGGTCAGAGGCAAATTTGCGAAGCGCGCTGAGAACGGCAGAATCCATCTCACCTGCAGTGCTATTCATCGATGAGATTGACAAGGCGTTTGCCGGTAGCGCGGGGTCGGCAGATTCGGATGGAGGAACCTCAAGCCGCATCTTTGGTAGCTTCTTAACCTGGATGCAGGAAAAAACCTCCCCCGTATTTGTGATTGCAACCGCTAACAGAGTAGAACGGTTGCCGAGCGAGTTTTTGCGAAAGGGTCGCTTTGACGAAATCTTTTTCGTCGACTTGCCTAATGAAGAAGAGCGCAAAGAAATCTTTGGAATTCATCTGGGCAAGCGCCGTTCGGATGTGGAGCGATTCGACTTTGATCAGCTCAGTAAGGTTTGTGAAGGTTTTTCGGGCGCAGAAATTGAGCAGGGCCTTATCTCTGCAATGTACGAAGCATTCGCTCAGGGCCGAGAGTTCACTCAGCTAGATATCATTGCGGCAATTCGCGCTACAATGCCGCTGTCGAAAACGATGAGTGAACAGGTAACGGCTCTGCGCGATTGGGCTCGTCAGCGTGCTCGTCCAGCGGCTTCATCGGTGGCTGAATACCAGCGAATGGAGTTCTAACAAGTTTTCTCCTGCTCCCACAGGAGGAAGCGCTAGCTACTTTGTTCGATGTAGCTGGCGATTTAAAAAAAGGTCAGGTTCTATCTCATTTGATAGCTGGCTAGTTTCGATTTCTAACCTCGTTGTCTCTCAATTTCTCTCCAGGAGGAAACACACAATGTCTCACTTTAGTACTTTGCGCACAAAGATCACTGATGCTGAAATTCTGAAGTCTTCACTCAGTGACCTGGGTGTCACTGTTAACTCTGAAGCCAACATCCGTGGCTACAACGGTCAGAACGTTCGCGCTGACATCGTAGCGGTTCTAGAAGGCGACTATGATATCGGCTGGTCTCGGAATGCTGATGGCTCTTTTGACTTGATTGCTGATCTCTGGGGCGTGGCCAAAAAGCACAACCAGACTGAGCTAATCAACTCTATTAACCAGAAGTATGCCGTCAACAAGACGCTTGCTGAGGTGAAGCGCCCTGGCTTGCAAAATGCAAACGTACGGCTTGTTCTTCAGTAGTCTGACAGGCTGTTCTTGTAACGCCGTTCCCATAACTGCGAAGGGCTGACCATACTGGTCGGCCCTTTTTTGTTTATCTCATTGTTTGTATAACTGTGTTGGCTGATGGGGTGAAAGCTAGCTGGGAGAGTTAGCAATGGTTTGATTGAGGAGCTCTGCGATCGCCCGATGCTCTATCGGCGGTTCTGTAATAATGGATTGACGGGTATCAGTAATCAGCCAGTCCAGGGCAGCGGCCTGAACGTCAATAGACGCACCGGTCTTGTCAACGCAATAGCGCCCGAATACGAGCTTGTCCACAAGGCGAACGCCTTGACCGATGCGAGAGTACTCAAAAATAACGCTTTTATCGATGATGGTTCCGCTGGAGATCAGGCAGTTTGAGCCGATCATACTAGGCCCAACGATTTTAGCGCCGTCTTCTATTTGAGTCATGCCACCGACGTATACGGGGCCTTCGATGTCGATGTTGTCCCAGTTAGCTTTGACGTTCAGTCCAGCAAAGACGCCCGGTCTGACCTCATTACCAGGTACGCCGACGCCTTTAACCTGGCCAGTCAGGACATCTTGAATGGCTTGCCAATAGTCAGGGACTTTACCGATATCAACCCATTCAAAATCCATCCGTATCCCGTGAAACGGAGCGTTGACCTCTACAAGTTTTGGAAAGAGATCGCCGCCAATGTCGAATTCTTGGCCTGAGGGAATGTAGTCAAAAATCTCGGGTTCGAAAATGTAGATGCCGGTATTGATGTCAGTACTGAGCGCTTCTTCAACCTTAGGCTTTTCCTGAAATGACTTGATCCGGCCGTTTTCATCTGTAACGACTACGCCGTAGCTAGGAACTTGCATGAGTGGCACCTGCTTCATCACAATCGTGGCGATTGAGTTTTTCTCACGGTGCTGGCGAACGGCTTCGGTCAGGTCTAAGTCGATGAGCGCGTCGCCGCAGAGAACGATAAAAGTTTCGTCGAAAAAAGGCGAGAAGTCTTGGATTTTTCGCATGCCACCCGCTGAACCGATTGCTTCTCCTACAAGTTCGCCATCGGTGATGCGTCCTTCAAAGGAGTAGGCGAGCTCTACTCCGAATCGCTGCCCATCTCGAAAATAGCCCTCTATCTCATTGGCCAGATGGCTGACGTTGGCCATAATCTGGGTAAATCCATGCTGACGCAGCAGCTCCAGCAAAAACTCCATTACGGGCTTTTGCATGATAGGAATCATCGGCTTAGGAATGGTGTAGGTGATAGGGCGTACCCGAGTTCCTTTTCCTGCGGCCAAGATCATGGCTTTCATTGTGGCGAGTCCTCGCATGTAGACTTGTAGATTGACGGTATCGTTATCTGTACTAGGCTATGCTAGCAAGGCTATTATCAACATACCCTGCTAGGTTCTGATACTTCATAACTCCCTTATAGGTTGCATAAAGTTACTTTAGAACTTCTGACTCTGGGAATTATTCTGTGCAAAAAGCCCCAAGCCAGCTGAGAGAGCTTGGGGCGTACAAGATAAGAGTAGAGGCTACTTAGTAGAGTTCCTCTTCCTGGTGAGTGGTGACGCTGCAATCAGAAGTGGGATAAGCCACACAGGTAAGCACGTAACCTGCTTCAATTTGATCGTCATCGAGGAAAGACTGATCAGACTGGTCGACGCTGCCGCTGGTGAGCTTGCCAGCGCAAGTAGAGCAGGCGCCTGCACGACAGGAGTAGGGGAGGTCAATGCCCTGCTCTTCAGCGGCATCTAAAATGTACTCATCCTCGGCCACTTCAATCGTGGTGTTTAAGTTTTCGGCTTCATTAACCAAAGTTACCTTATAGCTGGCCATGCGAATATCCTCTGAGTTTGTTTAACTTTCTGGTGATGCCTTGGTATGGTCGCCCTTCAATCCTGCTAGTAATCCTAACGAAATTGGGCAATGTCAAAAGCATATTTTGATACTACGAGAAAACCATTAAGCTGTAACTATCATCTAAGCAATTGTTGAATGGTATTCGTAATCTAAAGTTGTAGGTACACCCTGATTTACTTATGGTTAACCCTTTTGAGAAGTTGAGATAATGCGCTGAAACCTCTGTATACAATGGAGATGAGCGTTTTCCGGCTGTGACTTTAAGGGGGGCTAAACGGTTTTTATTTTATCAGTAATTACCTTTCTTATAAGGAAAGATTATGTATCTATAAAGATGTAGATGGTGATAGAAATATCTCCTCTTTGAACAACTCCTATGCCCAAAGAGGGAAGGTTTTAATGCTTTAGAGAAAGCTTGACTTTGCGGGTTCTGTTGGATTGTTCAGGCGGGTGTTAAAGCGTTAGTCGCGGTTGCTAAACGGTTTGAAAAGCGGCTCTTGGTAACTTTTAAGTTTTGAATAGGTGCTTGCGTGCTGTGGGCTATTTTTAGCGTGAGGGCAGGACAGTAGTTTTGGTTGAGGCCATGAGGATTAAGGTTGGAGTGGTGGGTACGGGATACGCTGCTAGATCCCGGGTAGAGGCTCTTTTGAGCGATCGGCGATCGCAGCCTCTGCTGACTGCTGGCCACTGGCACACGGCTGCGTTTGCCGAAAGATATGGATTGCAAGCGGTAGAAAGCTGGCAGCAGTTAGTCAATGATCCAAGAATTGATCTGGTTATTGTTGCCAACGTGAGTTCCCTACATGGGGATGTAGTAGAAGCTGCGTTGCAGGCAGGTAAACCGGTAGTCGTCGAGTATCCGCTATCGCTAGACGTGTTGCAGGCCAAGCGACTGGTCGAGCTGGCTACGGATAAGGGGTTGCTGCTGCATGTTGAGCATATTGAATTGCTGGGGGGCTTGCATCAGGCGATGCGGAAACATCTGCCTGATGTGGGTGTGCCAACATATGTGAACTATCGGACGCTGAATCCGCAGCATCCTGCGCCGCTCAAGTGGACTTACCGTCAGGATTTGTTTGGCTTTCCTTTTTGCGGTGCGCTCTCGCGAGTACACCGGCTAACCAACTTGTTCGGGCAGGTAGAGCGGGTGGATTGCTGTACTCAGATAGTCAGCCGTGAGCCTGATTCTGATAATTCTGACTACTTTAAAGGCATTTTGAGTTCGGCTCGGCTGCAGTTTGAGCGTGGATTGGTGGCAGAGTTGACCTACGGTAAAGGCGAGAATCTATGGGCTCGCCGCCGCGATATCGAGATACAGGGGGAATTCGGCGCTTTGACGTTTGTTGGCAATGCAGGAACGCTGACGACGGCTGAAGCGGTTAGGACGATCACCGTGGCTCCCCGCAAAGGGCTATTTGTCAAAGATACGAGGATGGTGCTGGATCATTTGACTGACCAGGCGCCTCTGTACGTGAGTGCCGCCGAGAGTGTGTATGCTCTGACGGTAGGAGACGCCCTACGGCGGGCTTCCGAGAGTGGTAGGACAGTGTATTTATAGCCCCTCAAGCATTAGCTGCAGACTAAGACCCCTGGGCTTTGCTGAACCGGGACGATATCGAGAATGTCTAGCTGGGCGCAGTAGTCAATGTCAGCGGTGTTGCTTTGCTGAAGCAGGCGCTGTCCATGGCTGGCGTGATGCAGTAGCTGGGAAAGCTGGTTTTGCCACTGTAGGTAGAGGCTGCTAGCTGCGATCGCGGCATCGTTTCCGGCAATATCAATATAGCTAGACTGAGATCCAGTCGCATGGCTCGCCAATTGTGCCATCGCACCTTGAACAATCGCCCCTGCGCAAACGGTGTCTTCGAGGGAGTACTCACCTTGCCATCCAGAGCCGACTAGCCAAACGGTATTAGGCAGACGAGAGAGTAGATAGTCAACAGTGGCCTGACGGGTGGTGAGGGCAGCGGTTAAGACCAGAGGCGCATCTTGAATGCGTTGGAGGCAGCGAGTGCCATTAGTCGTGCTCATAAACAACCGCTTCCCCTGAGTGCGATCAGGTGAATGGTCGAGCGGTGAATTTCCTAAGTCGAAGCCTTTGACCCTTTGTCCACCGCGTTCGCCTGCTCGAATACGTTTTGGACTCGGCCAGTCATCGCTGACTTTAAGGAGTTCATCTAAATCGCTAAAGACTTGGATGGCTTCGGCTCCAGCCTTAAAAGCAGCCGCCATTGTGGTGGTGGCTCTGAGAACATCGATGGCGATCGCACAGTCGGGCAAGCTACCTGTGGGAACTTCCTCAGGCGTGTGATAGACAGATATTTTCACTGGATTTTTAGCTCACCCTTCTTCGACGTCATGTTTAGTTTCGCATCCCACGGGAATATGGCTACTAACAGTGACCCTATTTCTGGGCAATGCCAACTATTGAAAGATTGAAAGGGTGCTTTTAACTCTTCAGTAGCGCCAGTTCATCGAGGGGGGCTTCGGCCTGAAGCAGTTGCCGCCAATGCAGTTCAAACGGAGAGGGTGGGATTCGAACCCACGGTACCTTTCGGCACACTCGATTTCAAGTCGAGCGCATTCGACCACTCTGCCACCTCTCCAAAGCAATATCAGAAATGCTGCCAGCATCCTTGATAGGCTTGGCTATATTAGCTTGATTTGCCCGACCCGTCTAGCGCTAAGTAGCGCAGTCTTACCGATGCTTTTTACTGCTAAGGGGCTTCGTAGAGAATCTCTTCAGAGATTTTTTCAAAGGCTGAATTTAGCCACAAAAGAACAATGGACTCAACACGGCCTTGGTCAAGCGTGACGAGTGAGAAGCTGCGCTGATGGCCGGCGGCGGTTTTTTCAATGCGGGGAACGTTGGCAGCATTGAAGTAAAGCGTGCCGGTCGGATCAGTGACAACTCGCCGACGTAGCCGGTCAGCGTTTTTGAGCTTGTGGTGCATATGGCCGAAAGCGACTAGCGGAACCCGCCTGCCGGACTGCTGAGTGAGCGCTATTGCTTCGGCAAAATCTGGATCGCCGTAGTCACCGCCTTTGTCGTCCCAGTCTTTGCCACAGGGATCTTCGGGCTGGGCGCCGAGGCCATAAGGGCCGACATGACCCACGAAAATAAGGATGCCATTTTCGGCTTCATCGGCAGCGGCAAGAATCAAATCAAGCGATTCATCAAAGTTTCTAACATCGAACCGGTCGCGATAGAATTTTCGGTAGCGCCACTTGGAGCCACCCCAGCTAAATGGTCTGCCGCCAACGACCGTGATGTCAAACTGAGGAAATTCTCTTTTGCTGAAGCCGACATGATCTTCTCCAAGCAGATCCATTTGCAGCTGAACCCAGTCTTCTTTTCTGCGGTCGTAAGGACAATTCTGGATGCCTTTATTGCTCGCTGAGTAGTAGGCGTCGTGGTTACCCAAGATAGCGGCTTTGGGCAGGTCGGCTGCGGCGACGCGCCTGACGACTTCAACAGCTTCATTGCCGTAGTCCCCTACAAATAGGGCCAGATCGACTCCGAGGTGTTTGAGCGCATCGTTATCTGCTTGTTCCCACAGGTCGTGAACATCGCCAATGACGGCAATCTTGACCATTGACTGATGCACAGGTGCGCTCCTCCTAGGTGGCTCGCTTCTTTACAGATTGAATAGATGCTGAACCACTCCAGTTTATCCACATAATGGGATTGGCACAGAAGCGTAGATGGACAAGCGCAAGCGGTATGGTTGACCAGATTATTTTGACGGCTTTAGACGGCGTGCTTTTGAATTCTCTAGAGGACTGCGAAGTATTACAGCCCCTAATGGCTCAGCTCAAGGCGAAGGGAATTCCGGTGATTGTGTTTACGGAGCGTGATCGCACTGAGGTCGAACTCATTCGCCAGCAGCTAGGGCTTGTCGATCCCTTTGTCACAGAAAGCGGCAGCGGCATTTTTACGCCGGTAGACGCTAACCCCTTTGAACCCGTCTTAGGAGAGCCGGACGGTGACTATTATATGCAGGAGCTAGGTTGCCCCTATGTCCAGT
>JBARVU010000026.1:0-10188 GCA_049646425.1 Phormidesmis sp. | reverse complement strand
GTACACGAGTTTACTGAGAAGATTCGATCAGCGCCATATTGAGAATAATGTAATTCCCAGGAGCCTTCAGTCAGCCTTTTCTATTCGTGTCACTTTTCCCAGGTAGCTCAGATAGTGACATGAATAGCTTCTTCCGACAGCGGGTGAGCAGGTTCCTTCAAAAATCGAACTGCTAGAAGTCTTTAATCCGGCTAGCACTACCGAACTACGCAATTAGGAGGGAAAAATCCATGTCAGATCTCAGTCGTCTACAGGAAGATGTCACATCGCTACCGGAAGAAGCTCAGCAGACGATTATTGATTTCGTCAGTTTTTTGAAGCAGAGACATCGGATGAGTCAGCATAAGTCGCCTAGGCTGCTCACTTTCGACGATCAGCCTTTTGTCGGGATGTGGAGCGATCGCCCAGAAATGCAGAACAGCATAGCCTGGGTACGACAGATCAGAACCCAACAGTGGCGAAGGTAGCATGGCTGATCTACTCATCGACACTGATATCCTTATCGATGTTACTAGCAACGACGAAGCTGCTAAGAAGCGTTTGGTCGCTGAGAGTCAGAACTATATTCTGTGCGTTTCTGTAGTTACCATTATGGAACTAGTCATCGGCTGTCGGAACAAAGCTGAGCAGCGGGCCCTCAATACATTCATGGCACAGTTCGAAGTCAAACCGCTGAGCGAATCAATATCGGTGCGAACTACCGAACTTATTGAAGCCTATGCGCTTAGCCACGGACTATTGATTCCTGACGCTTTAATCGGGGCGACTGCCTTGTGCCACAACATAGGGCTGCTGAGTAAGAACCAGCGCGACTACCGCTTCATTCAAGACCTCAATTTGTTTCAATATCCCTGACGAGAGGCACTCAGCTTACTTTGTAGTTGAAAGAGCAACCTGGATCGAGGAAGGATTCAATAGAGAAAGCAGCGCTATTCAAATTCCGCTAACAGCTTTTGAGATTAGCCAGGTCAGCATCACCTGTCCCGACAGCGTGGTGAGCTACTTGCTCAGGAAATATCAGGACAAAGTGTTCTACCACCCCGAATATCACGCGCAGGTGTTTAATACGACCAAAATCGGCAAAATCATTGATGAGGTTGGAATACCTGCTGAGGAATGGCGAACCGACGAAACGCGAAAACACGACCTTTTTATCGAAGCCCAAGTTTGGGGCAGTATTCCAATTCATGCCTGAACGAACAGGGTTTGGTGTTCGCGATCAGCGGCATAGCTGAGACAGGCTAGGATATCTTCTTGAGTCAGATATGGAAAGTCTTCGAGGATTTCTTGATAGGTCATGCCCGAGGCCAAGTAGGACAGCACATCGTAAACGGTGATCCGCATTCCTCGGATGCAGGGTTTACCGCTTCGTTTTCCAGGTTCAAGGGTTATGCGTTCCTGATAAGGCATAGTTTTATCTCCTTTGATTTTGGATGGGCTCAACAAGGTATGTGAGTCCGACCGGTAATCTCTGTACTGTCCGTACTAAAGTAGGTGTGAAACCCCTTTGAATGTCAATAAAAATATCGGCATCGAGAAGATACATGCAGCTACCTAAGTTCGATCACGAATTTCAGCTTCACGACGTAAGCTACGAGCATATTCTTGGCTGTTAGTAATATCAGGGCGAGAGTTGATAACTCCGCTGCTTTCCCAGCAGCTAACAAGTTCTGTACCTGTTTTTGGAGGACTTTGAAGAAAGGGCCGAAACAGAAGAACTCGTAAGATATATTCTGTCAAAGGCAACCTTAGTTGGGACGCTTCAAGAGACATTTCATCCTCTAATTCTGAGGGTAATTCTAAAGTAACAAGCACTGCTATCTTCCTTTTGCAAATAAGGGATACAACATCTGATCAGTCTGCGCATCAACAATCACCCGAGCTCTCTCAGCAATCAATATCGCGACTGCAGACCTCATACAGAAACCTGTTGAAAGCTTCTTGTGATTCTTAATTCTTTGGTCATCTCCAGCCCTCATCTTACTTGAGTTGATATGTCGATCTCCATTTAGGAATCCGGCACAACGGATCGTCAGGTGTCTTTTTTATGCCAAGCGTCAGTAAGGTATTCTTCAGGAATATCTTGCTGAATAGGATCATCGTACCCCAAGGATTCCAGTTCTTGAAACCAGCGATCACGTTTTGGAACAGGAAGTTTTATCCCGCACCACGGACAAAAGCGAATTGTAGAGGATCCGCTATCGCGAATGGGAATTGAGTATTCATCAAATCGCGGCTCGTAGACGATCAAGATGTCAGGACAGTCATACGGGTTAGGGTGTTGTTCACAGGTTTTCGTTACTTGCTCGGCAATGTGGATACACGGAAACAAGTGAGGATTATGCCCACGTTCGATCACCTGCTGAGCAAGTGACCAATCGAAGCATTCATCACAGTCATAGGAGTGATCCATCCAGGCCGACCATTCCGGCGTATCCCATATTTCGCGCGGGAGGGGTAGCTGAGCAAATGTGGCATAGTTTGCGCGGTACTCAAGACAGTTCATTCAATAAAAGAGCTTATTGGGCACAGCCTTATAACTACTTGTTAGAGAGAAACTTGCGACCCAACCAAGCCCAATCGGACGAGTCGCTGATCGCACCACAATACTTCTATCATAGCCCTTCAATAGGCTCAGCCCACAGCCTGAGCCAAGTGATTAGTCTGTGGGCTGTTCAACTAGCTTAGACGCGCCTCTACTTCGCACCCCCGAGCTTGTCCTGAGTTCAGTTTCCAAAGTCGCTGGCCGCGTGGCGCTCAGGAAGCTGTTCTTCGGGCGGTCCCCACGTTCGGTTGACTATCTGTCCGCGCTGCACCGCTGGTCGGGCGTCGATTTGTTTCGCCCATTTCACTACATGAGTATAAGACTGAGCCTCTAGGAACTCAGCGGCCTCGTAGGCGCGGTTTAACACTAGCGCCCCATACCAGGGCCAAATCGCAATATCGGCGATGGTGTATGCGTCACCGCAGATGTAGGGTTTGTCTTCCAACTGTCGATTGAGGACGTCGAGCTGACGCTTAGTCTCCATAGTGAAGCGATCAATGCAGTATTCGATCTTGATCGGCGCGTAGCTATAAAAGTGCCCGAAACCGCCTCCAACATAAGGCGCTGAGCCCATCTGCCAGAAGAGCCAGGACAGGCATTCTGTCCGCTGCGCGGGCTCGGTCGGCAGCAGCGCGCCAAATTTCTCCGCCAGATACAGCAAGATAGACCCTGATTCGAAAACGCGGGTTGGGGGGGTTGTGCTGCGATCTACCAAAGCTGGAATTTTGGAGTTGGGATTTACAGCGACGAAGCCGCTGCCAAACTGATCGCCCTCGTTGATTTTGATTGGGTAGGCGTCGTATTCGGCTTCGGCAATACCCATGGCCAGGAGTTCTTCTAGCATTATGGTGACCTTTTGCCCGTTTGGGGTTGCCAGTGAGTAGAGCTGAAGCGGGTGCTGTCCTACCGGCAGTTCTTGGTCATGGGTCGGGCCAGCGACGGGACGGTTAGTGCTGGCCCAGGTTCCGCCGCTCTTGGTCTCCCATTGCCAGACTTTGGGCGGTGTGTAGGCTAAGGGTGTCTCCATGGTTTGACTCTGGTGTAGGGTACTAACGATTGACAGCGTATCTGGACTAGGTGTTTCTGGGTAGGCTGAGCGGGTCATCCTCACTACCGGCTGTCACCATTATGCTAAACAAGTCTATCTATCGTATGGTTGCCGGTGCATTTACCTTTTGTCTTGTTCACTCTGTATCGACTAGAGTCTGCGCTCAGGAAGCTGCGGCTCAGACCGAGACTTTGCCCGAGCTGTCAGTAGAATTCCTGCTGCCGCTAGAGGCCCGGACGGTTGAGATCGAAAGTCGGATCGATAGTCTGGAGGCGATCGCTCACACTATCAATACCGATTTTGCGATCGCTCAATCTCCAACTGAACCAGCCGGACTAGCGCTAGACTCACTTCCGATCATTGGTGAACTGATCGACGCGGAAGGCAATTTTGATTGGGGAATAGATTTACCCATCGCTTTCAACGTCGGCAGCGTTATGGGAGACGCTGGTCTCATTCTCAGCGCAGACTTTGCAATAGATTAGTTTCAATAGAAATTGAAAAGTCATTTGAATCAGTAGGCCGATAGAATTAGGGCTGTCACATCAGGCACTTTAGACATTTCTGCTTTGGAGATCTCTATCGTGCCTCGTAGCCCTCCATCTCTGCCTCCTATACTCAACCCATGAGCGAAGACACTGTTTTCAGTAAAATCATCCGCCGCGAAATTCCTGCTGATATTGTCTATGAGGACGATCTCTGCCTGGCCTTTCGCGACATTACGCCCCAAGCGCCGACCCATATTCTGGTGATTCCCAAAAAGCCGATTGCCAAACTGTCAGAAGCTCAGGCAGAAGATAAGGCACTTTTAGGTCACTTGCTATTTGCAGTCAGCGAAATTGCCCGGCAGGAAAAGGTCGATCCGGATTATCGAGTCGTGATCAACACTGGCGAGAATGCCGGGCAAACGGTTTTTCATCTGCACCTGCATTTGATCGGCGGGCGCACGTTAGGGTCTTTTACCTAACCCGCTGCCTATTCGTCAATCCGTTCGAGCTGCCATAGAATTTGATTACCTTCCCGACGAATGCGCGAAACTGTCCAGTTGCGCCATGCCCAGTAGTCGCCTCGGCTGGTGACTGCGCTGGCATTCACATCCATCAGATCGGCCAGCTCTGCGCTGGTGATCAAATAGCCCTGCTTAGCCAGCTCGTCAGTCACCTGTAGCGTCTTTAAGGCGTTCTTGAGTCGCTCTATTCTGCTCACCTCTGGCGGGCTACTACTCTTTAAATCTGCGATAGCCATTACCTGATTTCCTTCCTCAGAGGCGTTCTCATCGAATTTTAGCGCTGTTATCGAGAATGGTTCCTTTGTAACGTCGTTATTTATGTCTGGGCTACTCAGTGACAATCCTTTATGGTTCAAGGTATCTTCTGGTTCATTTTGGCTAGGATCTGTGACCGTTTTGGCAGTGGTCGGGTTGGCTTTAGTAGATAGTTTGAACTGCTTTAAACCGATGGGTTGGTTATGAGTAAAGGCTCGGGCGATTTCGTCGCAGCGTTCGTTGCCAGGATTGCCTGCATGGCCGCGAACGTAGCGCCAGTCGATTTTGAGACTAGTTTCGCTCAAAGTCTGAGTGAGCTGATCGAGCTGTTGCCATAAATCTTTATTTAATACGGCTTTACCAGCAGAGGTTTTCCACCCCTTACGCTTCCAGCCTTTGATCCACTTGGTGATACCGTTTTTGAGATATTCGCTGTCGGTGTGCAGCGTGACCAGTGAGTTTTCAATATCGTCGGTGGTGAGGAATTCTAAAGCAGCGATCGCTGCCTGCATTTCCATCCGATTATTCGTGGTGGCAGCATCGTGCCCCCCCAGCTCATGCACCTGACCATCGGCAAATTCTATGCGGGTGCCCCAACCCCCTGGTCCTGGGTTACCAGAGCAAGCGCCATCTGTATAGATTGCCTCAATCGCTGCCATCGTTCGCTGTCCTTAAAGAAACCTACAGGTTCATAGATTGTTTAGCCAAAGGGCAGTTTAGCGCGGATGTATTCACGGCGCATTTGGGCGATCGCCGCAATCGAAATCCCCTTCGGACAGACCGACTGACATTCGCCGTGGTTAGAGCAGTCACCAAAGCCCTCAGCCGTCATTTGCTCAGTCATTTTCACCACGCGCTGCTGACGCTCTGGCTTGCCCTGAGCCATTAGCGCCAGATGAGAAATTTTCGCCGCCGTAAACAGGGAAGCCGACGCATTCGGGCAGGCTGCCACACAGGCCCCGCAGCCGATACAGGTCGCATAGTCAAAGGCTTTATCCGCATCCGGCTTAGGCACCAGCACCGCATTCGCATCGGGAGCCACGCCCGTTTTCACTGAAATATAGCCACCTGCCGCCGAGATCCGATCAAAAGCTGATCTATCGACAACCAAATCTTTGATCACAGGGAAAGCTTTCGCTCGCCAGGGCTCCAGGGTCACCGTGTCGCCATCTTGAAAGTGGCGCATGTAGAGCTGACAGACAGCCGTGCGCTGCTGAGAGCCATGCGCTTGGCCGTTAATCATCATGCCGCAGGAGCCGCAGATCCCCTCCCGGCAGTCGTGATCAAATTCGACCGGTAGCGCACCTTCGGCAATGAGCTGCTCGTTCAGAATATCCAACACCTCCAAAAAAGAGAGGTCGGGCTGAATGTCGTTTACGGTATAGCTGACAAAAGCACCTGGCGACTGGGGGCTAGCCTGTCGCCAGACTCTCAAATTGATTTTCATTTCCAGATTTTATTGATAGGAACGCTGAGTAAGCTTTACGTCTCTAAATGCTAGCGTTTCGGTAACGCGCTCGGGCGGTTGTTCATCGCCCCGATATTTCCAGGCCGCAGCGATAGCAAACTGCTCGTCCCGGCGCTGGGCTTCCCCGTCGGCGGTTTGAAACTCTTCGCGAAAGTGACAGCCGCAGGACTCTTCGCGGGCGAGGGCATCGCGAGCCATCACTTCCCCAAGTTCCATGAAGTCGGCGACTCTACTGGCAAACTCCAGATTCTTGTTGAGCGTGTTATCTTCGCCGGGAACGCGCAGATTTTGCCAGAATTCAGCTCGGAGCGATCGCACGTCCTCTATTGTCTGCTTGAGCGTGGGGTGATCGCGACTAATCCCCACCCCATTCCAGATCAGGTGTCCTAACTCCCGGTGAAAGTCCAGCACGGTTCTATCGCCCTTAATGCTCAGCAGCTTCAGCGTCCGGGCTCTGGCTGAGGCTTCGGCTTCAGCAAAGGCATCGCCATCCGTATCGACCGCTGGCAAAGTCGTCGTTGCCAAATAGTTACCCAGCGTATACGGAATGATAAAGTAGCCGTCCGCCAGTCCCTGCATCAGCGCACTGGCTCCGAGCCGATTTGCACCGTGGTCAGAAAAGTTCGCTTCTCCTAA
Source organism: Phormidesmis sp. (assembly GCA_049646425.1). Lineage (GTDB taxonomy): Bacteria > Cyanobacteriota > Cyanobacteriia > Phormidesmidales > Phormidesmidaceae > Phormidesmis. The sequence goes on along the minus strand of JBARVU010000026.1, from coordinate 3,227 downwards.
TACAAACAGACCCGGCACCGTACTCATCAGATGGTAGTCCACCCACAGCCCGCCCATGGTGTAGTGCACCGCTGGGTAGATGCGCATGGGCCGCTCGTAGGGGTCTTCGCCGGTGATGCGCTGATACATTTCAAACAGGTTGCCGTAGCGGGCTTCGATGGCGGGTCTGCCCTGAGCGGCGATCGCCTCCCGAAAGTCCAAATACACCGCCAGCCCGGTCGCCCCAACACCCCGACCTTCGTCAATTACCTGCTTGGCATTGCGAGAAGCGACATCGCGCGGCACTAAGTTGCCAAAGGTGGGATAGCGGGTTTCTAAGTAGTAGTCGCGATCGCTCTCGGGAATGTCCTGAGGTGCTCTACTATCCCCGGCCTTTTTCGGCACCCACACCCGCCCATCATTGCGCAGACTTTCGCTCATCAGGGTCAGCTTCGACTGAAACTCGCTAGATACCGGAATACAGGTCGGATGGATCTGTGTGAAGCAGGGGTTGGCAAAGAGTGCCCCTCGCTTATGAGCCCGCCAGGCCGCCGTCACATTGGAATTCTTACCATTGGTCGAAAGGTAGTACACATTGCTGTAGCCACCCGAGCAGAGCACCACCGTGTCTCCCGCGTAGCGCTCGAATTCTCCGGTGAGCAAATTGCGCACCACAATCCCTCGCGCCTGCCCCTCCACCACCACCAAATCCAGCATTTCCCGCCTGGGAAACAGCTCAATCCGCCCTGCCGCCACCTGCCGCATCATCGCCCCATAGGCCCCTAGCAAAAGCTGCTGACCGGTTTGGCCGCGCGCGTAAAACGTCCGGGAAACCTGCGCCCCGCCAAAAGACCGATTTGCCAGCAGACCACTATATTCGCGGGCAAACGGCACTCCTTGCGCCACGCACTGGTCAATAATTTGGTTGCTGATTTGCGCTAGCCGGTAGACGTTGGCTTCCCGCGAGCGATAGTCGCCGCCCTTGATCGTGTCGTAAAACAGCCGCCAGACGCTGTCGCCATCATTGGGATAGTTCTTCGCGGCATTGATGCCTCCCTGCGCGGCAATGCTATGCGCGCGGCGCGGCGAGTCTTGGATGCAAAAGCTTTTGACCCGGTAGCCTTGCTCAGCCAATGTCGCGGCGGCGGATGCCCCTGCCAGTCCGGTGCCAACTACCAGCACGGTATGTTTGGGCTTGTTGCCAGGGTTGACAAGCTGGCAGTGGTCTTTGAAGCTGCCCCACTTTTCGGGGAGAGGGCCGTCAGGAACGCGGGCATCGAGTTGCATGGCTAAAGCTGATTCAAATTAACGCTTGTTTAAAGAGTAACGCTAAGGTGCGACGGACGTAGTTCGTCCAAGATTCTGATGTGGGTGGGAAGATCAGTGCATAGAGCATGATGCCGCTGATCGCGTCGAAAACCAATCCTGCATCTAAGTCGGATTGAACTTCGTTTCTGGCCTTTGCCCGCTCGATGATAATAGCGAAGGCTTGTCGTCGCGGCTGAAGATACTTCTCCCAGTAGATCTGAGCAAATCTGGCGTTGCTTGCCGCGCTGCTGATAATCATAGCGATCGCCTGTCGTCCCAGTGGAGTAAGGGTAATTTTTGCAGCGTTCTCTAGGAGTGCATCCATATCGCGCCAAAGGTCTCCTGTATCAGGAATTAGTATCTCTTCCCGAATGCTTTCAATCGCATCGGCAGCCAGTTCTTCTTTGCTGCTGTAGCGCCGATAGATGGTTGTTTTGCCGACCTTGGCGAGGGAGGCGATCGCCTCAATACTCATTGCCTCATAGCCAACTTTTCCCAACAGCTCCAACGTAGCTTGCAGCATTGCCTGATGAGAAGCGGCGCTGCGAGGTCTTCCGGGCGATTTCTTTTTGGCATCCTTCATGAGTCGTATTATAATTTACGATACAGTATCGTATCGGAACAAGATGATGAGTCAGCACCCTCAATACATGGATATACAGAGCACTCAATCCCTGCAAGAGGGGCTATTAGAGTACTACGCGCTCAATCCGCACGTCACCCATCCATCAACCCAACCTCCCGACTTTGCGAAAATATTGCAGGCCCATGACCTGCACCACGTAATTTATGGCTGTGACACAGGAATGTACGACGAGCTAAAGCTCCTGCCCTTGTCTTGGTGGACAAGTGAATGTACGTTTCGCAAATATCTAACGATGAAAAATTCCCCTGCTGTGGATGTAATGTATGCAGATCTGATCGAAAAGAAAGGGGTACGCTGGCTTTACAGCGCAATTTTGCGAGTGCTTCCTAGCGTGATTTTAGAGCTAATCCCAATTTGGTTCAAAACTCGAAACCGTCAAAAGCTGCTGCCATTTCTAGCGCTTGAACCGTTGCTTGGTCGGTCTCTTTTAGATATCCGTCAAGAATTCGATCTGTTACCATTCATAAGATAAGCGCCATGCATCTCGTCGGCCACCGAACCTTTCCTACATTCAATGATCTCGAAACCCTAAAACGAGTCACGCAGGCGATCACTGAGGATGGAGAGCGAACCGAAATCGAGGATGAAGAGGATAATTACGAACGATACGGACGCTACTTTTCTGAGCCGATCGGCTACATTATTAGAGCAGACGGGATCCAAACCCCTCTTTGCTACGGCGAGATTAAAATTGTGAACGCAACAGGTGAGTATCATGGAATCTCACGCACCAGTCCTCGCAGAACAAGCTAAAACCTGGAAATTCCTGGAACTTTGGGTTGATCCAGTGCTTTTTCCACCTAAGATTCTCATGCTGGTGAGCGATCAAGATGGCAGATGCCGTATTTTTAATCCTGCATCCGACTATAGATCAATGGCACTGACTTAAGCTGAATCAAGCAGCCAGCTTGGCTTTGAGGACGGCGCGAGGTTGACGCATTCGGGAAAAAGGTTTGGGGCTGCGTTTCACCACTCTGGGTTCATGTCGGTCAGGCCGAAGTGGAAGTAAGTCTGAAGCGACCGCTTTAAGCAGGTGAGCAAACAACCGCTGGCGGATAGTTGGGGTCGTAATGGCTAGTGGCGCGAGACTCTGAGAGAAGTGTTGGCGTGCGCCCTGAAGCGAGAGCCTGGCCCTAGCATAATTTGCCTGAGGCGCAGCCTGTTCCATCGTAATGATTCAGGGGGTATGTTAAGTTGTGTGGCGAAGAATCGGCAAGAAAAGCTGTTAGATTAAGCGAATGAAAGAGTCATCAACTCGGCAGAGCCCCGAGGTAAGTGAATCAGACTGGGAAAA
>JBARVU010000025.1:0-9588 GCA_049646425.1 Phormidesmis sp. | reverse complement strand
TGTCAGGCGCTTTGTAACACTTGCGGAGGCGTATCCCTCTACGCAAGCCTTAGAACACAACCGGTCACCGTAGTGTTTGGCCGCTTCAAAGCAGGCTCCAATTGCGGTAGGCTTGTGATCTTGCGCTGTTTTCAGCTAGAACACCATAGCAAATGCCCGCCTTCGTATGTCTTCTAATGTTGCCACTCGTACCGTTCGGATTGGTTCTCGTAAAAGCCAGCTAGCCCTGGTGCAAACTCACTGGGTACAGGCTGAGCTGAGCCGCGCTTTTCCCGATATCACTTTTGAAGTGTCCACGATGGAAACCCAGGGAGATAAAATTCTCAACGTGGCGCTCTCGAAGATCGGCGACAAGGGCCTCTTTACCCAAGAGCTAGAGGACGATATGCTCAGCGGCGATATTGACTTCGCTGTGCATTCGCTCAAGGATTTGCCGACAAATTTACCAGATGGACTGATGCTGGGCTGCATCACTGAGCGTGAAGATCCGGCTGACGCGCTAGTGGTTCATGCTCAGCATAAAGATAAGCAGCTTGATACCCTGCCCGAAGGTGCGGTAATTGGCACTTCTTCTCTACGGCGCTTGGCGCAATTGCGCCATCACCACCCTCATTTTCAATTCAAAGATATCCGGGGCAATGTAAATACTCGCCTGCGTAAGCTCGACGAAGGTGAGTACGATGCGATTGTGCTGGCAGCAGCCGGGCTGAACCGACTGGGGATGAGTGATCGCATTCACCAAGTCCTCCCCGCTAATATTTCTTTACATGCGGTCGGACAGGGGGCGCTAGGCATTGAGTGTCGAACCGGCGACAGCGATATTCTCTCTCTGCTGAAGGTGCTGGAGCACGAGCCGACCGCTCAACGCTGCTATGCAGAAAGGGCTTTCCTGCGCGATTTAGAAGGCGGTTGTCAGGTACCGATTGGGGTGAACACGCTGATCGAAGGCGATACCCTGACGCTGACGGGCATCGTCGCGAGCCTAGACGGGCAGCAGCTGATTCGAGATGTGGTCACTGGCTCGCCCCAAACCGCCGAAGAGATGGGCCGCGAACTCGCTCAACGCCTGCGCGGCCAGGGCGCTCAAGCGATCTTGGATGAAATCAACGCTCACAACCGGTCGTAGGTCCAATTGAATCCCCGCACCCAAACCGGAAGCGGTTTGAGCCAAAAGAATTCAAATTCCATTTGTAATAGCAGGCCCTTCGGGGCAGAATCTTCAAGAGCGGTGAAGTCCTCTTCTGATAGATGTTTTATCTCCAGATGTTCTTGAAAATAGAAAAGTATCAACCTAAAGAGTCCTAATCAAACTATGAGAGTTCCGCCCGAAATTTCTTATCGAGGTGTCCCCAAGACAGATGCCCTGGAAAGCCTAATTACCGAAAAGATTGCCAAGCTAGAGCAAGTCTACGACCAAGTCAGCAGCTGTCGAATTTCTATAGAAAAGGCACATGATCACCCTGCCCATGGCTCACCTTACAGAGTGCGCCTCGACATCACGGTCCCTGAAAATCGTGAGGTAGTCGTCGACAAGAGCCCTGATGAAGGCGTGCAGTATCCGCCTCTAGAATCGATTATTCGCGATGCCTTTGATGCGGCGGTAAGGCAGCTCAAAAGCCTCAATGAGCAGCAGCACAACCATATGAAAACGCACGTACCCGGTCAGCGCGAGATTGTGCTAGATGACCTGGGTGATGGCGAAGTGCCTGCACCGCCCGCAGATGTGACTCAATAAGCGATCGCTCGCAAACAAACGGCCTGGTAACACGGGCCGTTTGCTGTATTTAAGAGACCCTCTGTGGCTCAAATCGTTCGCCAATAAAAATGTGGTAGCGCTTCAACCGGCAAGCTAAAGCGCGGGTCAAATCGCTATAGACTTGAAACTTATAAACACAAAGTATTTACTTAGGGCGTAATATGCGAATTTTATTTGTGGCGGCTGAGGCTGCGCCGCTTGCAAAAGTTGGTGGTCTGGGCGACGTCGTAGGCAGCCTACCTGCCGTCTTGAGGGCCATGGGCCACGATGTGCGCGTATTTATGCCCTATTACAACCTGATGGCAGACAAGCTCTCGGTGCCAGGGGAGCCGGTTTGGTGGGGGAAGGCAATGTTCAATTCATTTGCCGTATACGAGACCAAGTTGCCAGATACGGACGTACCGCTATACCTCTTTGGTCATCCGTGCTTTGACAACGGCATTATTTACGGCGGCGACGATGAAGACTGGCGCTTCACCTTCTTTGCCAACGGCGCAGCTGAGTTTGCCTGGAATTACTGGAAGCCCAATATCATTCACTGCCATGACTGGCACACCGGAATGCTGCCGGTATGGATGCACGAGACTTCTGACATTGGCACAGTTTTTACCATTCACAATTTGGCCTATCAGGGGCCGTGGCGCTGGAAGCTGGAGCGCATTACCTGGTGCCCTTGGTTTATGCAGGGACACAACACAATGGCAGCAGCGGTACAGTATGCCGACAGAGTAAATACGGTGTCGCCAACCTACGCTGAGCAGATCAAAACGCCTGAATATGGCGAAAAGTTGGAAGGGTTACTGTCGTTCATCAGTGGGAAGCTGAGCGGCATTGTCAATGGCATTGATGTGAAGTCGTTTAACCCGGCGACGGATACCAAAATCGAGCATACCTTTACGGCTAAAACGCTCGATAAGCGCCTTAAGAACAAGGCTGTCATCCAAAAAGAGATGGGCCTCACTGAAAATCCAGATGGCTTTTTAATCGGTCTGGTGAGCCGGCTGGTGGAGCAAAAGGGCATCGATCTGATCTTACAGACGATGGATCGCTATCTGGCTTATTCAGATGCGCAGTTTTTGGTTTTGGGAACGGGCGATCGCTACTACGAAAACCAGCTGTGGGAGCTGGCTGCCCGCTACCCAGGCCGCGCTTCTGCCTACATTATGTACAACGACACCCTTTCTAGAAAGGTCTATGCGGGCTGCGACGCCTTTCTAATGCCTTCTCGCTTCGAGCCCTGTGGCATCAGCCAGATGATCGCGATGCGCTATGGCTGCGTGCCAATTGTGCGGCGCACTGGGGGACTGGTGGATACCGTTAGCCACAATGATCCGATCAATGAGCTCGGCACTGGCTACTGCTTTGACCGCTACGAAGCGCTAGATCTCTTTACCTCCATGGTGCGGGCTTCCGAAGCCTATCGCTTCAAGCCCCAGTGGGAAGCCTTACAGCGGCGAGCCATGAGTGAGGATCTGAGCTGGGAGAAGTCAGCGGTCGAGTACATCAATCTGTACAGCCAGGTGATGGGTCTGCCTGTCGAAGACCAGCTACCGGTGAAGTATGGCGGCACCGTCGAAATCTGATGTTTGGCGGATTTTAACGGGCCTGACGGGATTCGAACCCGCAACTTCCGCCGTGACAGGGCGGTGCTCTAACCAATTGAACTACAGGCCCTCGCTGTCAGGAAGCGCTAGCTCCCCTCACAAGGCGATCTCCATTGTGCGGAGTAGAGGGCGCTTTGTCAAACTGATTTTTGACAAATGCTGAGAGGATAAATGCTCGTTTTAGGAAATCACCTCAGCATTTGTCCGCTTTATTTATCCGTATCTATTCTCTACTGCTGGATAGAGTGGTTACATCTATCGACGAAAAGATTCGTTGCGAATAGGGAGTTCTAATCAAAATACTCTTGAAACACGTCGGAAATGCTGCTTTCTCAGCCTTGGTTTCGAACGTTCAAGTGCATTTATTGAAATAGATTCTATCCCATTCGTCGAATTTATTGATAGTGAGTCTCATTACTGTAAGATAGGTGCCATCATTGATCCACGGAGAGATATGGCTGGAAAGATAAAAGCGACAGAGTTGTTCTTGTCCCTAGGCTTAGCAGCGTCTTTGTTTAGTGCCTGTACCCCACCTGAAAGCGGCGAAGGGACAACAACTACCGGCGAAAAGATAGAAAGTAGCGAGGGTGGTGAAGGTGGCGAAGGTGCAGCCACTAATGAAAGCTTGAAATGGGCAAATACCTTTGACAACGACACCGTCATCTCTGAATTTACCCACAAAGTTGTCGTCCCTAAGTACGAGCAGTACGCTAGCTATACAGCAACCCTGGCTCAGGCAATCGACGCCTTCGCAGCGAATCCTACTGAGGCCACCTTGAATGCCGCTCGCGATGCCTGGACAAAGGCGCGCATTTCGTGGGAGCAAACGGAAACTTTTGCATTTGGCCCGGCTGGTTCACTGGGATTTGATGGAGCAATGGACTCTTGGCCGGTCAATCAAACCGACATTGAGAAAATATTGGCGAGTGACGAGCCGCTCACCGAAGAGGGCGTCGCCCAGCTGCAAGACACTGAGCGCGGTATGCATTCGATTGAATACATCTTGTTTGGCACGGACGCTAGCAAACAGGTGAGTGAATTTACAGCGCGCGAACGGCAATATCTACCGGCACTGGGGCAAGACCTCAATACGTCTGCCGATGCCCTGTTAGCTAGCTGGACGGAAGGCATCGATGGTCAGCCCGCTTATGAAAGCGTTTTTGCCAGTGCGGGGAGTGCCGACAATCAGGTGTATCCGACGACGGCGGCGGCTGGTCAGGAGCTGGTGTCAGGCATTATCGACAGCCTGACTGAAGTCGGTGAGGAAAAGCTAGAGGCGCCCTTTTCAGCGCAGGACACTGAGGGGCTAGAGAGTCGCTTTAGCGCTCAAACCATCAACGACCTGAAGAGTAATTTACAGAGTGCTGAAAACGGCTATCTCGGTCAGTTTCCGGAGACAGGCACGATAGCCAAGGCCAGTATCAGCACCTATGTCGCAGCGCGCGACCCAGCTTTGGACAAAAAGGTGAAAGAACAGTTTGCCGCTGCCGATAGCGCCCTCAATTCGGTTCCCACTCCTCTAGAAGCGTCACTGACCGACGCGGCGGCGGCAGATGAGATTGAGCAGGCGATCGCTGCCATTCTCCAGATAAAAAGCACCATCGAAAACGAAGTCGTTCCCCTAATTTAACGCGGTATCTATGGATTCCTCTTCCTCGCACCTGCCTAAGCGCTGGCTGACGTATGGACTGTTGTTTTTGGTGGCCGTTGCGATCGCCGCTCTCTTATCAATCGGCATAAAAGGCAACAACTCTCAAACCCTTCCTAACTATCGGGCAGGTGGCGAAACTACCTTTTACAACCGATCTTCTCATGCCTTTAGTCAGCCTGCTCCCGGCCTCAATGCCCAAGAGATGGACCTACACGCTGCTGGTGACGTCGCTTTTGACGCGGTGTTTGTCACCGCACCCGCGCCTGTTCACCCAGGGCTTGGCCCCCTCTTCAACAACAACTCTTGCGCGGGCTGTCATATCAAAAATGGCCGGGGAATGCCGCAGCTCGGGCAGGCTTTGGTGCGTACCAGCTTGCCAGCCACAAGCGGGCCGAAGGTGAAAACCGAAGGAGTTGTGCCCGATCCGGTGATTGGCACCCAGCTGCAAGACAGTGCAGTGTACGGCGAACAGCCTGAGGCAAAGGTTGCTTTGGAGTGGCAATCTGTCAGCGGTGAGTATCCGGATGGCCAGGGATATGAGCTGCGTTGGCCACGCCTCTCCATAGGAGAATTGCCCCAAATTCTCCTATCCGCTACCCGTGAAAACCGGCCCATCAGCGAAAATCTACTGACCTCGCTGAGAATTCCGCCCCCGGTCTTTGGCGTGGGTTTACTCGAAGTCATTCCAGAGAAGACACTTCAAACGCTCGCCGATCCAGCGGACAAAAACAATGACGGCATCTCGGGTCGCCTCAACCGAGTGTGGAACTTCGAGAAGCAGCGAATGGACATAGGGCGCTTTGGCCTCAAAGCCAACTCGGCTAACCTGCTCTCACAAACCGCCACGGCCTACGCGCACGACATGGGCATTGCTAATCCACTGCTGCCCAACGACGACGGCACGACCGAGATTGATGCGGATACGGTAGAAGCCTCTGCTTTTTACACCCAAACCCTAGCCGTCCCCGCCCGGACTCAGGTGGATGATCCAGTCGTGCAACAAGGCGAAAAGCGCTTTGCCGATGCCAACTGCGCAGCTTGCCACCTGACTTCGATTAAGACCGGCGCAGCACCGGTAAAGGCACTGGCCCATCAGACGATTCAGCCCTATACCGACTTGTTGCTGCACGACATGGGCGTGGCCTTAGCGGACAATCGCCCAGACTTTGAGGCGACCGGTCAGGAGTGGCGCACGTCGCCGCTGTGGGGCTTGGGTCTGACGCAGACAGTACTTCCTTACTCCGGATATTTACACGATGGCAGGGCGCGCACGGTTGAGGAAGCGATTCTTTGGCACGGGGGCGAGGCAGAAGATGCGAAGCAGGCGTTTATGGCCCTAGGGAAAGAAGGACGGCAGGCGATGCTGAAGTTTTTGAACTCGCTGTAGGTTGCGGTTTTAAGCTTCTGTCTCTGCGGGCGCTGACGCTTTGACCTGGTTGAGAGCGTTGGAGAGATCATCTAAGGTTGTGATGCTGAGAAAGCGATCGCCTAGCGCCTCAATTTGATTTTCTGTTAGCGCTTGAATTTGATTTTGCAGATCCGACGGCAGCGCTCCTAGGGTGACCGTCAGCATTCGCAGCAGCAGTCTCGACTCTCCCTCCTGTCGGCCTTCCTGTCGGCCTTGTTCGATCCCTCGCTCCATCCAGCTAGTTACGATCTCCATGGCTTCCTCCTTATCTTCCTCGGGCGCTATCTGCGCTATTTCAATATTAAACGCTGATTCTTCCTCAGGTGTCAGCCGCAGATAAGTATCTACAAACCCGGAAATGAGCTGCATTCGAGCTGAGTCAAGCTTTAGGGTGACGAGTAATCGCAGGCATTCAGCTTTGACCTTTGGCCGATCTGCGGGCACGATGCTCATTTTAGCCATCAGTGCCGAGGCGACAGGATTGGGCGTATTTAGGAAGTCTTGCCAGTTGAGCCGGTTGAGCTGAATGACTCGGTAGTTGAAGCTCAAGACTGAAAAATCTGGAAAGTCGACTCTGAATTCGTTGGGCGCAGCTACTTTCGGTTGGTCATAGGAAAAAACTACGACGGGGTAGACAAGATAGTCGTACTTTTCAAAGAGTCGGGCAAAGTAGCGGAACATCCGTTTGCCGAACGTTGCTCTAGCAGTTGCCTGATTTTCAAGGTGAATTAGAAAAAACGAGGGTTCCCCTCGAAACTGAACTTGGGCGAGCAGGTCGGTTTCGTATTTGTCGCCTGCGGTAACGTCGGTGAAGACTTCCTTGTCGAGGAATGTGATTGACCCTGGTTTAAGGTAGCTCGCGACCTCTGGGAGAAACAGTTCTAAGAATTCGAGGAAGAAAGTCGAGAGCAATTCTTTGAACAGCCGATCATGGTCGATCATAGGTCGGTAGGAATTCGGAGTCTTGTCCCTTCTTTTTCGTAGGTTTGGTAAAGGTCATTGGGACTTTCTGTAGGGACTTCTCTCCAGTCCCAGAACTCCTGTGCAAATGTTACCAGCCAGTCTTTGACGCGGTAGGTGGCCTGGCAGTCGTCTTCGTTGTAGCGGAGGATGGTGTTGAGGTAGGTGCGATCGCCCGTCCGCAGCCAGTCGTCATACCAGCAAATCGACTGTGCCCCATTTGCATCAACATCTCGCCACTCGAACCCCATCCAGCGGGCCAAATGCTTGAGCGCGTAGCTTTCTACCGGCAGCGCCACAGCATCAACAACGCGCTTGTGAATATCGACAAAGCGATTGAGCAGGTGGTCTATATCAATGCCGCCGTTGCCATACAGTTCGCTGAGTCTGCTGACCGTTTGCGCTTCGTAGGGGCAAAAGTGATAGATCGGCGCGCCAGGATAGCTGTCGACCAGGGCTAAAAATTCAAACCAGGCAGTTTCTTCGTGCTCGGGCGCTTCGGCAACAAGGGCGTGAAAAGTTTCTTCCTGGGTGCGGCTGTTGACGACTAAAACGCCGTGCAGATAAATCAGGTCTTTGTCTGGGGCGGCTTCAATGTCGAAGTAGAGTTCGATATCGGTGGTCGGAACGTCGCTGGGCGTAAGAGGGAAGCGGCTGTTGTGGAATCGGGGAACCGCATTCCCTGTCCAATTCGCCTGCGCCTGAAAAATCATTTTCTCTGTCACTGGCTGCTCGACGTCTAGCGAGTCGGCCAGGTGAGACGGCTGCGCCTTTGCCAGGGCTTCAACAGTGGTGATGCCCATCTCTACTAGGGTGGGGTAGCGCGTCTTGGTGACACCCGGCAGCAGCGAGAGATGGTTTTGCGCTTTCGCTTCCTCGTAGCAGTGACCAAGCCAGGGACACATATCGCAGCGGCTACGAGAAATAAAGACTTCTGGCGGATCGGCTGCCGTGAGCACGCCGGACTGAGCCTCTAAGCAATCGTCCAGGGCGTCTTGCAGCTTGGGGACGTAGCGGGCCAAAGTCACCGCGTACTGCTTTTCTTTGAGAAACAGCCAGGCGGTCTCGGGCCACACGCCTTGCATTTCGGCCAGCACATAGGCGCCAAAGACGGCGACTAGCTGATATTCGGGTTTGGGCTTTTTACCCAATTTGACGGTGTAGGGCACGTAGTACCAGTCGCCTAGCCAGGACTCGCCAGCACATTTCACCAGTACGTCTGGCTCGCTGCGATAGCGCACATTGCCGGGGCCTTGGGCAGTCAGCACGCCTCGGTAAATGGTCTCTACGCCATCGGCCATCATTTGGTAAGTGGCTCTGGCTCCGGCTTCCCAGTCGTTGCGCTCAAAGACAGGCCGCTGCAAAGGCTCAAACTGGGCAAGCATGGCCGCTCGGTGTTCAGCGCTGTCTTCGCGCAGCTTTACAAAATAATCGCTGGGCGGATCTTTGAGGGTGGTATCTCCATAGCTGTCGAGATAGACGCGGCGACGACAGCGCTGGTAGTGAAAAAGCATATGGTCGGTAAACCACATCGGGGCGGATGCGGGTGGCGTCGTCCGGACGAAGGTCGATAGATTGCGCCGCGCAGTTGACAAACTGACCAAGACCGGAAACTACTCTGACAGCGTAGCGTATTTAGGGGCATACCCTCTGGCCCGCCGATGGTTACACTCAGAGGGTATGGTTTGACGTATTTCCACACCGCTCGCCTATGGCTCCGATAGAATCCAACGACCGCCTGATGATCATCTTGATCTGCGCAGTCCCCTTTGCGGCCTTGCTCTACTGCGGTCTCGTTGTCGGCACGATGCTGACCGTGCCTGCTGCCAAAACTCATCCGCTCTTGTTTGGCGGCACGTTTGCCCTGATTCCCCTCGTTACGGGCGCAGCTATCTGGGTCGGCCCTTTTAGAAAGTAGAGAAAATTAGAAGCTCCCTCAGAAATTTTGGCTGGGTGGGGTTGCGATCGCCCAGCTTCATCTTTTAGTAGCTTTTATCATTAGAGGTAGATAGGAGCTGGCACAATGCAAATGTACAACCCACCCGCCCCTGGGGAAATTTTATCTGAGGATTATCTCAAGCCCTTAGGAATAAAGCCCGCTGAGTTTGCGAGCCGCCTCGGTCTTGACATCGTAGAGCTCAACGAGCTGCTGGCTGGCCATAGTCCTGTCACTGCCGATCTCGCCCTCCGCTTGGGCATAACCCTCAGC
>JBARVU010000024.1:0-10802 GCA_049646425.1 Phormidesmis sp. | reverse complement strand
GGTAGCCAGACCGATAATACAGATCACGATGATGCAAAACATAGCCCTGTCTGTCTGTAGATATCGCTGTGATCGCACAATCGTAAATCCTAGACCGTTCTGTGCGGCAATCAGCTCAGAGAGCACCAGAAAGTTCCAGGCGCCTGCGATGTTTACCCTCAAGGCGTCAAAGATATTCGGCAGCGTTGCCGGCAGAATAACCCGCCTCAAAACGTCCAAGCGAGTTGCGCCCAATGTGTAAGCCACATTGAGCGTTTCAGTAGGGATGAACTTGACGGCATCCGCAATCATGGTAGCGTTGTAGAAAAAGATGCCAAAAAAGATAATGAGCACCTTTGAAGTTTCGCCAATGCCTGCCCAAATAATAATCAACGGCACAAAAGCTGCAACTGGCATGTAGCGAGCCGTCCTAACAGACCCGCCCAGCAGGCCATCCAGGCTAGAAAATGTGCCCATCAAAATGCCGACCGGGATACTGATAATCGCGGCGAACAGGAAGCCAGCCATCACCCGGCCCAGGCTGGCTAAAATATCGACTATCAGCGCGCCTTCGCTGAGCATCGTCATCCCCGTAGCGATGACTCTAGTCGGCGTTGGTAAAAACTTCGGATTAACGTATTGGCCATAGCTAAGCGCTGCCCAGATCAGGATGGGAATAGCGAGCGATAGCGCAATGAGCACGGGCTGCCAGCCAAAAGGATCCTCTTGGCGAATGCCCCAGAAGGTAGAAGATTTTGAATAGCGTCGTTTAGCGGCTGTCACGATTTTTCCAAACGAGGGGGTAAGAGGGATTAACAGGATGTAGACGACCGGCTGACTGCCTGGCGCTATGGTAGCCGCCCAGCGCTAATTTATAAAGCGTTACTGGGGCTTGCGCGCTATAGTGCGTCGATAAAAGACGAATCGACCAGCTCTTGGCCAGGGATGGCTTCTGTGGCTTGTCCGGCCGCTACCAAAATCGGCCCAGCCGCGTCAATGCTGCCAGCAATGCTAAGGCTGTCGTCGTCGCCAAAACCCACCGACTTGTTGCTGCTGACATCCATCATGGTGATTTTTTCCATTAAGCCTGCAACTTCTTCGCCGCTTAAGCCCACCCAGTCGCCAACGATTTGATTCGCTTCTTCTGGATCGCTCTCTCTAAACTGGTTCGCGGCTTCAACTGCCCGCAGATAGGCCAGGACATCTTCGCGGCGATCACTCAAAATTTCTTCCGGCGCAGCCAGTCCATTCACAATAATATTCGTGCCTGCGGCCGAAAACAAGATCGTATTTTCGTCACTGCTTTCTAGCGCGTTGGTGATGAAAGGCTCGTAGGTGGCCACTGCATCTAAGTTTTCAGCGACTAGCGCTGTTGCACCATCCGCCGCTGTGAGCGGCACTACGTTTACATCGTCTGTTGTCAGGCCCACAGATTCTAGAAACTTGGCAACAAAAACAATCTCGTAGGGGACTTCTTCTCTGGCGATGGTTTTGCCCGCAATGTCGGCAGGCTGGGCAATGTTGCGGCCGACAATAGCATCGACCTCGCCGGAGTAGTCAGACGCATAGATAAACTTGAGCCCTGGCTGAGTGTCTGAAAGAACAACTAAATCGCCCGCGACCAGCCAAACCAGATCAATTTGACCGGAGAGTAGCGCCGAGTTTACATCTGTAACTGATTGGAACACGATGTGCTCTACTTCGACGCCTTCCGCCCCGTAGAAACCTTTTTCGTCTGCAATATGCGCTTCTCCCCAACCTAGCCAAGGAACCAAGCCGACTTTAAGCGGTGCGGCGCTGTCACTATCGCTACTTGAACCATTTGCTGAATCGGAGGATTGCTGGTTGCAGCTACCGAGGGTGACGGCTACAGCTGCACTGGCAGCAGCGATCATAGATGATTGCAGAAAAATTCTTCTACGCATGTTTAAAGATACCTGTCCTTGTTTGCTAGTGGGAGTACATTACGATGATTGACTGGCGATGAGTGCATTTGGTTCCTTCGGTATCTTGCATTTTAGGAATAGATTGGGCAGATTGAGCAATACTTGGACGATATTAAACTGGCAAAAATAGAAAATACTCTAAAAGAGAGGCATAGAAATGAATAGGCTGTTGAATAAAGCCTGTATTGTGACAGGCGCAGGCTCGGGCATTGGCAAAGCTACCGCAGAGCGCTTTGCAGCAGAAGGGGCAAAGGTTCTGTGTGTAGATATCAATGCGGATGCTGTCGCTGAAACGGCACAACAGATAGAGCGCTCGGGCGGTGTGGCTGAGTCGTTTGCGGCTGATATTAGCGTGCGACTACAGGTCGAAGCGTTTATTGAAAAGTGCGTTGAGCGCTATGACCAGCTGGATGTGCTGGTTAACAATGCAGGGGTTAATCTGCCGGGTATTTTTCACGAAGTTGCCGACGATGTGATTGACCGCACGCTGAATGTAAACGTAAAAGGCACGATATATGCTAGCCGCGCTGCAATTCCCCATATGCTGAAGCAGGGGAAAGGCTCAATTGTCAATGTTTCAAGCGTCAATGGCTTAGTCTCAGAGCCGTTTCTGACCATCTATTCCGCCTCAAAAGGCGCCATTGTGATGCTCACCCGTGGCATAGCCCTCGACTATGCCAAACAAAACATTCGCTGCAACTGCGTTTGCCCTGGTTGGGTAGATACCCCCATCAACTATGCCCATGCCGAAATGCTGGGCGGATTGGATAAAGTCTACGAAGATATAGATTCGTTTCAACCGATTGGGCGTCCGGGCGAGCCGAGTGAAGTCGCAAACCTCATTCTCTTTTTGGCATCAGACGAGTCTTCTCTGATGACGGGTTCCATCGTAACGGCTGACGGCGGTATGACAGCTCAGTAGTTGGCATTGATCACTATGTTTCAGATATCACAGCAGCCGCTTCAAGCGGGGTCGGCCAGAGAGTCGGCCAGAGAGTCGGCCAGAGAGTCGACCAGGGGGTCGGACAGAGGGTCGGCTAGACAGATCGGCGTTGAAGTTGCCCATCGAGAGGCGCAGCTGATCAGCTTTGTGGACTGCCAGGGTGATCCGTTTAGCTGGGAGCAGGTTGCTTTAGGGCTGACCGCAGGGAAAGACTTCTGTCGCTTGTGGAATCGCACCTGGGCAGACCTACCGTTTGATTTTGAGTGGAAGCCTGTGCCCATTCATCCTTACACCGCGAAGACGCACCCTTTTTTTGCGATCGCCTTCCCCGCCCAGTTCCGCCCTGCCAACCCTGACGATTTTCAGCGCTACTTACAGGCGCTTGCCCCAGGAGAACTCACCGCAACGTTTGATAACTTTTCGGGTGATGCGCAGCTGTTGGTGCCAAAAGATACGGGAGACTATGGGCATATTGCGGCTTTTTGTCGGCGGGCAGAGCCGCAGCTGCGGGCAACGCTGTGGCGGCGAGTGGGGCAGATCTGTGGAGCGGCGATCGCCCACGAAAACTCGGTATGGTGCAACACCCATGGCCACGGCGTTCCCTGGCTACACATTCGCTTCGACAGTCGGCTAAAGTATGCGGCTTTTCCGCCTCGGGGCAACATCAGCCCGAACAGTCAGGCGATTTGGTACCAGATTTATCGTGAGGCGATCGCAAAGTAGCGACTGGGACAACGGGCAAGCGGCGAGCTAATCCACTCCTAACCCTCTAAGACACTCTGAAATCTCACCATTGGCAGCGGTGAATGTTACCCTGGAAGGGTTGTTTTCAGCCAGATCATCGCAGCTGCGCCGATCCTTTTCATGAGCAAAATTGTCGTCGGTTTATCAGGCGGGGTTGACAGCTCCGTTGCAGCGGCCACTCTCCATCAGCAGGGTCACGAAGTGATTGGCCTAACGCTTTGGCTGATGAAGGGCAAGGGGCAATGCTGTTCAGAAGGGATGACCGACGCGGCTCAGCTCTGCGCAGGCTTAGGCATCGACTATCAGGTCGTTGACTCCCGAGAGGTGTTTGAGCGCAATATCGTTGACTACTTAGTAGAAGGCTATGCTCAAGGCATAACGCCGCTGCCCTGCTCTCAGTGCAACAGCACCGTCAAGTTTGGCCCGATGCTCGACTACGCCCGCCATCAGCTCAGCGCTGACTATATTGCTACCGGCCATTACGCCCGCATTACCCGCAGTGCGGAAACAGGTCGCTACGAACTTCATCGCGCGGTAGATCGCAATAAGGATCAGTCCTACTTCTTGTATGACTTAAGCCAGGATCATCTGTCGGCGACTCAATTTCCGCTGGGAGAGAAGACCAAGCCTCAGACCCGAGAAATCGCGGCTCGCTTGGGTCTGCACACCGCTGACAAGCCAGAGAGCCAGGATTTGTGCCTGGTCGAGCAGCACGGCTCTATGAAAACTTTTTTAGAAAAGTATCTGGCGCCCAAGCCGGGGGCGATTGTCGATACCGCTGGCAAGGTGCTCGGCCAGCACGACGGCATTCATCACTACACGATTGGTCAGCGCAAAGGGCTGGGCATTGCCGCGCCGAATCCTCTGTATGTGGTCAGCTTGGATGTGGGTCGCAACCAGGTGGTGGTGGGTGAGCGCGACAGTGTGACGACGCCCGAGTGCACAGTCAACCGGGTGAACTGGGTGTCAATCGCGCCGCCTACAGCCCCCCTCCAAGCGGAGGTACAAATTCGCTACCGGGCTCAGGCTGTGGGTGCAACCGTTGTCCCCATTGCTACTGCTGTCACAGGTGGCACTGACCGTGTCAAAATAATTTTTGATGAACCGCAATTTGGAGTTACCCCGGGGCAGGCCGCTGTCTGGTATGAAAGGGGAGGACGGGTGCTGGGAGGCGGTATTATTGAGCCCGTACGTGCTGACTAAGCCACTTGCCCAGGCAACCCGCTCAGTTCCCGAATATGCAATCGTCGCGACAGCGTGTCGCCAGGCGATTGCGTAACTTAAAGACAGACGTAAATGAGGAAGACATCTTGACTGTAGTGAAAGACGCGATCGCCCCCCACGGCGGTACATTGATCAATCGCTTAGCGAGCCCTGAGCAAAAGCAGGAATTTCTGAGCAAAGCAGACAGTCTGCCCCGCGTCACCCTGGATGCCAGGGCCGCTTCTGATCTGGTGATGATTGCCATCGGTGGCTTTAGCCCGCTGAGCGGCTTCATGAGCCAGGCGGACTATGAGCCGGTGGTAACTGATATGCGCTTGGCCAGCGGCCTACCCTGGTCGGTGCCGGTGACGCTCTCGGTTGATGAAGCCACCGCCGAACCGCTAAAAATTGGTCAGCTCGTGCGCTTAGACGATGAGACTGGCCGCTTTATTGGCGTGCTGGAGCTGAGCGAAAAGTACACCTACGACAAGAAGAAGGAGGCGATCAACGTCTATCGCACCGATGAAGACAAGCATCCCGGTGTAAAAGTTGTGTACGACCAGGGGCCAATCAACCTCGCTGGCGATGTGTGGCTACTGGAGCGCGATGACCATCCGCTGTTTCCGGACTATCAAATTGACCCGGCAGACTCTAGAGCGCAGTTTCGCGATCGCGGCTGGAAAACCATCGTTGGCTTCCAGACCCGTAATCCCATTCACCGCGCTCACGAATACATTCAAAAGTGTGCGCTGGAAACCGTAGATGGTCTGTTTTTACACCCCCTGGTAGGGGCGACTAAAAGCGACGATATCCCCGCTGACGTGCGGATGCGCTGCTACGAGATTATGATGGAGCACTACTTCCCTCAAGATCGGGTGATTTTGGCGATCAACCCCTCTGCAATGCGCTACGCTGGCCCTCGGGAAGCCATTTTTCACGCCCTGATTCGCAAAAACTATGGCTGCACTCACTTCATTGTCGGTCGCGACCACGCCGGGGTGGGGGACTATTACGGTACCTATGACGCTCAGGCCATTTTTGACGAGTTTGAACCGGGCGAACTGGGGATTGCGCCGATGAAGTTTGAGCATGCCTTTTACTGCACGCGCACGGGCACCATGGCGACCACAAAAACCAGCCCAAGCAAGCCAGAAGAGCGCATTCATCTCTCAGGCACCAAAGTGCGGGCACTGCTGCGCGACGGCGAGCTACCGCCACCTGAGTTCTCGCGCCCAGAGGTAGCCGCTGAGCTAGCTCAGGCGATGCACCAGTAGCAAAGAAGATACGCGATCAAAAAACAGGGGGGTGGGGTCTGATGAGTTTAAGCCGACGAGCGTTAATCAAACAAGCGAGCGCCGCAGCTTTAGCCTTTGGCCTCACTGACCTGACCCTTAATTCAGGCGTAATCGGCCCGCAGGCAAAGACCTACGCTCAGGCGCTGGCACAGTCGTCCGGCCGGAAGCTGGCACTATTGATCGGGATCGATAAGTATCCAGAGGAGGTGCTGTCAGGCGATCGCGCTCTCAATGGCTGTGCTACTGACGTTCAGCTGCAAAAGGCGCTGCTGATCTATCGCTTTGGCTTTTTACCAGAAGATATTGTCTGCCTGACCAACCAACAGGCTACTCGTAGCGGCATTTACCAAGCCTTTATTGACCATCTCTACGCTCAGGCCAAGTCGGATGATACTGTAGTCTTTCACTTTAGTGGCTATGGCGCGCAGGTGCGAGTTGAAGACCCCTTAGGCGGACAGGAAACCGTGCGATCGCTGGTTCCCTATGACGGGCTGCTACCCACTGAGGCTCGACCGGCCCTGAACGACATTTCTGAAGTTGAGCTGAAATCTTTACTCAAGCAGCTTAAAACCAGGCAAATCACCACTGTCTTAGATGTGGGCTTCGTCAATCTTTCGGAGCCCGTAGCCGGCGGCCTCCGCTCTCGTGCCCGCTCCGCCGTCGTTACCGGGCAACCCCCCACCCCGTTCCCTTTACTCACCGAAAAGCAGCCGCTCAAAGCGAGCGATCCCTTTCCCGGCATTTTGTTTCGCGGCGCAGCTGTCGACGAGGTAGCGATTGAGCGGCAGTGGAATGGGTTTTATGCAGGCGCTTTTACCTATGTCCTTACCCAATACTTATGGACAGCGCCCGCGCCAGTGACGGTGGGACGGGCTTTGGGGCGATCGCAAGAAACGCTATTGCGCTGGGGCGGCAGCAATCAGCAGCCGGTCGCCAGCAGCGACCGTAAGCTCGACCTGCGCACCCCTGAAAAAACGCCGCCAGTCTACAGTACGCCGCTGCTGGCGGGCACGCGCGGTCAGGGAACGGTTCAATCGATTACACCGGATGGTGGCACAGCAACCCTCTGGCTCGGCGGTCTGCCGCCCCGCGTTTTGGAATACATTGGTTCTGCGACGGTGATGTCCTGCAACGGCCGGCAGCTCAAGCTAAAGTCTCGCAAAGGGCTGACTAGCTCCGCTAAAGTCGTCGATCTATCGGCCAGCGACGCGCCGCCAATACAGCCTGGCGCGCCTGTTTTCGAATCGGTTCGCATGCTGCCAAAGAATATCAATTTGGTGGTCTCGATCGACAGACGCTTAGAGCGCATCGAACGAGTTGATGCGACGAGCGCACTCTCAGCGCTGGCGTTTGTCAACTCCACTTCCGATACCGAGCTACCGGCTGACTGCCTGCTGGCAAAATTCGCAGACAATAGTTCGACAACGCTGACGGCTAGCCTCAGTCCGCAAAAGATTGCCCAAACTGTACAGCAGCCAGAGCCATCCTCAGAAGAGCTAGACGAACCCAGAGGGAATGCCGGATACGGGTTGTTTTCACTGACGCGATCGCTCATTCCCGGAACGCTGGCTCTCCAGGAGGAAGCAATCAAGCCAGCCATTAACCGGTTGACGCCTAAGCTGCAGTCACTGCTGGCGCTGAAAATGCTGCGGCTCAGCGAAAACCGCGCCTGTTCCCAACTGCCGGTGCGCGTCAGCCTAGAGCAGGTCAGCCCTGACGAACAGCTGCTGATCAGCCGTCAAACGTTTCAGATTGGTCAGGCACCCACTCAGCAAAATGTTTTTGGCAGAGAGGGGTTCACCCCAGAAGTCTCGGTCGGGTCGCGAGTCCGCTACCGGCTGTTTAATGACGGCGAGCAACCTCTGTACTACACCCTGATCAATGTAGATCCGAGAGAGCGGCTGTCGGCCTTTTGCCCGATTAGAGACTTATCTGCGCCAGCACCCGAAGACGGCAACGAGACGCAGATTGCAGGGATTGCAGCAACGGCGATCGCGCCCGGCAGCTCAACCGCGATTCCGAGTGCCAATACAGACTGGAGCGTCAAAGCACCTCCCGGCCCGGTCGAAACCTACGTTGTATGCAGTACCCGACCCCTCACTCGCACATTCAATACGCTGCTGACCGTCTCAGCTAGCAGTGGCAATCAACGCATCAGCCCGCTTCCCGATCCGCTGGCAGTGATCGAGGCTCTGCTGAACGATATTAGCGTCAGTAGCAGAAGCAGCGATAGCTATACGCTGAATGTCTCTCAGTGGGCAACCCTTAACTTCACCTACCAGAGCATTGGCTGACGCTCTGCGGCTGGCTAGCTAGTGTTAGCGTCAGCTCTAGATCGCAAGCGGGGGGGATAAGGGGCAGGGGAGATAGCGCCCAAGAACGCTCCCCCTCTCCTCTACTCCCCCCTCCTCAGCAAATCAACCCGAAAACGAAGTGCTGAAAAAAAGTTAGCTCATAGACCGGTTCTGAGTGCGGCTGAGCACCCCCCATGCGCCCAAGATAGCTAAGCCCAACAAAGCAGCAGGCTCGGGAATATCGGTAGGTTCGTTCGGTGACCCGCCTCTGTTATCTACGTCCAATATCTGAACGCGACCCTGGAAAAAGTCACCTACATACAGCTTGTTCTCCTCGTACTCAAGGCCAGCTGTCCAGTTAAAAACGCCAGGTGCCAACACCAGCGGATCTCCAAACGGCGGCCCTCCTAAAGCGGGCGGCGGTACGATCTGACCGTCCGGCGTACGAGCGGGTTCACCGAATGCAGTTAGAAAGGTGCCCTCAGCATCAAAGACCTGCACCCGACCATTTTGAGAGTCGGCAACGTAAACGTTGTCAAACTCATCGAGGTCAAGTCCAATCGGCTCATTGAACTGACCGGGTGTAGTGCCTTCGGTGCCATAGGCAAACAAAAATTCGCCCTCAGCATCTAATACCTGAATTCGGTTGTTGAACTGATCGGTGATATAGAGCCGTCCTGTCGTGTCCGAAATACCCACTGCCGCCGGGCCTAAGAACTGACCGGGCTCAGAACCAGAACTGCCGATTGTCTGCGTGAGTTTGCCAGCGCGGTCATAGACCTTGATCTCATCGCCGCTGAAGTCGGGGACATAGATATTCCCTTTGGCGTCGAAGTCAAAACCACCCGGCCCGAAGAAGGGCCTATCGGCAACCTGCCCACTAAAGGAGCCAAAGGATCCAACAAACTCACCCGTCAACGGTTCGTATATGTCAATCTCGCTGTTGAAAACATCCCCAACATATAGATTGCCAGAAAAGGGATCAAACTTAATCGCGCCCGGTTCGTCTAGCTGACCGGGCCCCTTGCCGCCGGTACCAACCGCCCGAAGATAAGTCCCGTCCGGACTAAACACCTCGACCCGATTGCCGACCTGCGGCGCAAACTCACCGGTTGCTGGATCGATGCCTCGACCGTTCGCTACGTAGATGTTGTTGTCTGGCCCAGGGCCCACGCCTTGCGGCACAAACAGCTCACCGGGGCCAAATCCAGGCGAGCCTACGGTGCTGTTGAAAGATAGCGAAACTGCGTTGACTTCAACGGCTGCGGTCAGCACGCCAGTACTGACAGTTGCCATCATTAGCAGAAATTTGGTTAGCTTCATCGTCAAAATCCTTGAATGCGTTGGGGGTGTAGTAGATGCCGTTAAACCGTTTTGAACGCTACTGATACTTTTTCTTGAGCGCTGATCCGCCCAATGCACCAAAGACCAACAGGCCGACAACAGACATTGGCTCAGGAACGGACTTCACATCCTTGCCGTTGTTTCTGAGCAGGCCATCCAGGCGAATAATTTGACCTAGGTTCGGCCCGATCGCTTTGTTGGCGATGTAGATACTGCCATCTGGGCCAATACTAATACCGTCAGCCGATTCTAGTCCTTCACCCGGCGCGACTAGAACGGTTCGCGTTCCATCGGGTGCTACTTCAATCAGGGAACTGGGCTGTGAACGGATGTCTCCGCCTTTCCAAGGGGCTTGATCGCTGAACTCCAGGACAAGCAAATTGCCGTCTTGATCGAACTCGATGTCGGTGATTTGGGTGAAGCCTTCGGCGTAGACTTTAGGCACGCCATCTTCGCCAATTCGAAAGATCCGAGCTTTGCCTTCTGGATAAGGGAAGCCCGTATACTCGCCGACGTACAGAGCGCCATCTGGCCCAATTGCATTACCCGTTGACACTGACTGAATCGAGATGGCATTGGGATTGCCCGGCACCGGCTGAAACAAGCCTGGCAGCTCTCGCCCTTCTGGCTGTCCGTCAGTTGTTGTGGGAGGTGCGCCCGCAGGGGGGGCTCCGGTGGGTGTTCCCCCGTCTACAGCATCCTCAATTTCATCGCCGTTGCCTAACGGATTCACCTGAGGCGCGCCAAAGCCAGCTGGGAACTCAGGATTTTCCACGATCAAACGCGGCAGTGCGGTAGCGATGACGCCAGTGCCGTCAAGGTTAATCTCGTAGGAAACATTGCCGCCGCCATCGACGACATAGGCTTTATCACCTTTGATAGCGAGGTCGTAGGGATTGCTAACTACGTCCCCACCGTCAGGGTTGTTGACGACTTCGTACCTGCCAAAGTCAAAAATTTCAGTCAGCGTCTCGGTTGCTAAATCAGCTTTGAACAGCTTCGCTAGATTGGGCGTGTTCAGAGTATTTTCAAGCTCTGAAGGCGGGAATGTGGC
>JBARVU010000023.1:0-2384 GCA_049646425.1 Phormidesmis sp. | reverse complement strand
CTTTCCCAGTGTCAGCCATGCACAAGCGATCGCCGCCCTTGAGTTAGCCAAAGAATGCTGACGGCTTATGCGCATCCTGCTTGATGAATGCGTTCCGCGACCGCTGGAACGCGAACTGACTGAATACGACGTGCAGACAGCCACCTCTTGCCCCTCCGAACCGGGCGGCGGCTCAACTTCCAGCCGATTGCCAGGAAGAACCTTGGTCATGATATGTAAGGCAGACTGCATAAGCTTAGCGCTATCAGTGGCTAGATCAGGAGGGTAGCGTTCTATTCTATTGAGGTCGTCACTTTCTCGGTGCGAAGAAGTTGGGCCGGAGAAAGACCTGAGTCCTGAAATGACTGCTTTGATAAAAAAGCGCATACGGAACGCAGGCGATTCTTGAGCGGTGCTTTTCGAGTGCAAGGTTCTAGACAAATCCGCCAAAGCCTTAGACACCACAACCATGCCATAAAATAGAAACGCAGCCCCACTAGCGTCTTCACACAAATAGGATGACAGTCAATATACTCGGTAAACCTAAAAGAAGCTGAAACCCAGCTAGCAAAGCTTGTAGAAGAGGCTGCACGCGGAGAAGATGTGATCATCACCCGTAGCGATGGCACTTCCTTTCGGATTATCCCAGTAGCCAAAGAGATTACAACTCCTAAATTTGGTAGTGCAAAAGGCTTGATAAAGATTGCAGATGATTTTGTCGAACCGCTAGAAGAATTTGAGGCATACGCGCCGTGAGGAAGGTATAGCCGAAAGTATTCCTGTCATTTCACGGGATAGGATGTTTAGAGACTATCCCGTTCAGCTACTTTGGTAGAAGAATTAGTCTGAGCTAGCGAGATATTGAGTGCAGTTAGGCCAGGCGACGCGACTGAGGTCTAGACCACCTCGCCAGGAATCGCTCTTAATTCTTGTGAAAAGTCAGCACGATTTGTCCCCTTAGCCTTTATCCTACAGCTCTTAGCCAAAATATCTTCAGAGCGGCAAACCCCATAAATGAACCCTTCTCGCAGAATTCTGATCTATGACACCACACTTAGAGATGGGGTGCAGCGCCACGGGATTGCCTGCTCTCTAGAAGACAAAATCAAAATTATTAAGCGGCTAGATCAGCTCGGGATTCCCTTTATCGAAGGGGGATGGCCAGGAGCGAATACGGTCGATACGCAGCTGTTTGAATATCTACGTAGAGAGCCGTTAGAGAACGCGCAGGTGGTAGCGTTTGGCTCGACTCGTCGCCCGCATCAAAAGGCGTCAGAAAACGTCATGCTGAAGGCGCTGCTAGAGGCAAATACGCTGTGGCTAACAATCTTTGGTAAGTCGTGGGATTTGCATGTGACTGATGCGCTGAAGGTCAGCCTGGACGAAAACCTGGCGATGATTGAAGACTCAGTTGAGTTTTTGCGCCTCCATGACCGTCGCATTATCTACGACGCTGAGCACTGGTTCGATGGCTACAAGGCCAACCCTGACTATGCCTTAAAAACATTGGAGGCGGCGCTGGTTGCCGGAGCAGAGTGGCTGGTGCTGTGCGATACCAACGGCGGGACTTTGCCGGATGAGATTGGGGCGATCGCCACCCAAGTCCACACCTGGCTCCAAGCCCACCCATTAACCCTGAACTCGACTAAACCCGCCCCTCGCTTAGGCATTCACACGCATAACGACAGCGGCACCGCCGTCGCCGCAGCCCTCGCCGCCGTCAATGCCCAAGCCCAAATGGTACAAGGCACGATCAATGGCTATGGTGAGCGCTGCGGCAATGCCGACTTGTGCGCTGTGATTCCTAACCTGCAGCTAAAGATGGGCTACGACTGTCTGCCGCCTTTTCAGCTCGCAAACCTGACAGCAACCAGCCGCTTCGTCAGTGAAACGGTCAACCTGGCGCCCGATCACCATGCGCCTTACGTCGGTCGCTCTGCGTTCGCGCACAAGGGCGGCATTCATATCAGCGCAGTGGAGCGCAACCCTAAAACCTATGAGCATGTGTCTCCCAGCGCAGTGGGCAACAGCCGCCGCATCGTGGTTTCCAGTTCTGCCGGAGCCAGTACTATCCTGTCCAAGGCGCGAAGCTACAACATTGAGCTGGATAAAAGCGATCCCGCTCTGCGCCGCATCGTCAACCACGTCAAAGCGCTGGAAAGCAAAGGCTATCAGTTTGAGGCAGCGGAAGCCAGCTTCGAATTGCTGATGCTCACAGAGCTTGGCAAACATCAGCCGATGTTTCAGCTCAAGGGCTATGAAGTGAACTACGACGTTCTGCATTCGGAAATGCACTGCAATATTGGCGCTCAGGCGACGATTAAGGTTTGCGTAGATGGCAGAGATGTTCTAGAAGTCGCTGACTGTATGGGGCCTGTTTCAGCCCTGGATAAAGCCCTACGCAA
>JBARVU010000022.1:0-9821 GCA_049646425.1 Phormidesmis sp. | reverse complement strand
CTCGATGGGGACGCCGTCTCGGAGGTTGAGCAGGCCGGAGGTGATGACGGTGTCGCCTGGATTTAAGCCTTCTAGGACTTGGTATTCGTTGCCTTGCAGGTCGCCGAGCTTGACGGGTTTGAGTTTGGCGACGGTAGGGGGCGGGCCGTCTGCTTGGCCATTATTGGGGGGTGCGCCGGGTGAGGGAGCTTCTCCTTCGGCAGGGGGCTCAGGTTTGCCGGGGACGAAGACGAAGGTTTCGCCGCCGAGGCGGGAGATGGCGGTGGTAGGGATCAAGATGCCGGGGCGAGTATCCCAGATCACTCTGACTTCCAGGCGCTGATCGTCTTGGAGCGGCTGGTTAGGCGCGGAGAATCGGGCTTTAGCGAGGACGGTCTGGGTGGAAGCGTCTGTGGTAGGGGAGATGAAGCTGATGTTGCCGGAGGCGATCGCCTCATCCGATCCGAACAGCATCAGCTCCACGGGCATTCCATTTCGCAACAGAGAGGCTTCGTCAATAGATACCCCAATTTCTATATCTAAGTCCTGATTTTGCGTGATCGTCGCGAGCTGGTCACCGGCAGTCACGTAGTCACCGAGCTTGATCGGAATGTCGCCAACAATGCCTGCAATCGGCGCGGTGACCGTTTTGTCGAGCAGGTCTTGCTGGGTGGCGTCGGCGTTGGCGTCAGCCTGAGCGAGGGTAGCTTCTGACTGCTCCAGGCTAGATCGAAGGGCGTCAATTTCTTGAACGGCGGAGCTGAGAGCAGATCTGGCGACAGTGAGGTCACGGTTGGACTGATCGAGACTCTCTCTCGCTAGTGCGCCCCTGGAGACCAGCGTCTCGGTGCGCCCGTAGTCGGCCTGCTGCAAGTCAATATCTGCCTGCAGCTCAGTTTGCCGGGCCTGAGCCGCTCGCAGCTGGGCTCTGGCGGTGTCTCTGGCCGAGCGAGCGGCGCTGACGCTGGCCAAGGCGGCATTGTAGTCGGCCTGCGATCGCTGCGGGCTGAGCTGCATAATCGGATCGCCCGCCGCGACGCTGTCGCCTGAGGAGACAAAAATCTGAGTCACGCGCCCGTCGGCTTCTGGCTGCAAGCTCACGCCCGCCTGCGAGTCCAAAGTGCCGACAAATTCGGAGCTGTCTTCTAAAGGTTCTTCCTGCAAACGCTCTACTTCTACCGGGAAAGCGGGTGGCCCTTGCATTCCCTGCTGACCGCGCCCTGCCAATACCCGCCAAAGCACAAAGCCAACGCCCGCAATCAGCAAGGCCAGCGCTAACAGGCTCAGCCAATTGCGCGGAGGACGCTTTGCCGGGGTGGCTTCTTGATTAGGCGGCAGATCTGGTTGAGCAGGCGGAAGGGGTAAGGCCGTTGATGAGTCCGAAGAAGCCGTCATAAGGAGGAGTACCTTGGCACTGATCTGTGTCTTGTCTATCTCTGCCGGTTTTCAACGCAGGCGGTCAGCGGCGTCGTGGCTCCGCCGTTTCCACTCATTTGATATCAACACAATTGTTTAACTTACTGTGAGTATACCTAAACTAGTCCGTTTGGTTTAGTTTCCAGAAAAATTAAAAGTGCGCTTAAGTTCGCAATTTAGACAAAGTATTTCTTCCCAACATCTGTCTCTAGGTCGATGTGCCAGGTAAGACAAAGGCCCAGCTCGCTTGGGAGTAAGCTGGGCCTTTGCGCGAGGACGACTATTGGAAGTCGCTAGCTCGAAGAGCTAGCGTCTTTTTGCAGGCGATGCAGGAATCTATCGACGCCCTGGGTGTAGTCGTCTCGATCCTCAGCGGCAGTGCCCAGTCGGTTGGTTGCAGCGGCGGCAGTGACCACGTCTTCTGCGGAGATTTCTCCGGCATCATAAGCCTTGATCAGCAGGCTACCGCCCGGAATGCCTTCTGCCTTGAGACCGCCGGCGATCGCCAAATAGGAAAGCTGAAAAGGCGTAAAGCCTTCTCCTATCAAACCGTCTTCTTCGGTAGGCGACTCGTTCAGGCTGTTCGGCTCAGCTGGAAATTCATCGGGAGAGTCTTCCTCTACCGGTGGCAGCGGCTCTATAGGCCCTCCGGGAACTGGCGAGGACGGGCGCTCGATTGGCGTCACCATCTCTCCCTCCTGGTCAGAACCGTCTTCGAACCCAGCGCCGTCCTGTGATTCAAAACCCTCTTGTGATTCAAAGCCCTCTTGTGACTCAAAGCCCTCTTTCGATTCAAAGCCCACTGCCTCTATCTCCTCGTCTTCTTGTAGCTCAGAATCTTCATCCAGAGTGGGTTTGATAGGGCGTGCGGGCTCATCGGGGAAGCCATTCGCAGGCGGAACCAGCGGCTCATCAGTCAGGGGATAAGCTGGACTCACAGCACCGGGAACAGTCGCTGGCTCCTCTCCTACTGGGCCTGACTCGGTGGGTCTGATCGGCGTCCCAGATGAGGGCACAGTGGGCACGATGCCTGTCCCCTCATCCTCGTCTGCAAAGGCAGGTGCTGCCGGTGCGGGTGTAGTCGTCTGAGCAGGCACCTGAGCAGGTACTTGAGCTGTTTGCACCGGAGTCCTCTGAGCCGTGCTCAGCGTTGCGCTGGCAGGCCGATCAGCGCTCCCTGCCCGAGCAGATGGCCTGACTGATTCAAGCGTCGTCTGACGGTCAGGCTTTGGCTGAGAGAGGCCAGTTCCTGCGCTCCAGCCGCCCTGCTTGCTAATGCCTGTCAGCCCAGCCGGCAAGCTGGAGCGATCACCTTGAGCCAAAAGTTGATCAGTCGCTGGGTCGCCCCCATTCTCTCCAATGGCGAGCTGCTCACCTGCGCTCAGACTATCAGGCAGACTGGTAAAATCACTGGGGTCAGCGACAGCAGCGCTTTTGCTGGTCTCTGGCAGGTTGCCGTCTCCCTCAAAGATTTCTGCTCTCGCAGCTAAAAAAACTGTACTGACCGCTGCCACCACAGACAAGGAACCGTAGATAATGCGTTTCATAAAAAACCCTGATTACAAACTTTTGCTGCACAAGCGCTGTTTGTAGCAGTCACTCAATTAGTCGGAGATGACCGGTTGCTTGACGCCATACTGTCGAAGTTGAGGAAGGGGCGTATTGTCCTAAAGAAATAGACTCAAAAGGCCGCTCATGTACATATAGACATAGGCAATCAGCCGGTTTGCTATTTCTATAGGCGTAGTCAAAAATACGTACAGTGGATGTGTCCGGCTAGACGCCAAGCCTCCAGCGGTTACGCAAATAATTGTCAGGATCTATGCTTTCAGGAGATCAAGGTCAATGTTAGGCGTATGTATTTGCGAACTTCTGCCAGGGCATTGAAGAAGCTGAAAAACGAACAGCAGCGTTCTCCCTGACAGAAGTTGAAATGCTTTAACGACATGCCTATAGGCGCTATAGATAGCGTGGTAGCGCCATGAAATTTTGAGAAGATTGCCATATATAGTGGTTAAATTGATTATTCTTCAAATACCCTTGAAGTATTAACTCTTTGAGCCTGGGGAGAAGTCTGGTTGGCCCTCAGGTTGTGCTCCCGTGACTGGGGCTCCGTAAAGGTTGAATCAGCCCTTACAAAGGAGTAAATTTGTACTGAGTAGGCTTGTACTACTTCACCGCTTTCGTGAGGATTTCGATGTCTTTTGTTGGTTTGCACATCCACAGCGACTACAGCCTGCTCGACGGTGCTAGCCATATCGATCCGCTGGTAGACCGGGCGCTGGAACTGGGAATGGAGGCGATCGCCCTGACTGACCACGGCGTCATGTATGGCGCGATCGAACTCCTCAAAGTGTGTAAGAAAAAAGGCATTAAGCCGATCATTGGCAATGAGATGTACGTGATCAACGGCGACATCACCAAGCAGGAGCGTCGCCCCAAGTACCATCAGCTCGTGCTAGCCAAAAATGACATCGGCTACAAAAACCTGGTCAAGCTCACCACGATCTCCCACCTTGAGGGCGTACAGGGCAAAGGCATCTTTTCGCGGCCCTGCATCAACAAAGATCTGCTGGAGCAATATCACGAAGGCTTGATCATCACCAGTGCCTGCCTCGGCGGCGAGATTCCACAGGCGATTTTGAAGAAGCGCCTGGATGTCGCTCGCCGCGTTGCGCAGTGGTACAAAGATTTGCTGGGCGACGATTTTTATCTAGAAATTCAAGACCACGGCTCGCCAGAAGATCGCATCGTCAATGTAGAGATCGTCCGCATTGCCCAAGAACTAAACATTAAAGTGGTGGCTACCAACGACTCTCACTTTATCTCCTGCGTAGATGTCGAAGCCCACGATGCCCTGCTGTGCATCCAAACCGGCAAGCTGATCACCGAAGATAAGCGACTGCGCTACAGCGGTACCGAATATCTCAAGTCGGCAGCAGAAATGCGCCGGTTATTCCGCGACCATCTCTCGCCCGAAGTCATCGAAGATGCCGTTTCTCGCACGGTAGAAGTCGCCGGCAAAATAGAGGAATACCACATCCTCGGCAATCCCCAAATCCCCAATTTCCCCATCCCCGAGGGCTATACCAAAGAGACCTACATGGCCAAGGTCGCCCGCGATGGTCTGTGCGAGCGGATGAATATTGCTAGCTACGACGAGCTGACTGGGGAATATCGCGATCGCATGGAATACGAGATCGCGATGATGCACCAGATGGGCTTCGCCACCTACTTTTTGGTGGTGTGGGACTACATCAAATTTGCCCGCGACCACGATATTTCAGTAGGGCCAGGTAGAGGCTCCGCAGCAGGTTCGCTGGTCGCCTACGCCATGGGCATTACCAATATTGACCCGGTGCACCACGGCCTGCTGTTTGAGCGCTTCCTCAACCCCGAGCGCAAGTCTATGCCCGATGTGGACACCGACTTTTGCATCGAGCGACGCGAAGATGTGATCAAGTACGTGACCGAAAAATACGGCACCGACCACGTTGCGCAGATCATCACCTTTAACCGCATGACCTCAAAAGCGGTGCTCAAAGACGTGGCCCGCGTACTCGATATTCCCTACAACGAATCGGACAAAATGGCGAAGCTGATCCCAGTAGCGCGCGGTAAGCCTGCCAAGCTCAACGTCATGATCTCCGAGAAAACGCCCGACCAAACCTTCAAAGAAAAATACGACAGCGGCGAGCTGATTCCCGGCACCGCAGTCACCTTTCGCCGCTGGATTGACACGGCTATCACCATTGAAGGCACGAACAAAACCTTTGGCATGCACGCAGCTGGCGTGGTGATTTCCGAGCAGCCGCTCGACACCATTGTGCCCTTGCAGCGCAACAACGACGGCTCTGTGATCACGCAGTACTACATGGAAGATGTCGAAGCCATCGGTCTGCTGAAAATGGACTTTTTGGGCCTGCGCAATCTCACCATGATCCAAAAGGCGGTGAACCATATCGAAGCGCGGCATCCGGTGAAAATCGATCTCGACGCGCTGCCATTAGATGACCCGGCGACCTATAAATTGCTGGCAGGCGGCGAACTGGCCGGGGTGTTTCAGCTAGAGTCTTCTGGCATGCGGCAAATTGTCAAAGACTTAAAGCCGTCTGGACTAGAAGATATTTCTTCAGTGCTGGCGCTCTATCGTCCGGGGCCTTTGGACGCGGGGCTGATCCCTAAGTTTATTGACCGTAAGCATGGGCGCGAGAAGATTGACTACGCCCACAAAATCCTGGAGCCGATTTTGCGAGAGACTTACGGCATCATGGTCTATCAAGAACAGATCATGAAAATTGCCCAAGACCTGGCAGGCTACTCGCTGGGAGAGGCTGATCTGCTGCGCCGGGCCATGGGTAAGAAGAAAATAAAGGAGATGGAGAAACACCGGGAGATCTTTATCGAAGGCGCCGGTAAAAATGATTTTCCTCGGAAAAATGCGAACGACCTGTTCGATCAGATGGTGCTGTTTGCTGAGTATTGTTTCAACAAGTCTCACTCTACGGCCTATGGCTTTGTCACCTTTCAAACTGCCTACCTGAAAGCCAACTACCCAGTGGAGTATATGGCGGCGCTGCTAACGGCGATTAGCGGCGACCAGGACAAGGTGCAGATGTACATTGCCAGCTGCATCAGCATGGGCATTCAGGTGCTGCCGCCGGATGTGAATCACTCAGAAGTAGACTTTACGCCGCTAGACAATCAGATTCTGTTTGGCCTATCGGCAGTGCGAAATGTGGGCTTAGGGGCGATTGAGGCGCTGATTCGCTCGCGTCAGGAGGAGGGGGAATTTAAGTCTTTGGCGGATTTGTGCGATCGCGTCGATCTCAGAGCCGTCAATAAGCGTGCGCTCGAAGCCCTGATTCTCTCCGGCGCTTTTGAGAGCCTGGAAGGCAACCGTCAGCAGCTGATGAAAGACCTGGAGCTGGTCGTAGACTGGGCGCAAGCACGGGCAAAAGATCGTGAAGTCGGTCAGGGTAGCCTGTTCGATGTGCTGGCAGGCGCTAGCCCCACCGCCGCCGATCCAACTGGCCCTGCTAACACGTTTGAATCTGCCCCCAAAGCGCCCCCGATTGAAGACTATGAGCCCCAGGAGCGGCTGAAGCTAGAGAAAGAACTGCTGGGCTTTTATATCTCGGATCATCCCTTAAAGAACATTCAGCGCTCTGCGAAGATTCTCGCCCCCATTTCGCTTTCCGAACTGAGCGAACAGCCTGAGAAAATTACGCTCAGCGCCATTGTCATGCTCAGCACTGTAAAGCCGGTCACCACCAAGAAAGGCGACTCTATGGCCGTACTGCAAATGGAAGACCTCAGCGGTCACTGTGAAGCGGTCGTGTTTCCCAAAGCCTTTGCTCGCATTGGCCAATACATCAAGCCCGACTCGCGGCTGATGGTGTGGGGTAAGGTAGACCGGCGCGATGACCGCATTCAAATGATTGTGGATGATGCCGAACCCATTGAGGCGATCCGCATGGTGATGGTCGATCTCGATCCGTCGATTGCTGGCGATATCGAGCAGCAGTACCGGCTGCGTAACGTGCTGAAGGTGCTGCAAGGGGACAATAAATTTGACGCTAAAACGCCTGTGATCGCGATGATTCGATCACGCGATCACAGGCAGGCGGTGCGATTGGGGTCGCAGTTTAGAGTGCAGAATGCCGAGGCGGCTGTGGCTGCTTTGCAGTCTGCTGACTTTAGAGCGCGGGCAACCCCGCTGATTAGCGTTTAGCCGCGCCCTGAAAGCATCTCTACGACTTATTGCGCACTTCCCGATTGTGCAGTACGAGCTCATGGATGGAGGCATCTTCTGAGACTTCGCGAGGGGTGGAGGCTTGGCCGCTGGCAAATGCGACTGGCGCAAAGGCACTCACGCCAAGCATAACGACGGATGCGGAAAGGATAAAGCGTTTCATATAAGGTGTCTCCTAAAGTGACGAAGGTTTCTTTTGATTCGTTACTTACTAAGGTGACAGCCTTCCCTTAACCCCCTCTTAATCAATCCTGAGGCCAACGTCAGAGTTCCATGAGAATTTCCTGAGAATTTTGTAGCGTGCAATACAGAAATTTCAGGGAGAGCCCCTATTTATTCCACCGTGACTGATTTCGCTAAATTGCGCGGCTGGTCGACATCCAGGCCGCGCCGCGCGGCGATGTGATAGGACAGTAGCTGCAGGGGAACGACCGTAAGGACAGGCGAGAGCAGTTCATCGACAGCAGGGACTGGTAGCAGTGCGTCAAAGGTTTCTTCGGCGTCGGCATCGTTCATCGGTACCACGCCAATCAGCCTAGCGTCGCGGGCCTTGGCTTCCTGAGCGTTGGAGAGGACTTTTTCGTAGACAGTGCCTTTGGTGGCGATCGCCACCACCGGTACTTTCTCATCGAGCAGCGCAATCGGCCCGTGCTTCATCTCTCCAGCTGGGTAGCCCTCGGCGTGAATGTAGCTAATCTCCTTGAGCTTGAGCGCACCTTCTAGCGCAATCGGGTAGTTGATACCGCGACCGATAAAAATAAAGTCGCGCGTATCGGCAAAGTCGTGAGACAGCTCCTCGACATAGCGCTCCTGACTTTCTAGCACCAGCTCTAGCTGAGCGGGCAACTGCCGCAGCCCCTCAATAATCTCAGCCATTCGCGCCAGCGAAATCGTCTGACGGCGATAGGCCAGCTCCAAAGACAAAAAGTAAAAGGCCATGAGCTGCGCGACAAAAGTTTTAGTGGCCGCCACACCAATCTCAATCCCGGCCTGCGTGCCAATCACGTGAGGAATCAGCCGGCCCAAAGAGCTATCGACCCGGTTGGTAATGCCCAACATGTGCGCCGCATAGCGATCTTCGCCGCTGGCAGTCCGCCGGGTTTGCTCCATTTCTAGAGCCGCCAGCGTATCGGCAGTCTCCCCCGACTGGGTGACGCCGATGGTGAGCGTATTGGGCATCAGCGGTGCGGGCGCATAGCGAAACTCAGAGGCGTATTGCACAAAGGTGGGAATATCTGAAACCTGCTCCAGCAGATACTTGCCGACTAGACTGGCGTGCCAGCTCGTACCACAGGCCAGAATTTGAATATGCTCAATGTCGTTCAGCAGGCTGTCGGGCAGATCCAGGCGAATCGGTGAAGAGCCACTCTCAGGCGTCCAGTCGATGTCCAGATAAGTTTCTAAGCAGGTGCGCACTACCCCCGGCTGCTCATAGATTTCCTTGAGCATGAAGTGCTTAAAGCCCTGCTTTTCCACCATGATCGGGTTCCAGTTCAGGGTCTGCGGCTTTTTCTTGAGGCGATGGCCAGTAAAGTCGTATACCTCTACGCCCATCGGCGTCAGGCGGGCCAGTTCACCGTTTTCTAAGGTCAGCACTGCCTGGGTGTAGGGCATAATCGCAGGCGTATCCGATGCGCAGAAAAATTCGCCCTGGCCGAAGCCAATCGCCAGTGGCGCTTGCTGACGCACTACCATCAGCTCGTCCGGGAAGTCGGCAGAGACGATTGCCAGCGCAAAGGCTCCCTGCAATCGGCGCACCGCCTGACGACAGGCTTCCAGCAGGCGAGACTGCTCAATTAAAACCGCGTCATCCGGCGGATTTTCTAAATATTCAGCAATCAGGTGGGGAATGACTTCAGTATCCGTATCTGAGCGGAACTGGTGACCCTTAGCTTTCAGCTCTTCTCGCAGCTCGCGGTAGTTTTCAATGATGCCGTTTTGCACCACCGCGATTCGCTCTTTGGTGTCGGTGTGCGGGTGAGCGTTGTGCTCTTCTGGCTTACCGTGAGTAGCCCAGCGAGTGTGACCGATGCCCAGGTGCGCCGGGTCTTCGAGTCCTTCTAGCTTAGTTTGCAAGTTCACCAGCTTGCCTTTGGCACGAGTCCTTTGGAGCTGACCTTCACAAACGGTCGCTACCCCAGCCGAGTCATAGCCCCGGTATTCTAAAGTTTTCAAGCCCTCAATTAAAATGCTGCTCGCCGCTCGGGTGCCAATATATCCAACTATTCCGCACATACTTTAAGACTCCGCTCACTCACATAGCGCTTGGATAATAGCTCACTCACATAGCCAAGCTGAATCCAATTACTTTACCGAAAGTCAGTCGAAATAGTTGAGCCAAACACCACAGATACTTAAATGGCATACTGTCAGCATTTGGGAGGAGGGGGTGATCGCTCCCATCCATCAAACCAGCAAAAAGCCCCCGTACAAAGTACAAAGGGCTTTTCAGCTTATCTGATTATTAATCGAAGCATTATCCGAAGACTATGCGTTGATGGCAGGTGCAGTGAGTGCAACCGGCGCAGCTTCACCTGCTGCCAGGTCCAAGGGGAAGTTGTGTGCATTCCGCTCGTGCATTACTTCCATGCCCAAGTTGGCGCGGTTCAAAACGTCTGCCCAAGAACCAATCACTCGACCCTGTGAGTCAATAATCGACTGGTTGAAGTTG
>JBARVU010000021.1:0-2517 GCA_049646425.1 Phormidesmis sp. | reverse complement strand
GCGCACTGAAGTTTTGTCCGCAGTGCTGGAAACCGGGCAACGCGCCTGACCCAATGTGGCTGCATGTTCATGCCCACTACTGCTTCCGCTGCGGCAGCAGCCTACGCCATCGCTGCGTTCAGTGCGACTCACCGATTACCTCTCTAAAACACCGCTTCTGCCCCTACTGCGGCACCGCTTACACCGCACTCGAAAAAGCAGAGCGCGAATAATGATGTCAGAGCAAAGCGCGAGTACCCCCTCAAAACGGCTTCAGATTCTAGGTGATGATGAGATTGAAGACCTCTATGGCCTGCCCCACTTCACCCCTGAAGAGCAGGCCGAGTACTTTGCACTCTCGCCTCAAGACATCGCCGCCATCAAACCGCTACACGGCCTCAAGTCTCAGATTTACGCCATCTTACAGTTGGGCTACTTCAGAGCCCGCCATCGCTTTTTTATCTTTCCGTTTTCTGCGGTGAGCGCCGATGTTCAATACGTTCAAGCGCAATACTTTCCGACCTTTGAACTCACCGACTATGAGCCAGCCAAAAACACCCGGATCAACCATCATCAAATCATTCTAGAGCTGTGCAATTACCAGTACTGCGACGACACAGCGCGTCAAACCCTGTTGGTCAAAGCGCAGCAAGCGGCCAAAGTCTGTAGCAAACCGATTTATATCTTTAGAGAGCTGCTTCGTTACCTAGAATCTGAGCGGCTGGTTACCCCTGGATATAGCCTTCTACAAGATGTCGTCGGTCAAGCCATCGACACTGAGCAAGATCGTCTGGTGCTTAGGGTGAAACGACAGCTATCTAAAACGGATACGAAGGCGCTAAATCAGCTGATTGAAAACGCGCCAGGGCTGTACGAAATTACTCAGCTAAAACGAGAGCCGAGAGGCTTTAGTCTGAGTGAGATCAAGCTTGAAATCAGCCGGTGCGAGCAGATTCAGGGGCTTTATAAACTGACGAAAACACTGCTGCCAGCGCTGGAGATTTCTAGAGAAAGCATCAAGTACTATGCATCGCTAGTGAACTACTACTCCGTCTTTCGACTCAAGCAGCTGTCTCAGGACGTGGTGCATGTGTATCTGCTGTGTTTTGTTCATCATCGCTACCAGCGTGCCCACGACAATCTACTCAATAGCCTGATACATAAGGTAAAACAGTACGTTGAAGACAGCAAAGTTGCGGCCAAAGAACGGGTCTATGAGTACCGCATAGAGGGAAATCAAAACCT
Organism: Phormidesmis sp.; assembly: GCA_049646425.1. GTDB lineage: Bacteria > Cyanobacteriota > Cyanobacteriia > Phormidesmidales > Phormidesmidaceae > Phormidesmis. Next base: position 1,293 of record JBARVU010000021.1, on the reverse strand, counting down.
GCAAAAAGCGGGTCAAATTCTGAAGTTTTTTACCACTGATGATATCGACGAAACCACCCCTTTTCGCGAAGTCCAAGCTCAAGCCTTTGAAATTCTAGACCGTCAGAAGCTAGCGTTTGTCGCAGATCACATCATCACGGAAGCGACGTTCGATGAAACTGCTTTTCAATGGGCGCATGTGGATACCTTGGCACAGCAGTTCAAATGCAACCTCCGGTCTATTGTGCAAGCGGTTGAGTTTGCCAGTTCTCCTGGCCACGCGCCCGTCATCGAAGCACTTCAGTTCCTGAAGGCAGCGGCTCAAAAAGGTCGGCCATTGAGCCAGTATCGCCCAGACGCCTTTCCCATGCAGTGTATTCCAGCGGCAACTAAGCGCTATCTCTATGCGTCCAATGACGATGGGGGGCAGCTATTGCCGGATCGCTACGAGTTTTTGATCTACCGCCTGCTACGCAACGGCTTGGACTCCGGTGACATCTTCTGCCGAGATAGTGTGCGTTTTCGCAGTTTCGAGGATGATCTGCTTAGCGAGCAGCAATGGAAAGCAAAGGCTGAACTAATTGCAGCTACCGGGTTAGCGACACTCACTCAACCGATTCAAGCACATCTAGCTGACCTCGAAAAGCAGCTAGAAGACCGGCTTACTCGGGTTAATCGGCGGCTGAGTGCTGGCGAGAATGAACACTTTGAGTTGAAGCAACGAGGAACCACAACACATTGGTCACTGACCTCTCCTGGCATCCGAGACTCGGCAAATCATCCGATGTTCAGCGCCCTGAAGAAAGTCAACCTCAGCAGCGTCTTACATTTCGTCAATCAGCGCTGTCACTTTACCGATGCGTTGGTGCATATTCTCGGACGCTACACCAAGCACACGGCAGATGAGCGGGTATTGATCGCCGCGCTGATGGCCTGGGGCACCAATATGGGCATTGGCCAAATGGCCGAAACTTCCGACATCGACTATCACACCTTAGCCGATGCATCCGATAATTTCCTGCGGCCAGAAACGCTGGAAGCGGCAAATGACTTGGTCTGCAATGCCACCTACGAGCTGCCTATCTTCAGCCAGTATGACGTCGGTGAGGCGCTCCATTCCAGTAGTGATGGGCAAAAGTTTGAGAGCCAGATTCAGACCATCAACTCACGGCACTCGCCCAAATATTTTGGCCTTAAGAAAGGGATCGTTTCCTATACTTTGGTCGCCAACCATATTCCCGTTAGTGCCAGAATTATTGGAGCCAATGATCATGAAAGCCACTATGTTTTCGACCTGTTATTTAACAACACAAC
>JBARVU010000020.1:0-19673 GCA_049646425.1 Phormidesmis sp. | reverse complement strand
CATTGCGAATAGCCTGCACTGCATAACCATCTTGCGGGCGTTCTGTAATCGCGCGTTCAAAAAAGTTGAGCGCGCGCTCATAATCGCCGCGATTGGTCGCATCGTAGCCCAGACGCATGTAGCGGTCGTAGGCAGTTTCAGTTGTTTCATCCAGGCCAAACTCACCATCTTGCATACCGTCTACGGCATTCCAGTAAGCAGTTGTTGCTAGCTGATCGTTGGGCTGCTCGTACAGCGCACTTCTGAAGTAGGCGATCGCTGCTGCAAAGTCTTCTCGCTGAGCGGCTGCATACCCCAGGCGCATGTAGCGGTCATAGGGAAGCTCGCCTGGATACACCGCGACAGTCGGTGGCACATCGGTCGATGAATCAGGCTGCGTTCCTCGGTTGATATAAGTTTGGACATTGCGAATGGCTTGGGTGGCATAGTAGTCACCCGGTCGCTGTTGCAGTGCTGTCTGAAAATATTCCAATGCGTTCGGGTAGTCATCGGATTCTGTTGCATCGTAGCCGAGTTCCATATTCTCTTCGTATACGGCAGCTCTACCGCTGACCTCTGGAGAATTTAAGGCGTTAATTGAATTCCAGTAGGCGGTAGTTGCTTCTCGATCATTGGGAACAGCGTAGAGCGCAGCGCGAAAATAATTAGCCGCGTCAGCGTAGTTTTCATCTTGATACGCTGCAAAGCCGAGCCGCATATATTCGTTGTATTCCTGCATAGGGGTTGCAGGTAAGGGAGTGGCAGTTGGGGCAGCTGTTTGTGCTTTTACGACCTCGGGGGCGCTGACAGCAGCTGAAGATAGAAAGGACAGCAGCCCAATGGTGGTTATTGCTCGGGTGAATTTCATGGAAAAAGCAGCGCTTGTGAGACGATTTTTAGTGTGTTTCTTCTCTTAGAATGCTCAATGTGTTCTGTATTCCCTCTCCTTCTATCGGTATATTTGACCTTCTGATGACAATAATTTCGCCCCTTTGATAGATTTTGTTTTGGCTGCGAGTAGGAAGAGAGCGCTAATAACGGGTTGTCACTTCGAAGATAGTCACGACTTAATAGCCTGTTGGATGTTTCAAGGCATTGAGCGCCTGGTCAACTTTTTGAGCGATCACCAAAAGCCCCATCTCTTGCCAACGCTTGCCAACAATCTGCATGCCAATCGGCAAGCCGGTTTGAGTTTGCCCGAGGGGAATGACCACGACAGGATGCCCGGTAAGATTGAACGGCATTGCGTAAGCGCCGTTAGCGATCGCATGAGGATAAGAAACGCCGTCAATCTCAATCGCACTCCAGGCCGGTCGATGAGTAAAGGCAGGCGTTGCTGCCACCGGAATCAACCAGGCGTCCCAAGCCTCCAGCGCTTGGTCGAGCCGCGCTATGAACAAATCGCGTTCGGTCAGCGCTTTAAAGTAGCCTTGTAATGTAGGCGCCAATATCGCTTTGAGCACTTGGGCAGGATGGCCTAGCTGGCGCAGCGAGGGATCGCCCTGGGTGGCCTCGCGCCAGATAAAGGTGAGCGATTTGCGAGCGGCGCTCAGGGTAACAGGCTGTGCGTAGCGATAATTACAGGCGGCTAGGCGGTAATAGAGCTGTTGCGCGGCTGTCCAATCGATCTCAGTCGGCGACCAGTTTTCAACCGTTGCGCCGCTCTCACTGAGCCGATTGACGGCGCTGCGAAGGGCACTTTGAATATCTGCGGCTACAGGCACCCTGAAATTATCTGACCACGCCAGTCGAAGGGTTTTCAAGGGCTTTTCGTCTGGCTCATCGAGGGGGACGGGTGGAATCTCTGGGCGGCGCGAATCGCTCCCGGCAATCAAAGTAAAACATAGCCGCAAATCCTCCACTGACCTGGCGAGTGGCCCCGGTACCAGCATTTGGCGAATGCACTTCGGGCTCTCAGAAACTTCTAGGATATGACCGGCTAAAGAGACTCGCCCGTCTGTCGGTTTCAGACCATAGACGCCACAGCAGTGAGCCGGTTGACGGATTGATCCGGCCACGTCACTGCCAATATCCAACGCCGAAAAACCAGCGGCGATTGCCGCCGCACTACCGCCAGAACTTCCCCCCCGGCGTATAGTCCAGATTCCAAGGATTGTTCACCCGAGGGAAAATATCGTTCTCGCTTTGGTAAGCACCGTTGACATCGGAGGGGTTTGTTTTACCCAGAAGAATCGCGCCCGCCGATAGCAAGCGACTGACGACAGTGGCATTTTGCTCGGGTATATAGTCTCGCAGGGGCGCATAGCCCGCTGTCGTGCGCACCCCTTCAGTTTCGTAGAAGTCTTTAATCGTGATCGGAACCCCATGCAGCGCTCCCCAAAGTTCTCCCCTTGCTAAGGCTGCGTCCGCCTGGCTTGCTTTGCTGCGGGCGTTGTCTGCATCTAGCGTACAGATAGCGTTGAGCGCTGAGTTGTGTTTTGAAATTTGACTCAGGTATGCTTCTACAAGTTCCACAGAGGAAATAGTGCGATCACGAATCATCTGAGCCAGTTGGCAAGCAGAATGAAAGACCAAGTCAGCCATAAACACCCGGCAGTTAGTGGATAATGGTCATTATGACCTGAGCGACGATGCGCTAATCGACTGTATGCGCATGGTCAACGCAGCAATCTATGGCTTTATCAACCGAGAACATTCGGACTTGATGACGCTCGCTCTTCTGATGCCAGCTATGAAGTGATGTTGGATGCGCTGTTGGTGGCGATCGCCCATATTAAAGAAAGCACATGAGCTACCGATTTGGGTGGCTAGGCGTGTCTTCAAAGAATTCCATCAAGGCTGCGGTAAAGGCTTCTGGCGCATCCTGCTGTACCCAATGAGAAGCTCCATAAAGAGGTTTGAAACGCGCTCCAGGGATCTCATCTGAGAGCTGCTTTCCGTCTTCTGACTTTTGCCAGGGGTCATCCATGCCCCAGAGCACCATCGTCGGTGCCGCGATACTGCCATGACGATCCACTAAGGCCATCGTTTGGTTGGCGTTCAGCGCCGAGGCATTTCGCAGCAGGCTCAGCTTCCCTTCCTCACTGGCCCACGGTGCAATCATGCCCTGTCGAAAGTCGGCAGTCAGCTGGCTACGATTTGACAGGCCAGCCGCTAAGCTATCTTCTAATGCCTCAATCAGGTCAGAGACTGGGCGTGTTTTCCACCGCAGCGGATGACCAAAGTCGAGCATGTCATCGTCAAATCGGTCATAACAAACCGAGTTGGTAATCACCATCCGATTGACTCGCCGCTGATGCTCAATCGCTAAGATAAGGGCGACTGCGCCTCCAGTATCGTGTCCAACCACGTCTACACGATCAAGCTGAAGGATATCTAAGAGCGAAATAATCATTCGCGCCTGATCCTGAAACGAACGGTTAAAGCGATCCCGCCGATCTGACCAGCCGTGACCCAGAAAATCGGGCGCAATCACCCGGTATCCAGCTTGAACCAGCGGCGGAATGATCTGATGATAGAGATAGCCCCAGGTCGGGATGCCATGCATTAGCAGAACAGAGCCTTTGTCGCCTGTACCGGTGTCGATGCAACGGACAGTGAGCGCAATATGAGCTACCTTACCCGCCGGAAGAACAACTTCTTGCTGGGATGATTTAAACGCTTCCCATGTTTTCCAGCGATACATAGACTTCAGCAATTTGAGAGAGAGAACAGCTTCACGACTTTTCTAAAGGGTGTCCTAGCTGAGCGATTGTTCAAGCTGCTGATCCCAAAAGGCCGCTTCTATTTTATGACCCTCTAGATCGCGCACAAAGCAGCCGTAGTAGGGTTTACTGTATTCTTCTCTTCCACCCGGAGCACCTTCGTCTGTGCCACCTGCGGCGATCGCCGCCTCATAAAAGGCATTGACAGCTTCCTTTGTCGGCGCAAAAAAACCAATGTGCGTGCCATTACCCACAGTTGCAGGTTGTTCGTTAAAGGGCCTGCACACCCAAAATTCAGGATACTGCTTACCGTAAGCAATCGCTCCTGGGTGCTCCATCAATCGCTGACAGCCAAGCGTAGGTAAGACTTTGTCGTAAAAAGCTACCGCCCGCTCAAAGTCATTTGTCCCCACCGAGATGTGCGAAAGAATGCTGGGATTGCTATCCATGACTGAACTCTCCGTCTCTTTAGAAAAAGTATGTCAAACAGAAGTATTGCAGCACTGCCCTAGCGAGTTTTAGCCAAGGCTCAAGTAACTCCATAGTAGCAGTACAAAAGTATTCATTCAACCAGAGCACCTCTGCGCTTTGAACACCCTACGACGAGGATTTTTAACCAGATAAACTGGCCGTTGGTTCCTATAGTGCTGGCGGTCGTGCTGTGGCTGCAAAAAACAGAATCATCAAGCGGCGCTGCTGCTGGCGCTAGGGCATTGGGCGCGAGATCGGCATTCCCTGGGCTGTCTCTAATGCTCAAAAATACCGCTGTACTGCATTAAATCTAGCTGGACAAACGTCGGCAAGCAGGTCAAACACTGCTGCATTATCTTCCAGCGTTCTTCTCGTTTGAGCATGTCAGTGAGCTGATCGCGCAGCGAGTGCAAATAGCGCACGTCATTTGCTGCGTAGCTGAGCTGTTCATCACTAAGGGCAGCGACATTGCCCCAATCCGAGCTTTGCTGAGACTTGTCTAGCTCAATGCCTTCTAATTCCTTCACCAAAGACTTGAGCCCATGACTGGGGCTGTAGGTGCGAGCGATTTTGCTGGCAATCTTTGTACAGAATACGGGCGTGGTGACAATGCCCAAGTAGTGCTGCAGGGTCGCCAGATCGAACCGGGCGAAGTGGAATATTTTGGTGATATTTTGAGCCTCTAGCAGCTGTTGAAGATTGGGTGCGGCTGTTTGACCGCGAGCGATCCGAACTGCCGAGACATACCCATCAGCATCACTGAGCTGGATCAGGCAGAGGCGATCACGCAGCGGATTGAGCCCCATCGTTTCCGTATCGACCGCCACTGCTTCAGCGCATAGATACCGCTTTAGGAGGGCGGGGGTGATGTCGCGATCGCAAACCTCGAAATTCTCCAACCTGGGTACCTGGGTGAACAACAATGTGGAGTAGGAGATGAGCCGCTTACTCGAAGTTCAGCACCTTCGCCACCGTCTGCACATCCTTGTCGCCCCGACCTGAGCAATTGATCACAATTCTCTCATCTGTCAATGTTGGGCACAGCGTCTCCAGATAAGCAAATGCATGGGCTGTCTCCAAAGCTGGAATGATACCCTCTAACCGTGAAACTAGCTGAAATGCCTCCAGTGCTTCAGCATCAGTCACGCTGTAATACTCTGCCCGGCCCAGGTCTTTGAAGTAGCTGTGCTCCGGCCCCACGCCCGGATAGTCGAGCCCCGCGCTAATCGAATGCGCCTCTACGACTTGACCATCCCCATCTTGCAAGAGGTAGCTCATCGCTCCATGAAGCACGCCTATACGACCTTTCGTCAACGTCGCCGCATGTTTATCGGTTTCAGCCCCCTCACCAGCGGCCTCGATGCCAATCATCCGAATCTCAGCCTCGCCGACAAATTCGTGAAATAGCCCCATCGCATTCGAGCCACCGCCTACGCAGGCCAGCAGCACATCTGGCTGACCGTTCCACTTTTCTAAGCACTGAGCGCGCGTCTCTTTGCCGATCACACCGTGGAAGTCCCGCACCATCATTGGATAGGGATGCGGGCCAGCCACCGAGCCTAAAATGTAGTGAGTGCTCTCTACATTGGTTACCCAGTCGCGAATAGCTTCAGAAGTTGCATCTTTGAGGGTGCCTGTTCCAGCGCTCACCGGGCTCACCGTTGCGCCCATTAGCCGCATCCGAAACACGTTTAGTTCCTGCCTGCGCATGTCTTCGACGCCCATATAGATGATGCACTTTAGACCAAAGCGGGCACATACTGTGGCGGTTGCTACTCCGTGCTGACCGGCCCCCGTCTCGGCGATGATCCGCTGCTTGCCCATGCGCTTAGCGAGCAGCACCTGGCCCAAGGCGTTATTAATTTTATGAGCGCCCGTGTGGTTGAGATCTTCGCGCTTGAGGTAAATCTGCGGGCCGCTGCTATCTGGCTGGGCGTAGTGCTGCGTCAGCCGCTCGGCAAAGTACAGCGGATTGGCGCGACCGACATAGTCTTTTAGCAGCCCGTTAAGTTCTGTCTTGAAGCCGGGTTCGTCGCGATACTGATAGTAAGCCTCCTCTAGCTCTTTGAGGGCTGGCATCAGCGTTTCGGGGACATATTTGCCGCCAAACCGGCCAAAGCGCCCTAGCTTGTCGGGGCGAGCTTCGAGAGAAAGCGGTGCTTGCTGGGCAGTTTCATGAGTTGGGAGGGGCGTAACAGTCACAGCACTTACCTAACCTAAAGAGTAACGACGACAAATTTTAGAAGTTCCCCATTATAGGATAGAGTGCCAAACCATCTAAACCGCCGCGTTCTAAAATAGATAGGAATAGGTAGAAGCAAAGAGTACGCTAACTATGACGGCTACTGTCCCCAACGCCATCTCATCGCCTACAATCACATGGCCGCTACTGCCAGATGATTTTGACCTGCCCGACGATCCTGTGGAAAATGAAGCTCAACCGCTGTTAGCCGCTGCGCTGACTCAGGCGCTGTCCAGCCAGCCAGAAATGACTCAAAACGCGCTGATCGTTTCCAACTTTGCTTTGTGCGCCGGGATCAACGGCCAAATTATCTGCAAAGCGCCTGACTGGATGTATGTCGCGCCTGTTCCGCCTGTTGATCGCATTCGTCGGAGCTACACCCCGCATACAGAGGGCATTATCCCACCAGTGGTGATGGAATTTTTGTCTGAGCGCGACTGCGGCGAATACTCCATGAAGTCGGGGCGCAAAATCGGCAAATGGCACTTTTATGAGCGCATTATCCAGATCCCGAGATACGTTATTTTCGATCCAGATTCGGCTGAGCTAGAGGTGTATGCCTTGAGGAATAATCGCTATGAGAAGGAAACCGCTGATGAAGAAGGGCGCTACCTGATCCCAGGTCTGAACCTTTATTTAGGGGTGTGGGAAGGCACTCACGAAGTTCGCACGGGTGCTTGGCTGCGCTGGTGGCAGGCGGATGGTGAGCTAGTGCCCTGGGCAGAAGAGCGACTTCAGCAGGCTCAGGCGGAAGCACAGCAGGCTCAGGCGGAAGCACAGCAGGCTCAGGCGGAAGCGCAGCAGGCTCAGGCGGAAGCACAGCGTGAAAGGCAGGAGAAAGAAGCCCTTTTGGCCAAACTCAGAGCAGCGGGGCTGGCGTAAAAAATTATTGAAAGTTGTCTCTAGAGGGGTTGTGAATAGTTTTTACACCCGATAGCATGGCTCAGGAATCGTTGCTTACCTGGCAACTGCATCTTGACGTGGCGCGGAGATATAAACCTATGGTACAGCTCCTCTCTGGAGACATTGGCGGGACGAAGACTATCTTGCGCTTGGCAGCGGTCGATGAGGCAGATATGCAGCGTCAGTCTAGCCACAAGCTAGAGATAGAAACGCTGTTTGAGGCGAAGTATCCCAGCGCAGACTATGCCGAATTTGTGCCGATGGTGAAGGAATTTTTGGCCGCCGCCGCTCAAACGGTCGCTTCTGTAAAGCCTCGCTCGGCCTGCTTTGCGATCGCTGGCCCCATCGTCGACAATACCTCTCAGCTCACTAACCTCTCCTGGTTTCTGCGAGGTGAATTTCTAGCGGGCGCGCTAGGCGTTGCCAGCGTTCAGCTGATCAATGACTTCGAAGCGATTGGCTACGGTGTGCTGGGCTTGGTTCCGGAGGACATTTACGAGCTCCAGGCGGGTAAGCCTTCTCCGACCGCACCGATGGCCGTGCTAGGAGCAGGCACGGGTTTGGGTCAGGGATTTTTGCTGCCCTGTGGCGACGAATATTCGGTCTTTCCGTCGGAAGGAGGGCATGTAGATTTTGCGCCGCAGTCGGAGCTGGAGTTTCAGCTGCGCAAGTATCTGATCGAGAAGCACGGTATTTCGCGGGTTTCTGAGGAGCGGGTGGTGTCGGGTATGGGGATCATTTCGATCTATCAGTTTTTGCGCGATCGCCAATACGCCAGCGAGTCTCAAGAAATTGGCCAAATTATGGACATTTGGGAGCGCAGTGCCGGTTTGCGCAGCGAACTCACCGACCCTGCCGCCCTGATTTCTAAAGCAGCCACCGAAAAAACAGATCTGCTCTCTCAAAAGACAATGGAGATCTTCATTCGGGCCTATGGCTCAGAAGCGGGGAACCTGTCACTTAAGCTGCTGCCCAAAGGCGGACTGTATATTGCTGGCGGCGTCACCGCCAAAAATCTGCATTTGATCACCACGGGCGAATTCATGTACGCCTTTGCCAACAAAGGCCGGGTCAGCCACCTGCTCGACGAAGTTCCAGTGCGGGTAGTGCTCAACCAACATGTGGGGCTAATCGGCGCGACCATTAAAGCGGCCCGCAACTATCGCGAAGGGCTGTCCCGCTCCGTCACGGTGGAACGATGACAGCAGTTGAGCAGAAAGGCGAAGGCAAGTAGAAGAGTTAGCCGCTGACGCTTCTCGTTGCTACAGGCCGCTCCTCTTACAGTCAAGAGAGGGCAGTCAAGAGAGGGCAGTCAAGAGAGGAGCGATCGCCCTATCTACATCGGCATACACCCTTACCCACGACTTACATCGAAACCCGCCGCCCTAAATTTCCTTAGCAGTCCGCAAGGCTAGCCTGTAGAGTGATTCAGATATCCAAAAGTTCACCGGGCTTCGGAGAAGATCTAGCAAGGGTCTGATTTCACTAATCAAACCTTGGCTCTTTGCCTCAATCAGAATGCCAACAATACCGGTAACCCTCAGTCCTGCATCCTCAGCAGCATTACGAGCGCTTTTATCATCGACCAAGACCTGATCTGCACCTATTTCTAGCGCTAAAGCGATCGCTTCCGATTCGCCTATATGCAATCTTTTGCTCATAAGCGCTTTGACGATGGCACGGTCAGTCGCACTTTGTACTTGAATCCAGTTACTATTTCTAGCTTCTTCTGCGCCTGCTTCGGGGGGAGGGCCAATCAGCTCTTCGTAAACCGCCTCAGGAATGATCAGGGTCTCGTAGAGCTGCTGGAGTAAAGAGAGTTGCCCAATTGCCGCTAAGTTGTTGACCGGTGAGGTATCACTGATGACAATCACAATCGTCCTAAAGCTTTCAGATTCTCGATGTCCTGCTCAAAATCAGCGACATCGTAGATTGGGATGTGACGGCTACCTAACAACCGCTGAAAGGCCAACCGTTTCATACTTGCTAGGCTACTTGCTTGCGCCAGTGTAAGCCGCTCTTGCTGAAAAAGCATGATCGCAATCTCTTGCTTCAGCTCGCTTTCGCTTAGGCGGGCTGATGTTAACACCGAATCAGGAATCGTTACACTCATCTTTTGGGGCCTGATGACTCACTTGAATCATTGTAGCTATTTGGTATTGCCTTTCGACAGGCAGCGCGATCGCCCTCAGGCAACCCACTTAATATGATGATTTCTGGTCAAACAATTGACACCTTTAAAAGACTGCTGATACGCTAGCTTTTATGGTTATCGTCTGAGTGGTCTGCTCGGCTGCTGCGATAGCCATAAATCCGCCTCGAAAAATTTAGCCGCTGACGGAATTGGTTGCAGCCAAAACCGCCAGCTCGCCCCCTGTCTGAACCAGCAGAAAGGAGGTTGTGGGTATCATCTCACAGCCACCCTAGCTCTTGGCAAGTTGGGGTGGCTATCTTTTTCGTGGTTTTTCTTCCCTATCTTCTTTGGAGAAAGCCAGGAACCGCTTACCCTGCCGAAATTTACAGCGCTTAGTCAGTCCGCCCTTTAGCGCCGTGCAGCCTGCATTTGATACGCGGCCCCTCCCTCAGCTCGCACCGACTGGCAGCCCACCGAGAGACTCTATCCGCCATATTTTGCTTGGCACTTCTGGCGCGGTGCGGCAAACCATTCACCTGCTGCACAGCCTGCACTACAGCGAAACTGTGCTCTGGAGCCCGATTGTCGCCGTCGAGGAGCCGCTGATCATCACGCCTGCCCAAGGGGAGGCCGTCAGCTTACTGCGCCGACCGATATAGACTTGCTGGGAACCTCATCATGCTTGGGGTTCCTGGCTGCTGGCACTTCGAGGAATGGCTACTGTCCATTTAATCTAGGCCACCTAAATCTCGGTTAAAATATTGTTACCCTTTGAGCGACATCACAACTGATGAATACACCTGTCACAATAGATACTCAAACGCTGAAAGCCTTGATAAAAGAGAGCGTTCGAGAAGTTTTGAATGAAGAATGGTTTAGGATTTGGCAGATGGTTATTCCTGAAGTCAGCGACGCTGAGCAGGCGGATATAGAAAAGTCGCTCGGGTCATCTCCAGTCTACGACCCGAGCGAATCTGTCGATATGACAGACTGGCTGACTAATGAGGGTTGAGTTTGGCAAACGCGAAAACCGAAGTCATCAAAATAGTACGTGTTTAGCGTTATTACAGCGGTGTGCGCAGTGTGAGCGGTAACCGAACCCTGAGCGCAGTCGAAGGGTGACCGGTGGGTTGTGGCTTCGGCTGCGCTCAGCCAGCGGGAGATCTGAGTGAAAATCTCACGCGCCAAGTACGTACTCAAAATATTGATAACTTCTGCGCTAGATAATCGCTTGAATCTAGGCATATTCTGGCTGTAGCTCAAAAGTGACGGCAAGAGAAGGACGGGCTACTAAGCCAAAGTCAGCCGGATTCTCGTCTTCGAGGTGTAAGCTGACGGCTTCTGAAAGGTTTTTCGATGCCTCGTCTAGCGTCATGCCCTGAGTAACAACAGAAATTTCTAAGCACTCTGCCACGTAACCACTCTCTTCACCCAGTCGAATGATGGCATGAATACTTTGCTGTAGGTGAATCATTTGTCGCTTACCTCACTGCTTCTACAACTAGGCTAGCAGACAATTTAGTGGTTAGGATGCTTCTGAAGCGCTGCGGTCTACAGGGTCGAAATGGTCGAGCAGTTCGCGGTGGATAAAGCGGAAGCGACCGCCGATTTGCTGGGTGAGGCGGCGTTCGGTGGTGTATTTGAGAAATTGGGCGTAGTTGTGGGGGATGTGGCCTTGACGGTGGAGGAGGAAGCGGAGAATGAGGTGTTGAATAACAGGTCGGCCGCCACCTGAAGAAATTCCGATCCAGACAGCATTGCCGATGCCGACGACCAAACTCTCTTGCAAAGTAACTTCTACACCAGCTAAGTATAGCGGTAGAAAATACATAAGAACACCAGCCGGATAGCCAATTACAGCTAGAACAGGTAGATTTTTTGCGGAAGCAATAATTCCTTGGTTCGGTAGTTCTCTAGCTTGGAAGTCTGTTTTTAGACCACCTATCAGACCAAATGTCAGACCAACTATCAGACCAACTATCAGACCAACTATCAGACCACCTATCAGACCACCTATCAGACCACCTATCAGACCACCTATCAGACCGTCTTTCATTTCTTTAAAGAACTTTTTTCGCGCGTTGCGCGAAAAAGAAATTTGAAAGGTTTCAACAGGTTCTATATCATTGTCTAGACCACCTATCAGACCAACTATCAGACCACCTATCAGACCAACTATCAGACCAACTATCAGACCAACTATCAGACCAACTATCAGACCAAATATCAGACCAACTATCAGACGATACTGCCATTTCTGTGCCTTTGTTTCTAACCAACTTGGCTGCATCTGTTCTATCAAAAAGTTGTTTGGGATATTATTGTCGTTGAGCTGCTTAGCCAGCCAAACAAGATAGTGCTTAGTTTGTTCTGGCTTTGGCTCTTTGTCAGTTGTTTCGTAAGCCCATTCTGGCTCTTCTTTTCTACTCTTGGCCCGGTCTCTATACTGCTGTCGAGTTTCTAGCTTTAGCTGATGAGCCACATACGCCTCAAATAAACTAGGCTTGTCCGTGATCGGCTGTTCATTCCGATACGCCACTACTAACATCTGTAAAAATAGCGGAATCTGCAAAAACGGCGTTTCAGCTTTTTCGCCATCTTGCGCCCGCGTCGCCTGATGCAGTAACGCAGCTAACTCCGGTTGATTATTCAGAGCTTTCCAAATATCTACCCGTTTCAGGCTTCGCAAGTACCGCTCAATTTGCCTTGGTGTCAGCGACTGCAAGCAAAGTGCACCGTTCAACTCATTGAGCTTTACCCGTCCTTCAGCATATTCATCAGAGCGACAGCACACCACTACCTGCTGCCCTGTGAACGTCGCAAAGTCATTTATCTTCGCCACACACTTCTTTTGCCGCTTCATCTCTAGCTCGTCGAGCCCATCCAAGAGCGGCACAAGCTGATTTTTCTTAATCCACCGATGGCTCACTTTAGGGTCAATGCCGTGGTCAAACTGAAGTTGCCCCGTCAGCCAGTCCAAAATAGGCAGCTGATCATCTCGCCATGCAGACAGCTCAAAGATATAAGGTACCTGATTCGTCGTCTCAAACTGAGCTATCAGAGCTTCTGCCAGCTTTAGTAACGTTGTCGTTTTACCCGATCCCGGCTCTCCCAAAATTAGCAGCTTTCTGCCAATGCGGTCATGGTTAAATGCTTCAAGAATATTCTCTCCGATATCAACCTTATTTTGACCATCTGAGAAAAACCTTAGCCACCAATTCCGTTTTGGCAGGGCTTCTACTGGCCAATCTGCTCTATCGACGGCGGATTGATGCTGCTCCCACGCCACGTTGATAAAAGCGTTCGCCCCAACCGCATAATTTAGCCGCTCTTTCACCCGTAGCTCAACATCGCTATGCAAGCGCTTAAGCAGTTCGGCAGAGGCTAAACCGTCCTCCGCTTCGGCAGGTAGTCGTCGCGTCTGCCGCCACAGCCCAAACCCTTCATACAAAACAGCTACGCCAGCAGCCACCCCCCCATAGCGGCAGATCTCCTTGAGCTGATCGCTCACCTCAGCCCCTGCGATCTCATGAGCAACTGCAATCACCACCAAATAAGCAATCAGCCGCACCAGCAGCCAGGTCTTGCCCGGAAAGTCGCGCAGTGCAGATAGCTGATTGAGCAGGTAGTTGGCTAAGAGTGCAGCAAGGGCGATCGCCACTACCTTCACAGCTATCAGCATTCAACGCACTCCACAAACCTCTAGCCCATCATAAACCAGTAACTTTGGCAGTTTTGTAGCCTTTATAGAGTCTTTGTAGTGAAAAATAGCCTTCACAGACCTAGCCTATCAATCTGATTCTGAATTCTTTCTTCTCTCATCTCCTTGATGAAAGCATTGATATCCAAGTCGGATACCTCTCCAGTTTCTATCACTAAAAAGCCGTTTTTTTCGTGCAGGCGATCGCTTATCTGCTCAGGCTGCGCTACCTCTACATCCAATACATCTGCCTGTACACCATTATCTGACCGTTGTTGCAGCCCCTTCAAGACATCTAGAAGAGAAAAAATGATATCGTCTGGCGCTGTCTGGATTGACTGAATTAACTCTTCTCTGGGCGTCATCGCTGCGTGACCGAAAGCTTCTATAAGCCATTCTATCGTAAGCGTATGATCGGCCAGGAAAATCGCTATTATTTGGATTGAAGTAAGTGAGTTGATTGCAGGGCCGATGGCAGGACATAGTAAGTGGGCCAATATTAAACGGCAAAAGGCTCGGGTCGATGCGGTAAGAGGTAAGGTGTTTGCTAAACGCTCCCGCGAGATCATTGTGGCGGCGAAGCAGGGCGGCGGCGATCCTGACGGCAATTTTCAGCTGCGGACGGCGATTGATAAGGCCAAGGCGGCGGGTTTTCCAAATGACAATATTGACCGGGCGATCGCCAAAGGCTGCGGTCAGCTTGCAGGCGAAGGCGACTTTGAAGCGATTCGCTACGAAGGCTATGGCCCCGGCGGGGTGGCCGTGCTAATCGAGGCGCTGACGGACAATCGCAATCGGGCGGCGGCTGACCTGCGCTCTGCCTTTGGCAAAAATGGCGGCAACCTGGGGGAAACTGGCTGTGTCGGCTGGATGTTCGACCAGAAAGGGGTGGTGACGCTGGTGGGGGCGATCGCCGAAGAAAGCCTATTTGAAGCCGCTCTGGAAGCAGGCGCAGAAACTTACGAGCTGCTAGAAGAAGTGGATGCAGATACGCCGGGCGCAGAGGTTTTTTGCGATGCTGCTGATTTAGAGCGCGTTAGCAGTGCGCTCAGGGCAAAAGCGTATGACGTGCGTGAAGTCGACTTGCGGTGGATTCCTTCAAATACGGTTAAAGTAGATGAACCAGACCTGGCTGCTTCGCTTTTGAAGATGATGGACGCTTTGGAAGAATCAGATGATGTACAGTCAGTGACAGCCAACTTTGATATGACAGAGGAGGCTATGGAGGAGGTGCTGGCATCATCGTCCCAGAGTCATTTCTCAATCGGCTATGGGCAATGACCGTCTAATCCTGCCAGTTGTACAGATCACGGTTTGCACGTAAGAATGTAAAGGTAGAATGTAAAGGTATGTAAAAGGTATTTGAATTGCAGCCTTCTCTATCTGTTAACTCAACCAGTCGCCCGGTGAATGCCTCGTCCAACTATCAGACGAAAATATACGATGTTGTGATTGTGGGCGGCGGGATTGTTGGCCTGACCTGTGCCTGCGGCCTGCGAGAGTCTGGCCTGCGGGTCGCTGTGATCGAAGCCCAAAGCGCTGAGCAAGCGGCGAGCCGTCAGCGGGCCTACGCTTTTTCGCCCGTCTCAGCTGGCATTCTCAAAGGACTTGGGCTGTGGGATAAGGTTGGCCCGCAGCTCACCAGCTTTCAGCGAGTCAAGCTGTCGGACGCTGGCTATACCAAGGCCATCACCTTTCGGCGCGAAGATGGCCAAAGCGAGGCTGTCTATTACTCAGCTGAGCACCCGGTGCTGATGTTGGCCTTACAGTCGGCGATTCAAGCGGCAGAGGACATTGACTATTGGTGTGAGAGCGAGGTTGTCGATACTGAAGGCGCCCAGCTTAGGGTGAGTCAGGGCGATCGCCGCTACCTGTTTCAAACCCAGCTCTTAGTCGGTGCAGACGGCGCTCGTTCGAGCGTACGCGACCAAGCCCAGATCAAAACCCTGGGTTGGAAATACTGGCAGTCTTGCATCACCGCCGTCCTAGAACCCGAATATTCCCACGAGAACACCGCCTACGAAAAGTTTTGGCCCAGCGGCCCCTTCGCCATTTTGCCCTTGCCAAACAATCGCTGTCAAATTGTCTGGACAGCGCCTCACACCGAAGCCAAAGCCCTGCTAGCCCTGCCTAAAGAACAGTTCTTAGCTGAATTGCAGGCCCGCTATGGCCATCAAATGGGACGCTTAAAGCTCGTCAACGAACCCAGCATGTTTCCCGTACAGCTTATGCAGAGCAGAGCCTATGTCCGTCCTGGCGTAGCGCTCATTGGCGACGCAGCCCACTGCTGCCATCCGGTAGGCGGCCAGGGGCTCAATATGGGCATCCGCGACGCTGTCGCCCTAGCCGAAATCATACAGCAAGCTGCCCAGACCGGAGAAGACTTCAGCGCTCTACCAATTCTCAGGCGCTACGAACGCTGGCGCAAAACCGAGAACTGGTTCACCCTCAGCCTAACCGACTTTCTCAATCGCTCCTTCTCAAACCGCTTTTGGCCCCTCATCATCGCGCGCCGCGCCGGTATCTGGATACTCGATAGCTTCACCCCTCTCAAGCGCCTCATCCTGCGACTAATGACCGGCTTCTTCGGCAAACTTCCCGCAAAAGCAACAGAACCAATGAAGTAGGTAAGGATGGATTAGCTCCCTATCCCCTATCCCCCATTCCCCATTCTCTCTCTTCCTTACCCAATGCCCACAACCCTCGCCCTCATCGCCCACGACAGTCAAAAAGACGCCCTAGCAGCCTTCGCTCAAGAACATGAACAGCTGCTCTCTCGCTATCAGCTGATCGCAACTGAAAACACGGGCAACTACCTAACCCAAAATACTTCTCTGACTGTCGAGCCCCTGATGCCGGGTGAGCTTGGCGGCGATATTCAGATTGCGGCCCGCGTAGTCGAGGGGCAAGTGGCGGCCATTATTTTCTTGACAGATTCGCTCTACGCCAGTCACAGCATCACCGATGTGGGCACGATGGTGCGCGTCTGTCAGCTTCACGATGTGCCTTTGGCGACCAATCTGGCCACTGCTCGTACTATCGTCCTTTCTCTGGAAAAAAGCCGGGTTGCACATCTTATCTTCAATCCGGTTTCGGGCCAGGGAAATCCCGACCAGGATCTGAAGCTGATTCTGAAGATGCTAGAGCCGCTGATTCAAACGAATGTGATTTTCACAGAAGCGGAGGTTGCTCCAGGGCAGCAGGCTTTGGAAGCGATCGCCGCTGGGGCTGATCTCGTCATTGCTTCAGGCGGCGATGGTACCGTTTCCGCTGTAGCCGAAGCCGTTATGCAAACAGATATTCCGCTGGGTGTAATCCCGCGCGGCACTGCCAACGCCTTTTCTGTCGCGCTCGGTATTCCCACTAACTTACGAGATGCCTGCAACACGATTTTGGCAGGAACTACCAAGCAGGTAGATGTCGCCACCTGCAACGGTGCACCGATGGTACTCCTAGCAGGCATTGGCTTCGAAGCGGAAACAGTGGAGCGAGCCAACCGCGAGATGAAAAATCGCTTTGGCATTTTGGCCTACATTGTGGCGGGAATGCAGCAGCTCGGTGACCAGGAAGTCTTTGATGCGGAAATAGAAATTGACGGGCAGATCAGCACGTTTCAGTGCGGGGCGATCACCGTTGCCAACGCGGCGCCGCCAACCTCAGTGATGGCCCAAGGCTTTGGTGAAGTGCTCTCAGACGATGGTCTGCTCGATGTCACGATTGGCCTAACGCCAGTAGAAGCGCAAGGGTTAGGGGCCAGGTTGCAGGGAATGGGGGCGATCGCCGACCTATTCACCGCTGCCCTCGCTAAGCGCCCCACTCAAAACGAAGACATTCTCAGCCTGCGAGTCCCCTCACTCAAAGTCACCACCAATCCCCCTCAAAAAGTTGTTGTTGATGGCGAAATTATCGGCACCACACCTGTAGCGTTCGAGTGTATTCCGAAGGGACTTACGGTGCTAGCACCGATTGCGGCTCCTTAGAGCTGTGGGAAGGGTGTGAAAAGGATGTGAAAAGGACTGATCTGATAGAGTACGCTCACGGTAGGTTTGTCGATGAGTGGCATAGCTTTGGATCTGGGGATCACACTCGACTAATCGGCTGGTTTTCTTTGCAGCTAGGCATTTACAGCGTTTAAGGGCAGCTGTAAGGGCATTTAGCAATAACTGCAACGGAACTATATTTTCTATCCTGCATGGTCGGTATAATAGGCGGCGATATTTTTTTGGGCAAGCTTATCTCATTGAGTAGAGCTCTCTGAACGCACATGCCCATGAATCCTCACTCGCAGACCGTACCGCAGAGCCCCTTCCCAGGAGCTGTTCCAGCAGCCTTTCCTGCGAACGAAGCAGAACGAATCCAGAAGCTTCTGGACTATCGGGTTTTAGATACCTCACCTGAAACAGCCTATGACGATATTACTAGGCTCGCTGCTTACATTTGCGGGACACCGACCTCCTTGGTAAGCCTGGTAGATATCTCTAGACAGTGGTTCAAATCGAGCGTAGGCTTAGATGCAGTAGAAACTCCCCGTGATCTCGCTTTCTGTGCCCATGCCATTTTGAGGCCAGAGGCGTTAGTGATTCCAGACGCTCAGGCAGATGAACGCTTTGCGAACAATCCTTTAGTCACCGGAGCGCCTTACATTCGCTTTTATGCAGGTGCACCGCTGATCACTTCCGAAGGCTATGGGATGGGTACCCTCTGCGTGATTGACTATGTGTCCAAGCAACTCACGGTAGAACAGATTCAGTCACTCGAAGCGCTTGCTCGCCAGGTTGTCAGCCAGCTAGAAATGCGCCTATCAGTACAGCGTATTGAAGCAGAGATGGTCAAGAAAGAGGAAGCTCAAGCTGCGCTACAACAAATTAATCTCAGCCTAAAAGAACGCACTGAGACTGTTTGCCAACGGAACCAACAGTTAGAGCAGGCGCTACAGCAACTACGCCTTGCCCAGAGCCAGCTCGTACAAAATGAAAAGACGGCCAGTCTGGGGCAAATGGTCGCAGGTATCGCCCATGAAATCAAGTATTCATGAATATCTTGGCGAATGCTATTGACGCTCTGGAAGACTATGCGGCTAACCAGGGCTGGCAGCAAACCCAACTCATCGACAATCTGGATGACTCGGCGCCAGCCTGGATGCCTAAGATTGCGATCACAGTCGATCTAAATGACGAGAAAGAAGTTGTTATCACCATTGCTGACAACGGGACAGGCATTCGCCCAGCCATTCGAGATAAATTGTTCGATCCCTTTTTTACAACGAAGCCTGTTGGAGAGGGAACTGGCTTAGGTCTGGCGATTAGCCGTACGATCATAGTAGAACAGCATCAGGGGCGCCTGGAGTGCTTTTCTAAGCCCAACCAAGGGACACAGTTTGTAGTCACGCTGCCGCTCACGCGAGGAATCGGTGCTCCCACTGTCGGAAGCTCAGCTGTCAGAAGTTTACCAGAGTAGCAGCTGCCATCGTGCGAATTTTTCTGACCGGCGGGTGTTGCTCAAAGCAGAAAATCATTCGACCTACCTGACTGCCCCCAATGTCGAATCTTGAGTTGAACCTGTTAAGAAAACTGCCTGCCTAAGGTTCATTTGAGAGTTAATAAGGGAAAGATCTACTACATACGCATGACATCAAGCTTTAGGGCATTGTTCACTTTTGTTTTGCTAGACATGTGTACTAACCCAACCATCAAGGAAGCTAGACTGTTATGACTGACGCAACTTCAATTGCCACTCCCATAGAATCTTTAGACTTGCCCATTGAGCGCGATCAATTTCTCCGATCAATGATTCGGGAATTGTCAGGAACCTTACAGGATATTGTCGGGATTGAAGAAGCGGCGGGCTTTTTGAATGTAGTGGGTTCGCGCGCCGGTCAACATGTAAATGAAACGTACCAAAAGGCTTTGCAGCTATCTAATCTGTCCCGAGAACAGGTTGCAGAGGTCCTAGTCGACTGGAAGCGCCGAATTAATGGCGACTTCTTTGTGATTGAGGAGAGCGATGAGAAAATTGTTCTGGGTAATCGGAAGTGTCCTTTTGCAGAGCAGGTAGAAGGGCGCGAATCGATGTGTGTGATGACCTCGAATATTTTTGGGGTCATCGCAGCTGATAATCTTGGCTACGCCAGGGTCGAATTGCAAGACACCATTGCTAGAGGTGCACAGGAGTGCACAGTGATCATTTATCTCAAGCCCAACGAAGACTTGAATGAGTACACAGGACAAGAGTACTTCAAAGCCTAGTCACAGCATCAAAAGCATCTGTGTAACAGCAAGTAATCAATATTTTTGAAGCTGTAGTCAGTGTATGGATGCATATCTTCAAAGAGAGGCTCCGCTGCTGAGTTCAAAATCAGGCGGGCTGGCAAAATAGAACTGAAAATCGCTGTAATTTCTACATGCCGTAGGTTTCAGCGATTTTCTGCGACATATCCATGAAGGCTTTACACTGCTATGATTTTAGTGCCTTACTTCGCTACTGCTCTACTGAACGTTTTTGTTTTAACAGTCCAAGCTTATGACCCCTGATCAATTTTTAAAGTTTGCTCAGGTTTTGCCTGAGTCTTTGCTGCTAGTG
>JBARVU010000019.1:0-27557 GCA_049646425.1 Phormidesmis sp. | reverse complement strand
CCATTTCACTGAGCGGATCTTCGAGCGGGTGAGCCCAGGCCAACAGCGAATCAATGGATTGGCCGGTGATATTTTTGAGCGCTGGGCTAGGGTAAAAGGTATGGCCCCGGTTCCAGACGACTGGGTATACCTGATTGAAGTGCAGGTCGGCCAGCTGATGCATTGCCCGAGCAATGCCCCAGGGAGAGAACAGCACGCTGCTAGCAACATTGGTAATCCAGACACCGCGAATCTCGGACGAGGCTGGTAGGGCGGTTTTGGCAGCGGGGAGGCGATTTGAGTATTCAGGTGATCGCCCCGCTCTATCGCCGCTACCCGCCCAATAGCTCAGTACGAGCACCGCCATCAGTATCGACAAGCCGATGAATCGATAGGCGTACACTCGGGTGAAGCTAGCAGTGAATGCTCGCCACCATCGCCCCATCAGCCGCCGCAGAAAACAAATAATCGCATCACCCTCAGGGAATGGACACATGGAGATTGACTTAGGAGATCAGGCACTTTCTTGGAGCGTCTTGGCCATGGCTAGGCCCGATAGATAGGCATAGTCAATACTTTGTAATGACTGATCCCCGCCCGTTGCACTGCACCAGTCGCCGCCGCAAACTAGAGACTCACCAATTGATAAAGCGGCTTCCGGGTGAAACGTTTTGACCCAGGCATAGGGCCAGCGATGAACTTTGAACCATTCGGGCTGCGCTACCCAGTCTACGAGCTTGCGGGCGCAGGCCCTGAGTAAAACTGAGGCAGCCGGCTGCAAGTCACCCGCGTTGATATATTGCTGTGCAAAGGCCGGCTTGCTGTGAATCACAATCACCGGGCCGTCCGTAGAGCTGTGCTTGCTGCTGTCGAGCCCTACCCATTTGGTCGAGGTTCCGGCTTTGTCGGTCACCATCCAGCCTGCTGGACCACTTTCAGCGCTCAGTTCGCCCATCTTGTGACGATACTGGCTGTCGTAGCCCGCAAAGACGCTCAGACAGGGCCAGTATTCGACCGCACCAATCTGAGCGATCGCTGCTGATCGAACCTGACGGCGATTCTCCTTACTTGTGTAGGTATCTAGCAGCTCTGCTGCTTGAGGTGCGGGAACGGCCACGGCACATTGTTTGGCTTTGAGCGCTTCTCCGTCGTCAAATTCAACCGTCCATTCACCGGGCTGACCGCTAATCGACACTGCTCGGTAGCTCGTAAACAAGTTTTTATCGGGCGTAAAGTCACGGGCCAGGTACTTGGCGATCGCATTCACTCCCGCTGCCGCCACATACACCGTCGGATGGTCTACCGGCGTCAGCACTTCCCGCTGACGAATCTCATAGGCCCGGACTGCCCAGGGCTCAATCACGCCTGCGGCCAACAGATCTTTTGTCAGCGCCTGGAGCCCGGCGGTCTCTGGCTGCCAGTAGCGCAATCCATGGTCGATCGGCACGCTATCGACTCGGCGCGTCGCGATTCGCCCGCCTAGCCCTCTGGACTTGTCGAGCAGGCATACCCGATAGCCCGCTGCTGTTAGCTCCCGAGCGCAGGTAAGTCCAGCTAAGCCTGCACCAATAATGGCCACATCCCACATAATCAACCTGCCTACTCTTATACTTTATGTTATAGATTACAGAGCTTATTCGAGACGCGGTAGGTCAAAGCGAGTGGATGAATTAACAAGTGGTTTGGCGCTCGCAACTGATGAAGAGTTGCACGTGATGACCCAGCTGCTATTTCAGCCTAAGTTTAATCCGCTGGATTATCTGTATGCGCCGCAACCAGTCGACGTGAGTAAGCGTGATCGCACCCAGCAAATTGCTCTGCTCGATCAGCGCTTTCGCTATTTAGCAGCCGATGGACTCACCGTCCTTCAAAATCGCACTCGGCAGGTGAGCTACCGGCAGGCGCTGCTGCGGGTATGTCGCTATCTGAAAATGCGCCACTACGAAGCGCTACCAACCGCTGAACTTGAGGCCGAGGTCTTTTTAGTATTGCTCGAAAAAACCTGGCAGCAGATTCCCCCAGCCGAACAGCAAATCATCGAGCGCCGCACGCGCAGCGCCATTGCCAGCACTCCAGAATTTGAGCAGCTACCGAGCGTTCTCCAGGAGAGACCGCTGGCCCTGTTAGCCAAAGGCAGTAGTGCGATCGCCCTCAGCGCCGTCATCCGGCCCTGGCTACTCAGACAAATTGCCCAGCAGTTTGCGCTCCATATGGCCCGCTATCAGGTCGCTAAGCAAACCCTGATCAAGGGCGGGCTCAGTGTTGCCGCTCAGGTACAGTCACGGGCTGCAGCTAAGATCGCGACTCGGGGCATGGTCATGTCTTCTGCGCGCTACGGTGCGATGCGAGGGCTGCTGGCCTGCATCGGCCCCGCGCTGTGGACGTGGTTTTTAGCCGATCTGGGCTGGCGGGCAGTGGCGACGAACTATGGCCGGGTCATTCCAGTCGTGTTTGCCCTCGCGCAAATTCGGCTGACGCGCACTGAGTCTGTATGGGCAGCGGTTTAGGAGGGAAGCAATTATGACAGAGGCAATCCCTGGCTCTGAGGCAGGCAATGTGCAAAGCCTAAAACCGGCCGAGCAGCGACCAAACTACTACGAACTATTGGGATTGCGACGGGGGGCGTCGGTGCAGGACATCCGCCGGGCCTATCGGGACTTGAGCAAGCTTTACCACCCTGATACCACTGAGCTAGAGAGTGTGATCGCGATTCCCAAATTTCAGGCCCTGAACGAAGCCTACGCCACCTTGAGCAGCCCCGAAAAACGCCTCACCTACGACTACAGAATCGGCTATTCGCGGCTGTCGGTGATGCAGGTCAACCGCGATCCGAACGCGCAGTCCAAGCAATATGCCTCGAATGCCTATTTGAGTCCGAGCGATCGCCCGCTCTCGGCTGGGGAGCTGTTTGCTTTGTTTATCTTAGGGGTGACCTTTGTGGGCTGTCTGCTGCTAGTGGTGACGATTAGCCTGACCAAGGGTGAGGTCACTACCAATGACCTCACAGCCGTGCCGACCGCTGCGCCGACTGAGTTATTCTCACCGGAGGTGTCTGCTTCCCCAGAGGCAGCCGGCCTTTTGGAGTTGCCCGATCTGCCTCAAGCGCCCTAGTTACTGCCTCGGGAAGACGCTCTGAGGCTAAAGGGCGACTGAAGGGCCGCTCTCCTAATACTTCTTCTTTATTGCCGCTTTTGACTTATGCTGCCTGCCAATACGCCCCTTTACAGCCACCCCTTGCCTGAGATTGAAGCCTGGCTGACTGACCAAGGCTGTCAGCGAGACACTGAAAATATTAGCCAATGGACATTTGCTCACTCGGACTGGACAGCGAAGCTTTTGCTGGATATGGATTCGATTGTCGTCAGATACCTTAGCGCCGACGGCGGTGCTGTCCAACGCAGCTTCAAATACTCGCTTAGCCGCAGTGACTTGGAGAAAGTCATTTTTTCAGGGCCATAGTCCGGGCTGATCGATTGGGGCGCTTAGCCACTTTTGTCGCAGTGACTGTCGGTGCAGAGAGGGTAGTTAGGGTGATAGGTAGCGTCTCGTTTGCCAAATAGGCTATAGCGGTTGTCGCGGATGAATTCGTAGGTGCGATCGCCCGAAGATTTGACTCCTGGCATCGCCCGGTAAGCCTGCACAAACACTTCGCCCATCGGCAGCAACCGGCCAATCTCCTCAGCCGCGTCGCTTCCCTGCCAGCGCCTGCCAGCATCACCTGCTGTCTCTAACTCAATCAGCAGCATACCCATTTCACAATCTGCTGCAGTGACGTCAAAGCGATCCAGGCGGGCTTGATCCTGCATCGGAATATAGCTAAACCGCTGTCCCTGATCCAGCTTCTCTAGGAGCTGAACCAGGGTGACGCAGAGATTGCACTTGCCGTCATAAATTACTGCATACATAGACTGCGAAGGGAGTGTGAAGGACTGTTTCAATGTTATCTCTGCACAGTTAAAGATTGGGAAGTATGCTGTCGGAGCCCACCATTCCTTAACCTAGCCTTTACTTATTGGCGCTAGCTTTCAGTCAGAATGCGGATGTACCTACTTATTCAGTATTTTCGCTTAACCGGTATTCTAAGGAGTCATAGGTTTCATGCAATTCAAGTCCCGCCCAGCTCGTCTGGCTTACTCTGCCTCTATTCTAGCGCTGGTGGCTAGTCTCTCAGCCTGCGGTGGCGGCGACACCACCACCACCGAGGATCCAGCTGCCGTTGATGGTGAGGCTGGCGAAATTACTGGCGCTGTTCAAATCGACGGATCCAGTACCGTATTCCCCATTTCTGAAGCAGTCGCTGAAGAATTTCAGGCGGCTTATCCTGGCACTCAGGTGACGGTCGGTGTCTCTGGTTCTGGCGGCGGCTTTGAAAAGTTCTGCGCTGGCCAAACAGATATTTCCAACGCCTCCCGCGCTATCAAAGACGAAGAGGTTGCTGCCTGTGAAGAAGGCGGCATTGAGTTTGTTGAGGTGCCGATCGCCTATGACGGCATCACGCTGGTCACCAACACAGAAAATGACTTTGCTACCTGCATGACAATCGATCAGCTCAACACTATCTGGTCACCTGATTCTGAAGGCTCCATTTCCAACTGGAATCAGGTAGATCCCTCATTCCCGGATCAGGAGCTATCGCTCTATGGCCCTGGAACCGACTCAGGTACTTTTGACTACTTTACTGAAGAAATTAACGGTGAAGAGGGCGCGAGCCGAGGCGACTATACCGCCAGCGAAGATGACAATGTAATTGTCACGGGCGTAGAGTCTTCCAGCGGCTCTTTAGGTTACTTTGGCTATGCCTACTATGAGGAGAATCAAGATCAGCTCAAGTCGTTAGAAATTGAGAACGAAGAAGGCACCTGTGTAGCGCCCTCTGCCGATACGATCGCAGATGGCTCTTACAACCCCCTCTCTCGACCCCTGTTTGTCTACGTCAAGAAAGAAGCTTATGACACTAAGCCTCAGGTCAAAGCGTTTGTCGACTTTCAGCTCGCTGAGGAGAATAGCGAGCTGGTCAGAGAAGTTGGCTACATCGCGCTGCCTGCAGCAGATATGGATGAGTCTCGCTCCAAGGTTGAAGAAGGCGTAACCGGTAAGTCCTAACTCCGTTGCTCTACGGTAAATGGGGCTGGCGGTCGCTGGCTCCGTTCAGTCTGACTCTGTTTTTTCATTAGGTTTCCTCACATGACAGTTGATGCCCCTTTTGATATTGCGACTGGAGAGTGGAAGCCGAAGCGTGATCGCGCCAAACTCATTCAGTCCATCGTCAGATTTATCTGCGGTGCTTTTGCCGCCGTTTCTGTCGTCACAACGCTGGGTATCGTGGCGACGCTGGTGTTTGAGGCATACGAGTTTCTTCAAGAAGTCTCGCTTTGGCAGTTCTTGACTGACACCAAGTGGACGCCTTTATTTGCCAGTAAGCAGTTCGGCATCTTTGTGCTGATCAGCGCCACGATTATGATCTCGGTGATATCTGTCCTGGTAGCTTTGCCCTTGGGATTGCTAGCGGCGATTTGTCTGAGTGAATACGCCCCCGCCAACGTTCGCCGGGTGCTGAAGCCTATTCTTGAGATTCTGGCAGGGGTTCCGACAGTGGTGTACGGCTACTTTGCGCTGCTGACGGTGACGCCCTTTTTGCAAACATTCATACCTCAGCTGCAGGGCTTCAATGCGCTGAGTGCAGGTCTGGTGCTGGGCGTGATGATTACGCCGCTGGTCGCTTCCCTCAGTGAAGACGCACTTTATTCGGTTCCGCGCAGTCTCAAAGATGGGGCCTATGCCCTGGGTGCCACCAAGCGTGAGACAGTGACATCGGTCATCCTGCCAGCGGCGCTGTCAGGCATTGTCGCCTCTTTAATTTTGGCGGTGTCGAGGGCAGTTGGCGAGACGATGATCGTCACCTTAGCAGCAGGCGCTAACCCTACGCTGGGATTCAACCCTTTCGTGCCGGTCATGACGATGACGGCCTATATCGTCCAAATCACGGCTGGGGACGCGCCCTATGGCACCATTGAGTATAAAACCATCTTTGCGGTGGGAACGACCCTGTTTCTAATGACGTTTGCGCTGAATATGTTCAGCTTCTGGTTTGTCCGTCGCTTCCGAGAAAAGTACGATTAGGTCGCGGTATTGATCATGCTCTTCAGCCGTCAAAAGTAGCCTCAAAGCAAAGTTAACCGCAGCATACAGGTTTGGTGATGGACTCAAAAATTTCTTCTCGACCTACTCAAAATGAAGCTAAGACGGCTTCCTTTAGCCCGAATGTAGGCGGTCGCCATATGATGGATCGCCTGTTTGCGATCGCGGCTTGGACAGCCACCGGCATTTCAGTGGCGATTTTGGCCTGGCTGCTGCTCACCATTTTGATTGATGGAGTTGGCACCCTCAACTGGAACTTTATCCAAAGTCTGCCTTCGCGGAAAGCAGAAAACGCGGGCATCATTGCCGCTTTGGTAGGCACGCTGTGGGTGATGGCCTTGGTCGCACTGATATCTTTTCCGGTCGGCGTCGGGGCCGGTATTTTTCTCGAAGAATTTGCGACCACCGACAACTGGCTTACCCAGCTGATCGAGATCAACATTGGGAACCTGGCAGGCGTCCCTTCTATCATCTACGGTTTGCTGGGCCTAGCGGCGTTTGTCCGGGTCATGGCCCCGATCACGGGCGGGCGTAGCGTGCTGTCAGGGGCACTAACGCTTTCACTGCTGATTTTGCCGGTGATTATTGTAGCGACCCGCGAGGCCCTGCGAGCTGTCCCTAGCAGTATACGGCTCGCAGGCTACGCGCTCGGCGCGAATCGTTGGCAGGTGACCTGGAGCCATGTGCTGCCTGCGGCGATGCCCGGTATTCTGACCGGGGTGATTTTGGCACTGTCTCGGGCCATCGGTGAAACCGCACCCTTAATCGCTGTCGGGGCGGCAGTCTATATTTCCTTCTTGCCGACCAGTTTCCAGAGCCAGTTCACGGCCCTGCCAATTCAGATTTACAACTGGGTTGGACGCCCTCAAGAAGAGTTCCATCACATTGCCGCTTCTGGCATTATCGTACTGATGTCAGTGCTGTTGCTGATGAATGCGATCGCTATCTACTTACGCAACCGTTTTCAAAAAGAGGGCCTCTAGGAAGTGATTAGATAATGCACCCTGCCTGGTTTTAATCCATTTATCACCCGTTACTCAATCCCCCCGTTACTTATCATGGCTAGTCCTTCTCCCTCTTCTACCATTGCAGACGTTTCTTCTGAGGTCGAGCTCAAGGCAGAGAAGATCTCTGTCTACTACGGCAGCAACCTGGCGGTCAAAGATGTCTATCTCGACATTCCTAAGCACGAAGTGGTTGCTTTCATCGGGCCTTCTGGCTGCGGCAAGAGCACCATTCTGCGCTGCTTTAACCGGATGAACGATCTGATTCCTAGCGCCCGAGTCGAAGGGAGCATCACCTTCGATGGACAGGATATCAACAGCAAGAAAGTAGACCCAGTAGAGCTGCGCCGTCGGGTCGGCATGGTATTTCAAAAGCCCAACCCTTTTCCTAAGTCCATTTACGACAATATTGCCTTTGGCGCGCGGATCAACGGCTATCAGGGCGATATGGATGAGCTAGTCGAGAAATCTCTGCGCGGCTCAGCCCTGTGGGACGAAGTCAAAGACAAGCTGAAAGATAGCGGTCTGGGCCTGTCAGGCGGTCAGCAGCAGCGGTTGTGCATTGCCCGGGCGATCGCCATCGAACCCGAAGTGATCCTGATGGACGAGCCCTGCTCCGCGCTAGATCCCATTTCTACGCTCAAAGTAGAAGAGCTGATGCACGAACTTAAAAAGCGCTACACCATTGTGATTGTCACCCACAACATGCAGCAGGCTTCCCGTGTTTCTGATCGCACCGCTTTCTTTAATGCAGTTGCCACCGACAAAGGCGGCAAAATGGGCTACCTGGTAGAGTACAACGACACTCAGTCTATCTTCAGTAATCCTCAGGAAGAATACACTCGCGACTACGTCTCGGGCCGCTTCGGCTAAGGGTTCTTACAGGTCTTCTACCTGCTACTAACGCTGGAGGAGGAAGAAACCTGCCTGCAAACAGCCAATCGCGAAGCCTAAAATGCCGCCTAAGTTGACAATCGCCTGCAGCTCGTTGCGAACGATTGTTTGAATAGCCACTTCTAGCTCTTCTGGTGAGGTGGCATTGATCCGTTCGACAATCACCTGATCGATATTGAGAATCGGAATAACCTGCATCACGATTACTTCGAGGTCGCGCTCCAAGTAGCGTTCTAATACCAGCGCGAGCTCGCGACTGACCATGCCTAGCGAATCGGACATCACCGCCGATGCCTGTAGCCGATTGAGCAGTTGCAGGGCCAGCTTCTCCCAGTCTATGGATACGCTCAGTGACTGCAGTAGGTCGCTGCCGTTGTTTTTGACGTAGGTTTTGATCGTTTGCCGCAAAGTACGTCTCAGCTGGCGAACGGTAGAAACTGGCAGTTCCTGCAGAGAAAACTGCTGTAGCCACTTTTGCAAGCGAACCTTAACGCCCAGTCCCGCTATCAGCTCGGAAATTCGGGCATTGCTTTTGGCAGGCTCTTCGGTACAGACTGTGCGCAGGCGAGTGAGGGCATTGCGGACACCAAAGATATTAGCGACGACCCAATAGGTACCGCTCGTTTTAGAGCGCAAAGTTTCATCGATGACCTGAATGTTGTAGTCGGTCAAGAAATCGATGAGCAGTTGACGTATTCGATCGGGCGGCAACACGCCACTGACCATCCAATCGGATACCTGCGCGGCCTGCGCGGCGTTAAGCTGAAAATCCAGCAGTACCTGGTCGAAAATCTGGTTGAGCTGCGGCTCCAAAAAGTCCTCTTGCCTTGACCATACTCGCAGCAGCCGAGGCATCGATTGGCCCATCAAATCTTGCAGCACGTTGCCTAAGATGTGGGCAGTTTTAGTTTGAGTATTGCCCTGCACCTGCTCAAGGGCTAAGCGCAGCAGCCAGTGAATAGCCCGTTCGGTGCGTTCGGTTTGCAGCAGGCGGCTGGCTAACTTTTTTAGCTCTTCGGGCGTCAGGAGCGATCGCATGATCACATCGGAAATTTTTTGAGCTAGACGCTGCTGATTGCCCGGAATCAGTCCTGGCGTGAAAGGAATACGCTTCCCCAATAGGTATCTCGGCTTGTAGGGCCGAAACAGCATTTTAATCGCAATATCGTTTGTGAAGTAACCAATGACACCCCCGAGTACCGGTGGCAGCAACAGTATCCACAGATTGGCCGCACTCATAGCGCTCTCTTTCTTACCTGCTACAGATCGCCTACCGGGTTGCGACCAATACCCCCATCATCCCGCCCGCAATTGGGTAGTGCACCGCCCGGGCAAACCCGCTGGCCTCGGCCAAGGCGACCTGCTCAGCGCCCGGAGGAAAGCGATCTACGCTGGGGCTTATGTAAGCATACTCCTCGCTCAGGCCGCAGCGCTCTGCCGTAGGCACCACAATATGGTTTAAGTACCCTTGTTGGAACTGGCGAACGAGGGGGTTAGTCGGCACCGCAAAGTCAAGGATCGCCGCTTTGGCCCCTGGTTTGAGCACTCTACGCAGCTCGCTCAAGCCTTTGAAGATATCTGTCAAATTGCGTAGGCCATAGGCCATGGTTGCCGCGTCGAAGCTGCCGTCAGCGAAGGGCAGATCCAGGGCGTCCGCCTCGCGCCAGGTCAGGCGAGGCTGAAGGTGAGGCGATCGCTGGGCAGCAATCGCCAGCTGCCGCGTCGCAAAGTCTACCCCAGTTACGTGCCCTGAAGCGCCCACTCGACGAGCCAACAGCAGCGCCAAATCCCCACTGCCACAGCACACATCCAGGCAACACATACCTTCAGCCGCACCACTCCACCGCACCGCCATTTGCTTCCACACCCGATGCAGCCCAAAGCTCAAATCCTGGTTGAGCTGGTCATACTGAGGCGCGATTCGATCAAATAGCTGACGAATGTGGTCGGCCTCGGGCTGAGTGCGCCCTGTGAGCGTGCGGCTGGTCATAAAGGACAGTCGAGGGAATAGGAGGGAGGTAGCTTGGACGGCTACTCCCTAAAGTTTAGCGGCTTTCAAAGACTAAGGCCCGAAGCTTGATCTTTGTGACGATGCTTCGGGCATACCGGAGGAATATTAGGCGAGGTAATTTGGGCTGAGGAATGAGGCTGGGAAGGGGAGCGGGCAGTGAACACCTATAGTACAGCCGCTTTCAGACACAGGGCAACTTGAGGCGCTATCAGGTCCAGCAGCTGGGTAACATCGCCGACGGTGGCATAGGCGGTGTTCCACTGTAGCGATAGCGCAGCTACTGTCTGACCTCGATACACGACCGGGGTGACGGTGTGACATTGAGTGCCCCCGGCATAGAGGGTGTCGCTCGCAAGCGCCGGGTCGGACTGAATACCGACAGACGATTGAGCAGTTTGGGCGGTGATCGCTGCCTTCACCAACTCGTTTGATTGGGTCGTGGCCGCATCAACCGAACCGTAGCAGCCCGCTGTATCACCCTCGCTTAGCAACAGCGTACAGGCATCAGCGGCCAATATCTGGGCAAACCCATCGGCTAAAAATGTCAGCGCGTCAGGGGCTGCTTTGGCATGAGCAGCTAGCTGTCCAACCATTACCATCAGCTTGGACTGCTTCTCGGCGCGGTGCAGTTCCTCGCTTTGCTGCTTGAGCAAATCATAGGTCTCCGACGCCCGGTCTACCACATGCTTAAGCTCATCGGGATCCCAGGGCTTGGTGATGTAGCGATACACCTGGCCAGCATTGATCGCGTCGACTAAGTCTTCGACGTCGGTAAAGCCGGTTAGAATGATCCGCACAGTATCCGGGAAATCCGGCACGGTCTTACTCAAGAACTCGGTTCCCTTCATCTCCGGCATGCGCTGGTCAGAGATGATCACGGCCACTTCACCTTCAGTCGAGAGCACCTCCAGTGCCTCCACGCCGCTTTCTGCCCGCAGCACCTTGAAGTCGCGGCGAAAAGTGCGATACAGCAGATCCAAATTGTCGGGCTCGTCATCGACAACGAGCATGCGAGGTTTCTTAGAAGGTTTGTAGCTGGCCAGAGTTAGCGGGCTAATGGCGCTCATGAAAGTTGCTCTCTAGAAGCGATGAACAAGATAATAGGGCTGCCAACAGACGAATAAGCAGCTTCTCTATACTCATTAAGCCCAAGCTTCTAGCAAAAATAACTTGGATGAAACCATTGACAGCTATAGTGTTACGCCCTCAGTCTATGAAGGCTTAGCGGCTGACCTGTAGCAGCTCCACTACATTACCGTCAGGATCTTTGACAAATAGCGCGGCTCGCCCGGACGAGCTCATTTGAAAAGGGATGCTCTGCTCGGTCAGGGACTGCTTGATCGCGGCTAAGTCATGAATAGCAAAGGTAATGTGAGGATGCCTGCCCCATTTTTCTTCGCGGGCGGGATTAGCAGCCCACTCACTGACAATCAGATGAAGCTGAAAGTCGCCGATCTGATACCAGGTGCCCGGAAAGGTTAGCTGCCGTTCTACCTTTCGTAGCCCGATCACCTGCGTATAAAAGGCTTCTGCCTGAGCGAGATCGCTCACCTGCAGCGCGACATGGAGGGGATACAAAATATCGGCCATGGGGGCTCCTCTGCTACGATTTCACCCTATTATCTACGAGGTGCGCACCCACCTGCTGCCTCACTGCTGCCCACCTGCTGCCTAACTGCTGAAGGATCAACGGATGAAGATATGGATTTTGCTGGGAGCGCTAGCGGTCTGTCTGGCTGCGTTAGCGGTACTTGAAGTTGCGCTGCGGCTGGGCTTTGGCTTTGGCAATCCGCCGCTCTACGTGGCCGATGAGGGTATGGGCTATGTGCTCGCGCCCAATCAGCGGCTGCGGCGCTTTGGCAACCGTATTCATATTAACGAGTACGCTATGCGCTCAGCAGCGGTTTCTTCACTGCCAGCGCCAGACACACTGCGGCTGCTGCTGCTAGGCGATTCGTTGGCGAACGGTAGCTGGTGGACTGACCAAGCAGACATTTTGTCTGCTCGGATTGCGTACCATCTACAAGCGGCTTTACCTAAGCCTTACCAGCAGGTAGAAGCGCTCAACGCGTCGGCAAACTCTTGGGGGCCGCGTAACGAGCTAGCTTATTTGGAGCGCTATGGGACATTTGGCGCGGGCGTGCTGATTTTGATGCTGAATACTGACGATTTGTTTGGTACTCAGCCCACCTCTTTGCAGGTGGGTCGCGATCGCAGTTACCCCAGCCAGAAGCCATCTTCGGCGATCGCCGAAGTAATCGGTCGCTATCTCAAGAAAAATCAGCCGATTCTGGGTCTCGAGGAAATTCAGTCGGAGGGCGGCGATCGCGTCGGCAAAAATCTCGATGCGATCAGCGCTATTCACAGCTACGCAACCGCCACAGACGCCAAATTTATCCTCGTGCTCTCGCCCCTCAAGCGCGAACTTCCGGGTCCTCGCGACTACGAAATTGTCGCCCGCACACGGCTGAAAGATTGGGCAACAGCAGCGAATATTCCCTATTTAGACCTGCTGCCGGTCTATCAGCAGCACCCCGATGCGGAGAGCCTTTATCGAGACCACATCCATTTGAGCCCGGTGGGTAATGAGCTGGTTAGTGAGGCGATCGCCCAAGTAATTCCCCCGCTTTTCCCCTAATGCATCGTCAAGCCTAAAAGTTCGGGTATGAATAGTACTGTCCCCTATTCCCGGCTCTAAACTTAAGCGCTGACACACTGACAGTCACTAGCCAAGCGCCAAAGGCATCATCGGCTCCAGCGCCAACCGCAGCTCGTCTTGCGTCTTCCACGCCTGCCCATCAAGCGCCATCTGCTCAATCACACTGGCCAATCGTAGCGCCTTGAGCGCTTGCTCTCCGCCCACAGAAGGCTGATCGCCGCCCCGCACGCAGTGCACAAAATGCTCTAGCTCAGCGTGCAGCGGCTCAGTATTACTGGTGTATACCTGCTCAATCAACCCATCCTGACGGTACATCACCTGGCCATAGTCAGCCATGCAGTTTTCAGTCGTCTGCCGATGGATCAAAATCTTATTGTTTAAAAAATCAGCCTCTGTCAAAGAATTGCGACAGTGGGCTGAAATCGTGCGGATTTTACGATGAGTAACCTTGCTTGCTGTGACGGTTGCCACTATCCCATTGGCAAATCCTAGCGTTGCCGTCACATAGTCTAAGTAAGGAGAATGAGTGCCCTTGCTACCGCTCGCCGTCAGCTTCGCCACTGGCGAATTAGCCAGCTCTAAAATCAAATCAATATCGTGAATCATTAAGTCCAACACGACCGACACATCGTTGGCCCGTTCAGAATACGGACTCATCCGCCGGGCTTCAAGCGCCAAGGTATCTTCTGTCCTCAGCACGTTGTGCAGTTCTTTAAAGGCCGGATTAAACCGCTCAATATGGCCTACCTGCAAAATGCAGTTGAGATCTGCTGCCGCATTGACCAGTGATTCCGCTTCAGAAATGCTAGCGGCAATGGGCTTTTCAATCAGCACATGTACCCCTGCTTTCAAGCAGGTCATCCCGACCGAATGATGGAGCCGGGTCGGCACCGCCACACAGACCGCATCTACGTGCTGAATCAGCTTTTGATAGTCCTCAAAATAGTGAACTTGATACTTACTGGCAGTCTCGATGCCGCGCTCTACGTTTACATCCGAAACGCCGACCAACTGCACATCTTTCAATCGGGAGAGCACGCGCACATGGTGCTGACCCATATTGCCAATGCCAATCACGCCAACCTTGACCGGTTCCGGATGGTTGCGGCTGTATGGCTTTGTCTCAGCGAGTGGTAAAGGTTGGCTCGGCACTCTCTCACTTTCACCTCTAAAAAAACAAAAATCAGCAAAATAGCGACATTTTTGCCATCAAGCTGCCAGAAGATAGGCAAAGCAGCGATCTCCAGCAAACTTATCGCGAAGCGTACTTTCGATCAGCTTTGGATGGGCCTTTAATTCATCAGCACTTAAACATCTCAAACAGCAGCGTTGCTCTCTTTTAGAATAACGATATGTAAACAGTACTATAGAAACCCTAGCGAATATGGGGGATCTCTTCTGGCAGAGTAGTTCCAGAGTTACAACTGATCCTAACCGCAGTCGGCATCGAAGTCAGTAGGTAAGGACGTAAAGGGACAGGCGTTGACTTCAACGCAGCGGGTGGCTTCCCCTAGCCGATGCTGGCGATCCAGAGCGGTCAGAAGCCTTCCGGACGGTGACTGGAGCCGAGGCATTGGTCAGAATGAGCTCCTTGTCAGGTCGATGAATTTGAATTTTGTTCAGCTTTGGGCCTTCTACGGCAGTGACCGTCAATTCTAAATCCCGGTAGATTAGCCGCTCGTTTACCTGAGGAATTTTTTGCATTTCAAAAATAACGAAGCCCCCCAGCGTAAGGTAGTCGTCGTGGGTAGGCAATGCCAGAGATAGCCGCTCGTTGACATCTTCCAAGTCAGTTTGAGCAGGGAAGATAACGGTGTGACTGTCTTTTTGAATGATTTGTACGTCGGGAGAGGTATCCTCAATATCGCCAATAATCTCGGCAGTCAAATCGCGCAGTGTCACCAGGCCAGCGGTTCCCCCATACTCATCCATGGCAATAACCATTTCCCTGGCTGAGCGCTGCATTTGAGTGAGGAGCTGATTGAGCGGCAGCGATTCAGGCACGACTCGGGCGGGCAGTATCCACGGTTCTATCAGGGTATCTGGTTCGAGTTCCCCCCTTGAAAGCGGAATTGCCAGGTTGTTAAAGTGAATAATGCCGCGAATATCATCAAGCGATTCGCCAGTGACCGGATAGCGGGAGTGGCCCGAAATCACAATTTCATCCAGCAAGTCTTGAAAGGTCGCAGACTGAGGAAGCGCTGAAATCCTCGTCCGAGGCACCATGATTTCTTCTACAGTGGCCCCGCGAAATTCGAAGACATTGCTGAGAATTTCGCGCTCTTCCTTCTGTAAATCCGGGATTTCGGTAGCGGTCGTAATCAGCAGTCGCAGCTCTTCAGGGGTCACTCTGCCATAGTGTCCGGGAGCGCTATTCTTGATGTCAAACAGTGCCAGCAGTAGATTGGTAGATTGGTTGAGCAGCCAGATCACGGGATTGAGCAGGCGGGCAATGGTAAGGCTGGGTGGCCCCAATACGCGGGCTAGCAGTTCGGGATAGATCAGCGCGACCGATTTGGGGCACAGCTCGCCGAGCACAATTTGCAGGTAGGCCAGCAACAAAAAGGCAATGGGTAAGGCAGCGGAGTGCGATAAAAACTGCGCGGTGCCAGCAGAAACGGGCAGCAGGATAAACCAGTGCTTGATCAGGGCAGCCATGGTATGCTCTCCAATCCAGCCGAGCGCCAGACTCGACAGGGTGATACCTAGCTGGGTCGTCGAGAGCAAGCTGCTGAGCTGACGCTGTAGTTTCTGGACGGCTTGAGCCTGCAGGTCTCCAGCAGAAACTAGCTGGTTGATGCGCGATCGCCGCGCCGAGACAATCGAAAATTCGACCGTTACAAAAAAGGCATTCAGCCCGATCAAAGTAATCACGGACAAAATCCGCGCCAGTATATCCGGCCAGCTCAGCGGCACCGAGGCAACCAACAATAAAGCTGACTGGCCGACAGACGCAGAACTGTGCGAGGCACTAGGCCACCCGGCAGTGGTTGAGAAAACAGTTGAAAGCCAGAGGGCAGCGAGCAAGACCATAAAGCTGAGAGGAGGCGATCAGTTGCCGCTATCAATGCGAACCTTCACATCCTCAATAATCTTATTTTCATCGACCAGCACCAGTTCGCTGTGTTTCTCGCCACTGCGATTGGCGGCTGCCGCATTGGAAGGGCGTGTTTCAGGCTGACGTACGCCCGTTAGCGCCTGCCTGCCAATCGCATACCCCCATGAGGAGCTCACAATGCCCGCTCCAAACATTAGCGTTAGTAGGATGAGCGTAAAGGCGACTGCCGGATTAATTTTCATAAAAGACCATAAATTATTTATTGCGGCTCTCACGGCTATAGATGAAAACCGATCAAGATAGTATAGTAGCAACGACCAGGGTTGGCCGAGCGGATTAGGCAGCGAACTCATAATTCGCCTCAGGCAGGTTCAACTCCTGCACCCTGGACTTAGGATCTGCCCGAACTGATAAAGACCCTAGCTCTAACTGTAAAAGGGGACAGACTCTATTGAGCTGTCCCCTTTTAGTGCGATTGATTTCGCCTTACTCCAGCTTGTCCTACCGGCGAGGCAGAGGCTCAAAATTCAGTTCACTGCCAACTACTCGGCTGTTAATCTGTGAGGTGGGCAGTAGCTGTACCGACGTAGTGTAGGGATTGGGCAAATCGGGGACGCGGATAGTGACCGTATTTTGCGTTTGGAGGACAAGCAGCTCCTGGTAGGCTCGACTGAGCGCCTGTGCATCTCGGTTGACCCGCTGGTCTGGAAATCCGCCAATGCCGGTGATGAACCGGATCTTGCTGATCGGTGAAAGATGGTCATAGTAGTCACCTGAGCGCCGACTACCCAGGTCTTCTAGGGTGTCTAAAACGGTTTCCTGAGCGCTGGCGGCAGGTGACAATAAGACCGTGAGGGCGATCGCCCCTGCAATCCCCAATAGCCCGCTGGCTGCTGTGCCTCTAAATCCAATAGCCATCGTTACGAGTTCCCCTTAATGACGTGAGTAGCGCTGAACATTTTCTTCTAGGATACCCATCTCTTAAGCGAGATCTTGATACTCATACACCTATTCAGCCTTTAAGCTGCTAACTACCTGTAACTGCAAGCCATGACGCTTTCTACCGCCAACAACCCTGCTAACCGAATGATCGCCGACCTAACAACCGCCGAGATGGGCACTCTCCGCTCAGCCCTGCTCGATCTGACCTGCCAGGTCGCCTATAAAGAAGGCGATTTTACCCTTTCTTCCGGTCAGAAGAGTACTTACTATATCAACGGCAAGCAGGTGACGCTCCATCCCCAGGGCGCTTTAATGGTGGCCCGGCTGCTGCTGAACATGCTGCCAGCAGAGACCGTGGGGGTAGGTGGGCTGACGCTGGGTGCCGATCCCATGGTCAGTGCGCTTAGCATTGTTGGGGCCTATGAAAACCGACCCATCACCCCGCTGATCATCCGCAAAGAAGCCAAAGGTCACGGGACTCAAGCCTATATCGAGGGTCCAGATCTACCGCCAGGGAGTCCGGTTACCATTCTCGAAGATGTGGTCACAACCGGGGCCTCTGCGATGAAGGCAGTCGAGCGCCTGCGGGATGTCGGCTATGTAGTCAAAGATATTCTGGCTTTGGTCGACCGCCAGCAGGGGGGCGGGGCGCTGTACGCCGAGGCCGGACTTACCTTTCGCCCGATTTTTACGATTGAGGAGCTTCAGACGTACTGGCGTGCTCAGCGATAGGTCGAGACCAGCGGTGCGTCGTCAGCCGCTGCCTGTAGCAGTCCTTCAAATAGCCCTGAGCCATCCGTATTACCCAAAGCAGCATCGGCAGCGCGCTCTGGGTGAGGCATCATCCCCAGAACGTTGCCAGCGCGATTGCAGATACCGGCAATGTTATTGAGCGAGCCGTTGGGATTGGCAACTTCGCTGGGAGTGCCACCGGCATCACAGTAGCGAAAAAGCACCTGATTGTTATCTTTCAGGGCTTTGAGGGTGTCGGGAGCGGCATAGTAGCAGCCTTCGCCGTGAGCAATCGGCAGGGTAATTACTTGACCGAGCTGATAGCCTTGTGTCCAAGGCAGATCGGTGCGCTCAACGCGCAGCGGCTGGCGATCACATACAAAATGCAAATCTCGATTCCGCACGAGGGCACCGGGCAATAGCCCCATCTCTGTGAGCACCTGAAAACCATTGCAGATCCCCATCACCTGCTTACCCTTGGCCGCATGCTCAACGGTAGCGCGCATGGCGGCAGAAAACTGGGCGATCGCCCCGCAGCGCAAATAGTCCCCGTAGCTGAAGCCGCCGGGAACGACAACCACATCAATATCAGACAGATCGCTGTCTTCGTGCCAAACCATGCGGGTCGGCTGGTGCAAAATATCGCGCAGGATGTAGGCGATATCGCGATCGCAGTTAGACCCTGGAAAAACAATCACGCCAAACGTCATCTGCCTGCCCCCTTATACCACCTGAGCCGCTTCAAATACTTCAATTCGATAGT
This sequence comes from Phormidesmis sp., assembly GCA_049646425.1. Classification (GTDB taxonomy): domain Bacteria; phylum Cyanobacteriota; class Cyanobacteriia; order Phormidesmidales; family Phormidesmidaceae; genus Phormidesmis. Next base: position 9,377 of record JBARVU010000019.1, on the reverse strand, counting down.
TCTCAATCACTGGATTAGCCAGCAGCTGATCGCAGATTTCATCTAGCTGCTGCTGAGCGGACGCCTCACTCTCAGCGGTGAGATCCAGCTCGACATACTTGCCGATGCGAACCTTGGAGACATTTCCGTAGCCCATATGGCTGAGGCCGTTGCGTACTGCCGTTCCGGCTGGATCGAGCACGGAGGGCCGCAGCGTGACATACACCCTCGCGTGGTACAGATTGGCCGAACTGGCCGGGAAAGATGTCGCCACGGAAATTGCTCACGAAAGAACATGTGTGATCCTACCGCAAATATCTGCCTAGTTTGCTCCCGGCTCATTTAAGCTGAAGGAAGAGGCCAGCAATTGACAGCCCAGTGATGCTGAGCTCATCTTCCGTTATGAAAGACCGTCGTACCCGCAGTCAAAATCAGGTTCTAGACCTTTTAAAGCAGCTGAAAGAAGCTGTCTCAGCTCAAGATCTGTACGTGCAGCTGCGGCAGCGGCAGGTCAGCATGGGGCTCGCAACGGTTTACCGGGCGCTAGAGTCACTCAAACTAGAAGGGGCTGTGCAGGTCCGTACGCTCTCCAGCGGAGAATCGCTCTATAGCCTCGCCAAGGAAGACACTCATCACCTCACCTGCGTGCGCTGCGGCAACTCGACAGTCATGGACGAGTGCCCGGTGCACGGCCTAGAAAGCCATCTCACCCAATCGCATCATTTTCAAATTTTCTATCACACGCTGGAATTTTTCGGCCTGTGCGAACAGTGTCAGCTCACTGAAGAAGATTCTCTGACGGCGACCGGCTGACCGAGAAATCCCATAGCCTCTTCGCACCAGGCAACCCAGGCGAGCTGCTGACGAATGCCCGCTCGCAGCGCTAAATACTGAAATTGGCTTTCCCGTGAGAGCTGCGGCACCTGAGCATACTGCTTAGAAATAACTTGGTAGCTTTTGAGCTTGTCTTTGTGCTGCTGATAATAGGTTTGCAGCGTTTGCAGGAGGGTGTCGGTGGGGACAGTATGACCCACCGATAGCCGCACGAGCAGGTCTGACTTGAGCGGGGATATTTCCTCCGGCTCTCCAATCCACTGCTGCAAAGACTGCCGGCCCGTATTAGTTACGGTATACAGCTTTTTGTTAGGCCGGTTTGTCTGCTCAATCTTCTCAGACGAGACATGCTCATCCTCTTCGAGCTTAGCCAGCGCCTTGTAAATTTGCTGATGGCTGGCACTCCAAAAACACTCAACCGACTTGTTAAAGCGCTTTACCAGGTCATAGCCGCTACAGGGCTGATTGATCAGCGCGGCCAAAATCGCATAGGAAAGAACCATACTCTAACCCAAGAATATTCACCTATAGACATAGTAGGGCAAGGCGGGGATCATCTGAAGGGGTCGAGATGCTGGTATATGCATTGCACCACCGGGAATTTATTGCTTAGTCGCAATGCCCCGGTAAAAATAGCCTCCCACCTTCGGCAAATCTGGCGCGTAGAATTCTTCTACCGTCAGCTCGTCAAACACCGCGCTTACCAGCTCATCCATTTTCCGATTCAGGTGGCAGCCGTCAGCAATGACTCGCTGAATCGGGGTCAGCCAATTTTGCCAGGTCTGAATGCTAGGCTCACGGCTCAACCCGTGCTCAATGAAGAAAAATTTGCCGCCCGGCTTTAGCACCCGGTAAGCCTCGCTCAGCACTTTATGGGCATCGGGAATGCTGCACAGCGTCCAGGTGCAGACTACGTTGTCAAAGCTGGCATCAGCCATGGGCAAATTTTCACCGCCGATCAGCTTGGTGTGTACGGGGATCGGACTAGCGTCGATGCGTTTCTGAGCGATCGCTCTCATCCCCTCATTGGGATCGAGCGTTGTCAGGCAAGTCACTGTTTCAGGATAATGGGGCAAATTTAGCCCGGTACCAAAGCCAATTTCCAGCACCTCTCCCCACAGATCTTTGAGCAACGCCCGGCGGTAGGCCGTCATCGACTCAGAAGCCATACTGAGCTCCAGCAGCCGGGGGAAGATTAGGCGCGAATAAATACCCATATGATTATTTTGGCCTGAACCCTTTCTGAGATCCTATCGCCATTGAGCCACTACCGCCTCTGACCCCAGACGCAGCGCCTATTCCTTATTGCCAGAACTTCTGCTAGCGTTTTAATTTGCGTCTTCAAGGGGAGAACTCTATGGCAGCACTCAAAGGGCGACATCTTCTGAGCTTGGCAGATTTGACAACCGATGAAATCACCCGGTTACTCACCACCGCTGCCCGGATTAAATCAGGCGAAATTAATCCCCAGTGTCCCCAGAAGATATTGGGCCTTGTCTTCAAGAAAGCCTCTACGCGCACCCGCGTCAGCTTTACGGCCGCCATGTACAAGCTCGGCGGTCAGGTGATCGATCTCAACGCCAACCTCACCCAAATTGGCCGAGGTGAACCCACTGCCGACACTGCCCGCGTTTTAGATCGCTACCTGGACGTGCTGGCTGTTCGCACCTTTGAGCAGGCTGAGGTCGAAGCCTTTGCCCACTATGGCAACATCCCAATTATCAACGCCCTGACCGATCTAGAACATCCCTGTCAAATCCTGGCTGACTTGCTCACCGTACAAGAAGAGTTTGGCACCTGCAAAGGGCTCACCATGACCTACCTGGGAGACGGGAACAACGTCGCCCACTCGCTGATTTTGGGCTGCGCGCTCACGGGCATGAATGTGCGCATCGCCACGCCTCCCGGCTATGAACCCGACAGCGTTATTGTCAAAAAAGCGGAGGAAATCAGCCAGGGACGCAGCGAGATCGTCGTCACTAATGACCCTGAAGCCGCCGTTAAGGGTGCGCATACGCTCTATACCGATGTCTGGGCCAGCATGGGCCAGGAAGATTTGGCCGCTAAGCGCATTCCAATTTTTGCCCCCTACCAGATCAACAGTGCCGCCATGGCCCTAGCCGATCCTGAAGCGATCGTGCTGCACTGCCTGCCTGCTCATCGTGAGGAAGAAATTACCGAGGAGGTGATGGAGGGCAATCAGTCTCGCATTTGGGACGAGGTTGAAAACCGGATGCATGCTCAGCAGGCACTGCTAGCAGAAGTTCTGGGCGCTGTTTGATCCTGCTATCTGGTTGTTTGGGCCTAATGCTTTTAGCTCAGCTGAGTCTTGGGCGGCGCGGTCTTAGCAAACTGCCAGGCAATCAGACTGAGCAAAACGATCCCTAAAAGACCTGCCAGCGGATTGTCGTCGATGCCGGTGACCCATGCAGGGACGCGCCCGGTATAGTCGCTCAGTCCGCCGACATTCACAATGTAGTAGCCCCAAATTAAGCCAGCATGAAGGCCAATGGGGTAGCCCAGACGACTACGTGTTCCTGCTCTTTTGCTGAGAGACGGCTGACCGGTAGCCGATCGCCTTGCCCAAACCAATGCTAAGCCTAAAATGACCAGCCCCAAAAACTGCGGAAAGGTGCGTACAATCTCAGGCCACGGCTTGATAAAGTGCGTTCCGGCAAAAAACAGTGCGTCCATCACCAGCGCGGTTCTAGCGCTGTAGTCCCTCTCTAGTTCTGCGAGTACCCAGCCCCGAAATAGCATTTCTTCAGCAAAGGCGACTGCCAGGGCGATCGGCAACCCCTCTACAATGAAGCGCCCTAGTCGCGGACTCGGGGCTGTTGGGATCGCCCAGCCCAAAAGCGTTTCTACGCCGAAAAGTGAAAAAACGCCCAACACGCCAATGACCAAAGCCAAGCACAGGTCACGGCCCGTCTGAGCTTGAAGAATCAAACCACAGCGCTGTAGGGGTTGAGACCAGTGATGAATTTGCCGGCCCCAGCGCGGCAATCCCCATAGAAAGCCAGCATACAGAAGTACCAAAGCAGCGATTTCTGCACTGCCTGAGCGGCCTGATACAGCGCCTAGCCAGTACAGCGGAACGGCAACGGGAACCCAGGTGATCGCCAGCAATCCAAAAAAAGTAAGGATCCGCCACCATGCCCCCTGTTTCCTGATTACTCCTTCCAACCGTTGCTTTTTAGAAGGACTCACAGAAAATAATCTGCCGCGCAGATAGCGTTTGTGAACAGAGAGCTAGAGACACTCCCTAGCGGTCAGGACAGATATCAGAGCGCTTTATTCGTCGGGCTCAATAGTGCTGGTAAGCCCTTTGCTCTGCAGCGTCTCGCAGTAAAATTCAGCATGCTCTAGTTCACAGATGATAACCAGACCTGTGCCTGAATTGTGGGCCTGCATCATGATATCAATCGCCTGAGGCGCCGTCAGCGAAGGCACCGTTTGTACCAGACATTCGACGACATACTCCATCCCGTTGAAGTCATCGTTATGAAGCAGAACCCGGTACCGGGGGGCAATTTCACGAACCGTAGAAGTAATGGGTTTTTCAATGGTTCCAACAGAAGTCGGCATCGTTCTAATTTGCTCCTTGCTAGCGAATAGGCATCGTAAGATGTGAATAATTCAGCGAGTAAACGGTGTAGACATCGGCGATCACCGGCCTCAAGACACCTGTCCTAAAGCCGTACAACCGTTATCCTAACAGCGTCAATCACCGAGATGTCACCTGATCGCAGTCTCCCTAAACTCCAAATTTCAGCAAGATGCCCGCTACCTAGCAGTTGAAGAAACCTAGAATTGCTCGTGACAGAGTGGTAAGATAGCCGCAGCCCTAAATATCCACAAATCTTAATATATCTTAGACAAAAGCAAAGAACGAACGTTTTTAGTATCGATCCTTCAGTATCCTTAGTTATGAGCGTTGTTCCCTCTCAAATCCTTTATCTAGAGCATGGTTCATCACGGCTCTACGCAGAGGCCATTCAAGTTGTCGATACTCGTCATCTTTGCTGGACTAGACCGACCCTGCTGATTCAAGGTCTGCCAGAAGGCGACGTCAATCGTCAAGCTGCCATCTTTGCAGCCGTGCTGGCTCCTGAGGACTCCAAGCTCAAGCTATACGACTTAGAAGGCTGTCCTGACTTGATCTGGCCCGTCTTGCTTTTTCGGGTTGCCTACGATATCGATTTTTTCTCACTGCTGATTCAACTCAAGATCAGTCCTGATTCTTCAACTCAGGGCAGCAGTACTGTGCAGTTTAACGCTTTTATCCGTAGCTTTTGGCACGCACATGCTGGTATCCTGCAGCCCCCCGAGCTTTCCTCTTCGGATGCCCAATAGCCAGGGATCATCCTAGCTCCTAACGTTCTAGAGGGCGCTATCAGATGGGGATCGCAAACACACTCATCTGCAGATAGCTTCCTTGCTTAAAAGCAGCTCTTTTAGCGTGAAGTTTTGATGAAGTATTTGACGATTTCATCAGACAACGAAGGACGCGAAAAAGTTTTTTAGACTATATCTAAAGACAGGTGTATTGCGGGCACGACACCGCTTTAATGCGCTCACTGATAGAGTCAAAGCACGCTTGAGAAATAGCATCACAACTTCCAAACCTCGATTCCTTTTAAGCTAAGCGCGCGATGATTTCTATGGTTACTGCAACGGCTGTGCTCTTTATCTATATGTGAACTGAAAGATGTTGCCCAAAACGAGTGAAGTGTAGCAACTAATACGGCCAATTAATCATTTGTTGATATCAATGTAAAGATGCTGTAGATCGTTTTCGAAGGCGGCTTAAACCAGTCCCTCACGTGACATTAGCTCTATTCATTTGTCAGTGTATTTATATAAGCGACGTTCAGATTGACTGAAAACAGCGCTTTTAGCTTCGGATTAAACCTTCGAATGCTGCGGTAATCTCCAGTTTAAGTTGTCAGATGTTATACACTACGAAGCTACGATGACGGTAGAAAGAACTGCGCGTTTTGTAACGCGTTACACGGAACCGATAGGGTAGATTGAAGTTAAGTAGGAGCACTTTCCGGAAACTTTAAGGAAGTCATGATGTAGGTCAAGATTAGGCAAATTTACTGCTGTTTTCTAGCCCATTTGAGTTTAGGTCGTTAGGTTTGTAAGTATGAATATGGAGTTGGGCGTTGTAAGCACTCGTTGATAACGCTGAGCTGAGACAGTTTTTTAGTTCGCCGTAAGGCCCGTAAATTCTAGTCGATTAATTCAACCTTGATTAAGGAGAGTAATATGGCAATTCGTAATCCTTCTATAACTGTGACCTGTCCTGCTGGCATATTGAACGCTGAAAGTGCCTCTAGATTTCAGCGGCAGTTAGTCTCTGCTATCCATGACAGCTGTGGTGGAGAGCTGGTCGTCGACATGAGCGACGTGGATTCGTTAGACAACGCCGGGCTAGTTTCCTTTATGTCGGCCCTGAGTGCCGCAAGATCTAAAAGCGAGCGATTGAGCATCTGTTCTGCACCGCCGTCTGTTCGGATTGTGTTTGAGCTCACTCAGCTTGATCGCGTTTTCACCATGATTGAGCGGGCACCCATTGCAGTCGCTGCCTAACGACCTCATCGGTGACGTCTTCTATCCTTTAGTTTTTTTAGGTCTGTTTTACGCTCTAAGCCTTGGTCAGGATTTCATCAGTTTGACAGAGCTAAGAGGGTTCACTCAGTCGCCTTTATCGCGACTCTTTGTTGGCTTTTACAAAGCTTTCAGCCTTTCTCTGAAAGCATTATGCCTCTGATGCACTCTAAATTTATGGGCTTGAATAGGCTGAAAACAAGCTGGAGTGAGTCAACCTATCTATACTGAGAGGAATCGTTATTAATGACTTTTCCTTAGGAGAGCGATGGCTGACGCTGCGGCTTACAAATGCGAACTTGGCTCCAATCAACGGCTTCATCTCAGTAACGAGGGCTCCGTTACAGCTGTGACCCTGCTGAGTAGTGGCCCCGGTCAGCAGCAGCAAAGCAGCAACCGCTTCACAACTGGCCAATGGACAGTCGCCCCCACGCTGTATCGTCTAGACCAGGGGATGCTGGTTGTTATCTCTGCGACATCGACTTACTATCTCCAGCTCCAGGAGGGTCAGGCTCAGATGCTCTCCGGCCCTCTCTCTAGCCAGATGGCTGACCGGCTCAAGCAGGCTCAACCAATGGCCATGCAGCGCGATGATAGGGCAAGAACGATACTGGATTCGCCGCTACAGCCGATGACACCGCTGCAGCCGATGGCACCGCTGCGGATGAACAAAAACCCTTTGTCCATGTCGATGGGAAATATGAAGATGTCGATGGGCAAGGCTGGCCTCGGAGAAATGAGCCTGGGAGAAATGAGCCTAGGAGAAATGAGCCTGGGCGATAGGGATCTGGGTTCTCAGCCAGAGCCAGCCGCAAGCAGTTCGTCAGCGTCTGGAGGGGCCCATTCACAAGACGAGCCAGAGACTTCTACGGTCAGGCATTTTTGCTCCCAGTGTGGTTCAGCTGTAGCGCCGAGCGATCGCTTTTGTTCCCAATGCGGGACCTCTCTCACCTAATTGCCGCTGTGCTGTCAACCGGTAAGAACACAGTCAAAGCGATGTCAATGGAGCCCCCGTGACCAATCTCAGTGTAAATCTCAACAAAGTTGCAATGCTGCGCAATGCCAGACCTTTGGCGATCCCTAGCGTAGTGAAAATGGGAGAAATTAGCATTGCGGCCGGGGCGCATGGCCTAACCGTGCATCCCAGGCCAGATCAGCGCCATATTCGTCGCACCGACGTCTATGAACTAGCCAAGATGCTGAAAAGCCATCCGGCGATTGAGTACAACATTGAGGGCAATCCATTTGAGTCGCCTTTTATGGAGATTATTCGCGAGGTGCGCCCTGACCAGTGCACGCTCGTCCCCGATGATCCCAATCAGAGCACGTCTGACCACGGCTGGAATGTCGCGCAAGACGCAGACAGGCTCAGGCCAATTGTCGAAGCGCTCAATGAGCTGGGCTGTCGGGTGAGTTTGTTTATGGATCCTGATATTGAACAGATCAAGCGAGTGTGTGATTTGGGGGGCGATCGCCAAGCCTCACCTGGGGTGGATCGCATCGAACTTTACACAGAGCCCTATGCCACGGCATACCGGCAAGGGAAAGGAGAGGAGAGCTTTGAAATTTACCGGCAGGCAGCTGAGTGCGCTCAAGCAGTCGGGCTTGGGGTGAACGGCGGTCACGATCTAAACCTGGAGAACTTGCCGAAGTTCAAAGAGATTCCAAACTTACTGGAAGTGTCGATTGGCCATGCGCTGATAGCAGACGCGCTAGAAATGGGATTCGCAGGCGCGGTGGAAGCCTATTTGAAGGTATTGAAGTAGTTCTGTAAGCAGACAGTCAAACTGAGGTGATCGCACACCTTATCCGCTGATAAGTCAGTGCGCTAAACTTGGCCTATAGATAGCTTCTGTACTAGGCTGCTATCCGCAACAGCATGATAGGCGAGGAAAGCTAAGTCTTATGGCACAGCTCACCATCGAGCTTCCTGACCAGCTAGCTGAGCAGCTCACAGCTTATTTAGAAACCTATCCGATAGAATCTTTAGCTGCTCTGATCCAAGAGGCACTGCAAGTTCGTCTCGTACCGAAAGATAGCTCCAAGCTATTAACGCTTGCTGGCATCGTCACCGCAGCACCTAGAGGCGCTGCTGAACATGCTGAGGACTTTCAAGGTTGAAGCAGCTCGTGCTGGATGCTAGCCCGCTTATTGGCTTGTTTTACGCCAAAGATACCTAACATTTGCAGTGCGTCGAAGGTTTCAGGCAACTCGTACAGAGCAACACGCTTTTGCTAACGCCCTTGCCTATCGTGTTTGAAGTCTACAAATGGCTGCTTCAGAGGACTCGACCAGAAGTCGCTCAGCAGACACTGCTGGCTATGAATGATAGTCTTCACGTATTGGCAATAGACGCAGATGCCTTTAGTGAATTGCAAAAGGTCGTCGCTCAACTGCCACAATGGGAAGGCTCGCTTGAGGACGCTACTGTGATGCTGACTGCGCTTCAATATCGCTGTCCTATCTGGACATACAACTTTCGGGATTTCAACGTCTTTAAACCACTGGAATTTTGGAACCCTGAGTTGCGGTATTGACTTTGAGGTAATCGCCCAACTTGTCCTAACTGATGCCAATGAACGGATGGAGGCAGATTAATGCGGAAGGTAGTTGAGGTAGTTTCTGCCCAGGTACACGACGAGCACCTTGAGATCGTCTTCAGCACCGGCATGCGAAGTCAATGGCCGCTCGGTAGCTTACAGTTTGCTAAGCGCGTTGATGGCAAGCTTATCAACCTCTGTCCAAGCCAAGAGGAACTTGCTGAGGTCGAGGTGTGGCCCAGCGGTGAGGTGATTGAATTTTCCAAAATCGACCAAGCTTTTCAAATCTCAGCCTTGATGCGAGGCGAAGTTGGAAATGCTGAGTGGATGAACTGCTTATCCGTAGGTGCGGCTTAGAAAAAACCATAGTTCGGAGCACAGCTTTCTTGTTCCTGATCTGGAGGCAAT
>JBARVU010000018.1:0-30229 GCA_049646425.1 Phormidesmis sp. | reverse complement strand
GAAGCGGTAGCTTTAGCCCAAAAGTATAAAATGACTCGCGTTTTTGAAACGGCTAGGATGTACCGCCAGTCTGCCCCTGAGCTGCCCGGAAACCGCATTTTTGGGGTGACCACCTTTGAGCTGGGCTGAACCGGTATGCCCGCATCTGTGTATTTTGATACGTCATGGCCAGGGCTGCTAAGGCCAAAGCAATAAAGACAAAAAATCAAAAAAAATTGAAGAGAGAAGCGGGTTCGTTGGGCAGAATGAAGGCACCTTTCGGAATATAGTTCTTATTTGGCCCTCGACTCAGAAGTATCAAAAGCATGAATTCAGAAGCGCATTCGACTCGAACTTCCCCTGTTTTGACGGACTTCAAGGCAGAAATTTTTCAACGAATAAACGACATCCATGTGGTGTGTGCAATTCTTGAGAAAATTCAAAAGTGGGCGGGTGGTCAGCTATTTCTTACAGAGCTGCTCTGTCATTACTTTATCGAATCCTCGTCGACACTTACGGCAGGGAAGGAAGCAGACATCATTGACAGCATTGCCCGTCAGAAAATACTTCATGACTGGGAGAATAATGCTGCTGGGCCCCATCTGAAAGAAATCCGCAAAGCCATACTCGTTGACGCCGAAATGAGAGACTCCATTCTCATTTTATACATGCAAATTTTACAGAGAGGCACGGTCTCAGCCAACAGTAGCCCCGAACAGGCGGTGCTACTGCGCAGTGGCCTAGTTACTTTGAACAATGGAAAGTTGGAAGTAACGAATGCGACCTATGCCAGCGTCTTCAGTTTGAGGTGGGTTGAGCAGCAGCTTCCGGGCATCACCCGGCCCGTTGCAATCGTGTCTGCTAAACCCGGATACAGCCGGTATTCTCCAGCTACTTTGAGAATGATCGCCCTGGCTGGCTGTATGGCAATTTTGGCGGCTGCCGTTTTGATGTATCTGCGAGGCTCTCAGAAGAATGCGATCACCACCTCAAACGCCATCAGTCCTGAAGTCGCGGCATCGCCAGAGGGGTCTCTCCTGAAGAGCAACCGAGAATTGTTTGATCAGGGTATGGATCATGCGGAAAATGGCAGATGGCTGCCTATGTTTAGAGAATTTTGCCAGCTGCCGACCACTTCTACCTATTTTATTCCGGCTGAGCGACAGCTGGGGCGGTGGTTGAAGCTGTATGAGGAAGATCTTCAGATTGCTAGGAATACCTTTTTTGATGAGGGAGGGGGGTCTTGCGGGGTGGCGGAGGAGGTTTTGGGATCGCCCAGGAGATAGAGGGGGAGCAGAGGGAATGGGGAATAGGGTAAGGGGTTTAGGTTTGGTGCTGCACTCGCACAGGGAGGTAGGATGAGGGTTGAGTGGGTGCTGGAGGCGTTGGGTGACAGGGTATGGAAACGCTAGAACGACTGAAGTTGGGTCAGTTGATTGGTCAAAGGCGGCTTAAGCTCTCTGGGGGGCTTGCCGCTTTTCCATTGGAGATTCTGAATATGGCGGATTCTCTAGAGGTTTTAGACCTCTCTGGTAATTGCTTTAGCAGCTTGCCCGAGGCGTTTAGCCAGCTGAAGCGGCTCAAGATTTTGTTCTTGAACAACAACAGATTCAAAGAATTTCCGGCGGTTCTAGCTGAGTGTCCCGCGCTTTCGATGATTAGCTTTAAGCACAACCAGATTGAGGTGATCGGCGATCGCGCTCTATCGCCGACTGTTCGCTGGCTGATTTTGACTGACAACCGACTGAAAGGGCTGCCGTCTACTATCGGCAAGCTCAGCAAGTTGCAAAAGCTCATGCTGGCTGGCAACCAGCTTCAGTCGCTGCCGGATGAGATGGCAAACTGTCATAGCTTAGAGCTGATTCGGCTATCGGTAAATCAGCTTCAGGCACTCCCGGCTTGGTTGTTTTCGCTGCCGCGCCTGGCGTGGCTGGCCTATGCAGGTAACCCCTGCTGTCAAGGCTCACCGTTGGCAGCCCGCTCGATTCCGACTATCAATGAAGATGAGCTACAGATTGGAGAGGTACTGGGGCAGGGCGCCTCTGGTGTGATCTACAAAGGGCTGTGGGCGCCAGCGGATTCAGACCGCCGAGAGGTCGCTGTGAAGCTATTTAAAGGAGAGATCACCAGTGACGGTCTGCCCGTCGATGAAATGCGGGCCTGCGTTGCTGCCGGTTCTCATCCTAGCTTGGTCACGGTGCTCGGTAAGCTGAGCGATCGCGTCACCGCCCAAGTACAGGGTAAAGCCGGTCTGATATTTTCCTGTATTCCTTCTGACTACACAAATCTGGGCAACCCGCCAGATCTTGATACCTGCACCAGAGATACTTACCGCGAGGGTACTTCGTTCGAGCTGCCGATGATTTTGCGAATTCTGCGGGGAATTGCGAGCGCGATCGCTCATCTCCACGGCCATGGCATCCTGCACGGCGATCTCTATGCCCACAATATTTTGATCAACGACGCTGGCGAAAGCTTTCTGGGAGACTTTGGCGCGGCGTCCTTTTATCGTCCCTCGGCGGCGATCGCTCGGCCTTTAGAACGGTTAGAAGTCAGGGCGTTTGGCTGTCTGATAGAGGATTTGCTGAATCGCTGTGTGCCGACTGACGGGGACGCGTCCGCTGCCGCAACGGTAGCGTCTCTGCGCGATTTGCAGCGAGCCTGTATGCATTCAATGCCGACAGAAAGACCGCTGTTCGCGGCTATCTCGGAGTATTTGACATCGCCGCCGATCTCTAAATCTTTGATTTGAACTCGTTCTAAAGAGAGACTTCTGGCCACCAAAGACGGTCGGAGGTAATTAAGAAACTGAGCGTGTAGGCGATCTAATGCCAGCCTATTGCAGTAGATTCCAGTCGAATCTCCCTGAAGAGGGAAGAGGCGTTAGAAAGATCGCGTGATGATAGTAACTGTGATTTAATTTGTGCCGCAGCTTCCCACCCGAGGATGCGGCTTGGAGACAATAATATGGCCGATATGACAACCATCGCAACAAAGTTAGCTGACCTTAAGCTATTTCAGAATGTCCTGATTGAATGCGGACAGAAACTGATGACAGAGACTACCGACAGCACTATTCGTGAGCGCTTGGAAGGAATTGTAACGAGCGATCGCGAAAACCTTCCCAAGATCGAAGAAGCCATCTCTAAGTTCGGCACTGCCGCCGAGCCTCGCGATATTACTCAAAAGCACGCCGAAGCCGTCAGCAAAATGATGAATGGCTCCGAGCTGACGTCATACGATAAGTTCTTTCAGTTCGAGCTGCTCAAGCATCAGCAGACGATGACAGGACTGGTTGTACACAAAGCAGCCCAATCTTTGAGCGACGAATTGCAAAATGCGGTGGAGCCACTGAACAAAGTGAACTTTGAGAATCGAGCTCATCAAGAGGTACTCAAAGGCGTCTTGTACTTCGTGGGCACCCGCGAAATGACTGGGAAAGAGCCTGATATGGGTCTTTGGGCTAGTGTAGAACAGGGTATTGCCGCGCTGAAAGGGGCAGTCGGTAGCGCTACCAGCTAGTCAGTGTCTCATTTTTTACCCGCAATCAATCATAGGTCTCTTACATCCGCAGCAAACCTATTGCTGCGGTTTTTTTGCACCCAATCCAGAGAGAGTCTACATAGTTAAGCCGTAAAGGATGCTGGATATTACTTTTGAAGAAACCAGGGTTTATCAGGAAGTCAGGGAAGATGCCATACGAGAGGGGCGGCAAGCAGGACTACAAGCAGGACTACAGGAAGGACTACAGGAAGGTCGTCAGGAAGAAGCTGCTAGCCTCATTGTCCGTCAACTTGGAAAACGCTTTGGTGAACTGACAGAAGATGTTCGGGCATCCATTTCAGTGCTGCCGTTGGCGTTACTCGAAGAGCTGAGTGAGGCACTACTCGATTTTTCAGACGTGTCTGAACTACAGATCTGGCTGGCCGATCACCCTAGTTAGTCCGTCATGACAAGCACTGCCACTCAGCGGCTTACTCAATGCCTACTTCGCACCCGCTTATTTCAGAGTTGAGGCTTTACGTTGCAGTAGTAGCAGTGGGGCTACGTCAAAGAATTAGATTGAGATCGCCAAACTCGTGCCACAAATATTTTCGCTGGACTGCCGTTTCATAGGCCGGTTGAAGCTTTTCTGGGGGTAGAAAAGCCGTCAGCAAATCCAGATGACTGGCTTCTGGTTCGTGCAGACCTGTGAGCAATCCATCAACAGCTTTGAGATCGTGCTTAGCGGTAATCATTAGCCGGGTGTATCCGTGTCCTGACTTGACCTGACCCTGTTCGTCAGCGACCGACTCTAGAGCTCTGACAACGGTTGTGCCGACTGCGATTACTCGACGACCGCGCCGTCGAGTTTCGTTGATTTGTGCGGCAGCTTTGTCACTGATGAAGTATTCCTCTTCGGCAGCCGGATGCTGCTGATCTAACTCGTCATCCATGTAGGAGGACAGGCCGGTATGAAGGACGATATGAGCCGTTTTTATCCCCTGTTGTTTGAGCTTGAACAACAGCTGCCAGGTAAACGCTCGCCCTGCCGACGGCATCTCCGCAGAACCTGGCACGCTGGCATAGACCGTCTGGTAATAGTCTAGATCCCAGGGAGCAGAGACGTAGCTGTAGCGAATTGGCTGGCCAATTTGATGCAGTTTGTCGATTAACGCTGGCCCCGCTAAAGAAAAGTGCAGTCGCCAGAGGCGGGAAATTCGCTCGTCCCGGGCGGCAACTTGGGCAGTCAGGCCAGCGCCAAAGTCGAGCTGCATACCCACGTGTAGACCGCAGGTGAACAGATTTCCCTGCTGACACAGCAAGAGCGCCAACCAGGAGCCGTCTGCCTGCTGATGGGCAAGTCTCACTTCTAAACAAGGCCCGCTCGGCTGCTCACATCCTTTGATGGCAGCAGGAAGGGTGCGGCTGGCGTTGAAGACAAGTAGGTCACCGGGCTGTAGAAACTGGTCGAGCTGGTTAAACTGACTGTGCACAGCGGTTCCGTCCCGACCGAGCACCATTAACCTCACATCGTCACGGGCCAAGCCACGTCGCTCTGGTGGCTCTTTGGCCGCAAGTGTGTCAGGAAGCGTGAAAGAGAGCGTGTTTGTATTCATCGTTGTTTTTACTTGAGTTAAAGCGTGATCTAGCGTTAAGCAGGCACTAGGCAACTGAGCGCAGTGTGCCGACGCCCCAGTGGGTCGCTTGAGCTTGAAAGCGCTGTCCGTAGGTTGAGATCGAGTCGTTAGAAGCGAGATGGACAAATACGTCCGTGACACTGGCTGGGTCAGCCCATTGGGTTGGCTCTTCATCGGGTTCTGCGGCTCTGTGCATTGCCGTGTTCATATCGCCCGGATCTATCCAATTGATGCGAACGCCGCTGCCTTCTAGCTCAGCAGCCCAGGTTTGCGAGAGCCCTTCAATACCAAACTTGGAGATGCCGTAGGCGCCCCAGCCAGGATAGCCGGTGACGCCAGCGTCGCTAGTGACGTTGATGATCGATCCGCCCCGTTCGATCATGGCAGGGAGTGCTTTCTTGATCAGTAGAAAAGGTGCGATCAGATTGGTATTGAGCACGCTCTGAAAATCTTCTAGTGGATAGTCCAGCAGATAGGGCATAGGTGTCGGCCCGATAGTAGAGGCGTTGTTGACTAGCACGTCTAGCTGACCCTTGAAGGCAGAGAGGGTGGTGGCAATCACTCGCTCTATATCGGCAGGACGAGTAAGGTCGGCAGCGATCGCCAGCACAATTGGCTTCCGAATCGAATGCTCTAGCTGAGATCTGATCTCACTGAGAACGCGATCCACATCTTGAAAGCTGTGAACTTGAGCGGCGATCGCCACCGTTCCTCCACCAACCACCGCTTCGACCTCGCGCCGCACGGCCTCAAGGGCCTCTTTGTCTCGTGCGACCATCGCAATCCCTGCTGCCCCCTCCCGAGCAAACGCGAGCGCCAGCTGACGGCCCAACCCCTGAGATGCCCCTGTAATCAAAGCATATTTGTCTTGCAGTTTCTTCATAGGTAATTCCTGGTGGATGAGGCAGTAACCGACTGCATCACTCTAAACATCTCTACAAAGCATACTCATAATGACTTCGACTTGACAACTATTAGTAAAGATTATCAATAAGGCTTTTAGTACCAGTGAGGTTGATGGTCTCAAATTTTTGAATAGAATACAGTGTTAATACCTTGTCTGAAGCTGAGGGCGATTGAGGTGTACGGCGCAAATCCAAAAGACAAGCACCCGATGAAAGGATTTCCCCAGATCTGCTTCATCAAAAATACAGTGTCGAACCCCAACATCCTGATTGGAGACTACACCTATTACGATGACCCAGAAGATTCGGAAAACTTTGAGCGCAATGTCCTCTATCACTTTTCGTTTGTGGGTGATCGGCTGATTATTGGCAAATTTTGCGCATTGGCACACGGCGTGAAGTTTATTATGAATGGGGCAAATCACAAGCTAGATGGGTTCTCCAGCTATCCGTTTCAAATTTTTGGCAACGGTTGGGAAACCGTCATGCCCCAACCGGAAGACCTGCCTTACAAAGGCGATACGGTGATTAGCAACGATGTGTGGATTGGCTACCAGGCAGTGATTATGCCAGGGGTACAGGTGGGCGATGGCGCCATCATTGCCGCCAAATCAGTCGTCGTCAGCGATGTCGCGCCCTACACCATTGTCGGCGGCAATCCGGCTAAATGTATTCATCAGCGTTTTAAAGATGACGTGATTCGAAAGCTGCTAGAGGTCGCCTGGTGGAATTGGAGTATTGAGAAAATAACTCGAAATCTGACGAAGATCGTAGGGGCAGACATTGAAGCTTTAATAAATTGTGAGTGATCGCAGCTAGCCTAGAAACGCTCGCAGGTAGTGATTTACCAACTGCGGCTGTTCCTGCTGCACCAAATGGCTACAGTTTGGAATGTAGCGAATCTGAAAATCTGTAGTGCAGCCGAATGCCGTTGGTTTTGAGATAGCGGTACTGCATCTGCGATCTATAGCGGCGGAACAGGGCAGGCATCCTCAGTTTACCTCTAAACTAATGACTGGTCTTTCCCTCGACCTACAGATACTCACTCGGAGTCTATAGAGATAGATGAAAAAGCGCTACCTTGCCGCTATCTTCGCTGCAACCCTTTGGGCAGTTATGCTGCCCGCAACCTCTGCAATAGGTCAGGAGGAGGCCGTCGAAGCGGTGCCCGCCACCGCACCAGCAGACACTACACCGGTAGCAGCCCCGGGTGACGGTCTCTATTTCGCCGATGTCATCGTGCGAGGTCAAACTGTCTTTCAGGTAGGTAGCTTGAACGATCTTTCGGCCATTCAGCGAGCGGCCATCATTAACCGACGGATTGCTAGCCTGTTAGAACGAACCGATGGCGAGGTCGCTGTGACAACTGCACCCGCTGCGGGCCAAGACCTGATCACGGTGCAGGCCAACAACCGGGTTTTGATGACGGTAACCGCGCAAGATGCTCAAGACTTTGGCCTACCGGTGGAGCAGTTAGCTGAGGACTGGGCTGATCGGCTGGAGCGTAGTTTTGAAAAGCCGCCTGTGGCTATTGACGTAGCGCAGCGGTTGAATAGCACCATTCGCCAGTTGGGCAGAGATGCCGTTGCCAGTATTCCAGCCCTGATTGGCGTCTTAATTGTGATGCTTGCAACCTGGCTGGTTGCCAAAGGGGTGCGCTACAGCGCCTTTCGCTGGGCCCAGCAAACCGAGGGAGACCACAGCACAGAAGTTCTGATTGGGCGGCTGGGCTATGGCGGCGTTTGGGTCGCGGGCGCAGTGGTAGCATTGGGCGTTTGGGGTATCGACTTTGCGACGATGCTGGGTGCGCTGGGCCTAACCAGCGTCGCTATCGGCTTTAGCTTGAAAGATGTCTTGAGCAACTATATTTCAGGGGTGATCCTACTGTCGGCGCGGCCATTTCATATCGGCGATCAGGTGGTGATTGAAGGGTTTGAGGGGACAATCACCCAGGTGCAGCTCCGCTCAACTACGCTGAGAACTTACGATGGTCGCATGGTCTATATTCCCAATCAGGAAGTGTTTCAGGCCAGCATTACGAACAATACGGCGGCTAGCTACCTGCGCAGTTCGGTCATGGTCGGCATTGACTATGACGCGAATATTGTTGAAGCGCGTCAGGTGATTGTTGAAGCGATCGCCTCACTCAAAGAAGTGCAGCCCGACCCTATCCCCGAAGTGCTGGTGCGTGAACTTGCCGCCAGTACCGTCAACCTGGAAATTCGATTTTGGGTAGATTCTCATCGGGCGGGCTTTTTAGAAACGACTTCGATTGTGGCTCAAAGGATAAAAGAAGCCTTGCAGGCCCAAGATATTGAAATGCCAACGGAAATCTATACGCTGCTACTGAAAGATGTGCCAGAAGCACTCAAGCAAAGAAATGGCAATGCCGCCAGCGAAGAGAATAGGAAGACTTGGCAGCAAGGCACTCTGGAAGAATCATGAACCCTGCACCAGCTCTTGTACTTGCAGCAAAAGCTGTTGTTGAAGCAATGACGATTTCCGATCAGATTGCTTCAGTTTCCTAGAATCTTTACAGTAAAAGCTCTGACATCTCTCTGAACCGATAGAATAATTGCAAGTTTATCCGAAGGTTCTTTCTCCAGTTTAACAATAGTGCACGGCAGGAGTTTCTCCATCTGATTGTCTTGCATGTCTTCAAACGTCACTTGTGATTACTCTCCAATAGACTTTATTGCAAATAGTGTAGACAGCGGAAATAGGCAGATTCCTTCCTAAGTTTTCGATCCTGGAACTTTTGAAATCAGTTCAGCTCCGCGCGGGCTATTCTTATGGATCCGCTTAACTTAACTCCCTGACCGACCTTGGATTTTATCTCACTAATCCTTGATAGAGCCATTGGCTTCAAAGCCCGCAGGCAGTTTTGATTGTCGGGCAAAGCAAGAGGGCGGGCCTCAGCAAATTCCTGGCGAAGAAAAATCCCTAGAACCTGATGAGGTCCTAGGGAACACATAACCTACTCAAAAACCGTTTGCTGACAAACTGAGTCGCTCACAGGCAGGGCATGACAGTGACTACTCGCCTGCCTCGGACGCTTCAAAGGCGCGTATGTCTACGACAATGAAGAATGCAACTGCCGCTAAAGAACATACGCCGAAGGCAAACGCACCCAGCCATGAACGGATCATCTGCAACAACCTTATAAACCTATTCTGTAGCAAGGGAGTCCCTCCGGAAACTTTGCAAGCACATCTTTTACGGTAGCTTGGTAGCGGTATCGATTCGTGCTGCTTATACTGTTATACTCACGTAGGTTTTGCCGTGAGAAGGGTACAGGTCGTAACTTTACAGTAATGCGGCAGGCGGGCATAGGCTATGGGTGTGCCCGCCTTATATCAAGCTATGCCAGCGCTAGGAGAGAACCATGAGTAAAGTACTGATAAAGGGCGGACGCATCGTCACCGCTGTGGACGATTACATTGCGGATGTGCTGATTGAGAATGGGACGATTGAGGCGATCGCCCGCAGCCTCACCGTCGAAGATGCCGAAGTCCACGATGCCGCCGGGCTACTCGTTATCCCCGGCGGTGTCGATGTGCATGTGCATATGGAAACGCCGATGGGCAATGACGTTTACACCTGCGATAGCTTTGAGAGTGGCACTCGTTCTGCGGCCTTTGGTGGTACCACGACCATCATCGACTTTGCTCAACAGTTCACAGGAGAAAGTCCCAAGGCAGCGCTGGATCGCAGGCTGGCGGCGGCGGAGCCTCAATGCTGCGTAGACTATGGCTTTCATGTAATTTTGACCGATGCAAATGAGGATGCTTTAGCCGAACTCCCCGACCTGGTGAATAAAGAAGGCGTCTCTAGCTTCAAGCTCTACATGGCCTACCCTGGCGTGCTGATGGTCGATGACGCTGCCATTTACAAAATCATGCGCAAGGTAAGTGACCACGGCGGCATGGTCAATATCCATGCCGAAAATGGCGTGGTGATTCAGGCACTGATTGAGGAAGCGCTGGCAGCGGGTAACACCTCTCCTAAATTTCATCAGCTGACGCGGCCTCGGCTCATGGAAGGGGAAGCCACCCACCGGGTGATTCGGATTGCAGAACTGGCCGAGGTGCCGGTTTATATTGTTCATCTGTCGGCAAAAGAGGCTCTAGATGCGGTGGTGGAGGCACGCGATCGCGGCATTCCTGCCTTTGCAGAAACCTGCCCTCACTATCTCTTTTTAGACCATTCAGAATACGATCGACCTGGGTTTGAAAGTGCCAAGTACGTCATGACCCCGCCACTGCGAGATCATAAATGCCAGCAAGAACTCTGGCGAGGACTTCGGTTCGACGATCTTCAGATAGTCTCTACCGATCACTGCCCGTTTTGCTTCAACGAAAATCCGATGGGCCTGCTCAGATCGAAACGATTCGGCGAAGACAATTTCAATAGAATTCCGAATGGGGCACCTGGCGTAGAACTGCGGCTAGAGCTACTCTACGATGGCGGCGTGAGAGCAGACAAGATAAACCTCAATCGGTTCGTACAGCTAACCGCAACTGCACCAGCGAAAATGTTCGGATTATTTCCTCAAAAAGGAACAATTGCCGTCGGCAGCGATGCAGACATCGTGCTCTTCGATCCTGAAAAGCAGCACGTACTCAGTGCCAGTACTCAACACTCCAACGTGGACTACTCTCTATTTGAAGGGCGCTCTGTGCAAGGGAAGGTAGAGAAGGTGTTCCTGCGGGGGAGATTGATAGTAAAGGGAGAAACCTGGTTAGGGAAAGCTGGTATGGGAACGTATGTCAGTCGCTCAGCGTCTGGCAGAATCCTATAGAGGATACCCGCTCTAAAAACTGGAATAGCATTGAGCACACTCTTGACAGATGGCTCAATACTTTGGCTTGGCTGCCTTGACTGCTTAGCATTTAACACAGCCCTAACTAACGACAGCGTACTCCCTCAGAGAAGTGCCTCGCTGACGCAGCTTTCTCAGCGCAGACCGCTCGACTTGACGAACCCGCTCTCTGCTGATTTCCATATAGTTGCCAATCTCGTTGAGGGTCATTTTATTGCCGGTATCGAGCCCAAAACGCATTCTGATAACATCTCTCTGCTGCTCTGAAAGCATCAACAGAAGATTGTTCAAGTCACTTTTTAGTAAGCTTTGGGTCGCATACTCTTCCGGCAGAATACCCTCGTCCTCTAAGAGATCACCCAGCTCAGTGTTCTGCTCACTGCCAATTTTCATATCCAATGAAAGCGGGTGTCTACCTTGCTGCTGTAGCTCTCTCAATTTTTCAACGGTCAAAGACATTTCATCTGCAATTTCTGAGACAGTAGCAGGGCGACCTAGAGACTGAGAGAGCTGGCGCTGAGTCTTCCGGATCTTTCGCAGCTTGTCACCGATATGAATCGGCAACCGAATGACACGACTGTTGTTGCTAATCGACCGGGTGATGGCCTGACGAATCCACCAATAAGCATAAGTTGAGAACCGATACCCCTTACCAGGATCAAACTTCTCTACGCCTCTATGCAGCCCAATCGTGCCTTCCTGAATCAGATCCATCATCTCCAGGCTATGTCCGGTATATTTCTTGGCAATGGAGACCACCAAGCGCAGATTTGACTTAACCATCTTGGCTCTGGCCTGTTTGCCTGTTTCTACAGCGTGCTTGAGTGCTTGTGTAGACAGTCCTGCGCTTTCTGCCCATTCTGAAAAGGTTGGCGAGGCGCTAGCTGATTCGATCAGGTCGGACTTGATTTCCTCAAGCTCGACGTATTCTTTGACCCGCTTACCTAACGTGATTTCTTGTTCGTGGGTTAACAGCGGAATACGGCCAATGTTCTTTAAATAGCTCCTGACTAGAGTAGAGGACTGGGAAGTATTTTTCATGAAAGTTTTTGAGACGGGTGAGCAAGCAATGAACCAGACTAAGCTCTGTGATGACTGCTGTATTTGGCGATCACACAACTGCTGCTTAACTACCAGCTGAGTCAATGACGTGTGTTTGTCAAAGAGCAGCTTGCGCTTATTTCACAGTTTGCACTTGATTAACGGTGATCACCATTTATCACGCTAGCAGATTGCACAGTCCATGAAATCCACTAAAAGTAATAGCTTTCATCTACTTCGACAGGATCTCATTTACTTCAATGCTGTCGAGAGAATCGACTATCCTTCGTACTGGATTCGATAAATTCTGCCGTTCGCTTCCTCAGTGATCAACAGCGATCCATCTGGCATCACTAACAGTCCAACGGGTCTGCCCCAGGTGGTCGGCCCGCTGGGATCGACCAGAAACCCGGTTAAGAAGTCTTCATAGCTGCCAGTCGGTCTATCAGTGCTATCGAACGGCACAAAAACAACTTTGTAGCCGGTTCCCGCACTGCGATTCCAAGAGCCGCGAAAGGCGACAAAGGCACCGTTTTGGTAGCGCTCTGGAAAAGTGAGACCGTCGTAAAACTGCAGCCCCAGCGCTGCTGAATGCGATTGAAACAGCACGTCTGGAGTCTTGGTCTGCTCTACGAGATCAGGCGCTTTACTACGGCCATTGACCACCTGACGGGGGTCTAGATAGTCGGGGGAAAGGTAGGCGTAGGGCCAGCCAAAGAACTCACCGGATTGCACACGCGTCAGGTAGTCGGGTACCAGGTCGTCGCCGAGACCGTCGCGTTCATTGACCGTCGCGTACAGCTCGCCCGTACGCGGATGAAAGTCAAGACCGACCGGATTGCGCAAGCCACTGCCAAAGGTTTGGACGTTGCTGCCGTCTAGATCCATCGTTTGCACAGAGGCCCGGGGCAGGGGTTCTTCGCTGGCATTTGAGCGTGAGCCAATGGAGACATAGAGCTGATCGCCGGTCGGTGAGACGATGACGTTTCTTGTCCAGTGCTGGTTGTAGCCGCCGCCTGGGAGTTCGGCAAGGCGATCGCCGCTCCCCTCTAGCGCCATCTGCCCAACCGCATAGGGAAACCGCACAACTTCATCGGTATTGCCCAAAAAGAAATATCCGTCTGCAAAGGCCATGCCAAAGGGAATATTCAGTCCGTTTTGCGCAGTGGCAAACGTTTCTTGACGCTCGGCAACGCCGTCACCATCGCGATCGCTCAATCGCTGGATACGGTTTTGCCGGGTTTCTGTGACGAGCACATCGCCGTCTGGCGTCAGCGCTAGCCAGCGCGGATTGTCTAACCCTTCAGCGAAAATATTGACCGTAAACCCCTCTGGCACCTGCAAAGTAGCGTTTGCTGGCGGTGCGATTACGTTTGGCGGCTGACTTGCACTCTGGGAAGCGTAGGGCGCAGGTAAGTCTGAAAGGGCGAGAGTAATTTCTTCTGGGTTGAGTGCTTGAGTCGGAATTTGAGCGCTGGCTGGGACGGCTGCTTGAGCCACTGTCTCGGCAGGGACGGCTGAGCTCGGATTATCGGGCTGGGTTTCTTCTAACGCGATGCCCTGACAGGCTCCCAACAGTAAACTTAAACCAACGAGACTCCAACTGCGCATTTGATTGATTCCTGACGTTCAGTTCTCATCCTAGCGAAAGAAACTCAGCCATGCGATCAACCGTTTCCTTGGGCTTTTCTAAGTGCGGCACATGACCGCACTGCTCAATCCAAACCAGCCTGCAGTGAGAGATTTCCTTCTGAAAACGGGCTGCATCCTTTACGCCCAAAATCTGGTCTTGCCGGCCCCACAGCAGTAAGGTTGGCTGGACAATTTGCGAGATTCTCTTCGACAAAAAGTTGTAGCCGCCGCTCTTGGTAAAGGCAATCAGCGCGGCTTGCCAGTTTGGCATGAGCAGATGCAGCGAGGCGCAGAGCTGGGCATCTGGCGTGACCAGGGTGCGGTCGTGGTAGGCTTGTTCGCTGATTTTACGGCGGACGTTGGGGCTGCGCAAAAAGTTTGTCGCCCACTTATCGAACGGCGGAAACATGACTTTGCCAATCGCGGTGCCGGTGGCAAATCCGACCGCGTCTATCAGGATCAGCTGCTCCACCCAGGCTGGATGACTCAACGCAAAATCTATTGCCACACCGCCGCCCATCGACGCGCCTACCAAGACCACCGGCTGACCGATCACCTGCTGGCAAAAGCTCAGAACGTGCTGCTTGATCGCCGCTGGAGTCACTTCTGGCGTGGCGGTACGATCACAAAACCCAAACCCCAACAAATCCATTGCCCACACCTGAGCGTGCTCCGCCAGCAGCGGCACCAGTCGCCGAAACTCCAGCAGCGAACTGTCGAACCCATGCAGCAGCAGCACAGGAACACCCTCCCCCTGGCAGACATAGCTGGTTGCCACCGTTGTAAAAGGCAGCGTTAGGTCTACCCATTGGATTTGCTGGGCGATCGCTACTGAAGTCTCTTCTGTAAGCCCTGCTGCCGCCTCGGGCAACGCTCTAATCGCCTGGCTCATATCCATCTGCTACTTTCTTGTACTTCTGCCGCGCATCCACATAAAAGCTGGCGATCATGCCCAGCAACATCCACCAGAGCGTGCTGATCTGCGGGCGGTACCAGACCGTGTCGAAAGCGCCCTGCGTGAGTAGACCGGCAATTGCGGCGATCGCTCCCATCAACCAATAGCCCTCTATTGCTAGCGACTGCGCCATTGTCTTTCTCAGCCGCACTAGCTGCACCCAGCCCTGTTGAAACGCCACCACCAGCATCCAACCAAAGGACACCACGCCCAAAATGCCCGCTTCAACCGCCGTTTCAAAATAAATCGAGTAGGCACTCAAAGCCGTGTAGCGCGGATTTTGATACAGCGGATAGATCTGGTTGAAGGCTTCATTGCCTGGCCCGATGCCCGTAATCGGCCTCGCCCTGATCATTCTAAACACGGCCTCATACACGTTCAGGCGAAAGTTGTTGCTGCTATCTCCCCGCAGGTCGACCATGCTGACCACCCGCTCTCGAATCGGCGGCAGCAGCACCACGCTCCCGACCACCAAAACCGCCGTTCCCCCCAGCAGCAAAGGCAGCGCCCACCGCTGCCAAAAAGCCGGAAACCGGGGATTCCACCAAAACACCAGCAGCACAATCAGCACAAACGAAAGCGCCAGCCAGCCCAGCCAGCCGCCCCGGCTCAGGGTCAAAATCAGACAGGCGCTGGTTGTCAGGTATGCGACGATTGCCAGCAGCTTAGGCAGCCACTTCGGCCAGGCAAAGATGGCCATGGCGCTAAAGCTGACGGCAGGCATTAGATAGCCCGCCAGCAAGTTAGGATTCTTTAAGTAGCTATAGACCCGCGTTGCTCCTGCCATATTGGACTCGGGATCGACCCAGGTCGCCAGCGCTTCAGCGCCAAAAAACCACTGCCGCAGTCCATAGACTGCCACCACCATCGCTGTAGACAAATACACCAAAATCAGCCGGGAGCGCAGCGCTTGAAACCGCAGGATGCGAGCGGTCAGCATAAATAGCAGAATGTTCAGCGTCAGCTTGATCAGTCCAGAAAGCGCCTGCGCCTTGACCGGTGATAGGGCCGTGGCGATCAGCATAGCGATCCAGTAGAGCATGACTACAATATGCAGCGGCGTCAGCCAGCCCTCAGCGCGATCGCTCACCGTCAGCAGCAGCCAGAGGAACGCTGATGCCGTCAGCAGCAAACCGATCAGCGCGGTCGACACGTAGGGTGCCAGGGCTAGGGTGATAGCGACAAATACCCAGGCAATGCCATCGCCCCAGGCCAGCAGCCAGCTTCCCTGTCGCCACTTGCGCAGCGGTGAGAGCAGCCAGTGCAAGATGCTCACCTCTCGCCACTGATGAAAGGCAAAGCGGTTCAAGGTGATTCCGGAGGTGATGCGCTGAAGACTCGTTCCAAACATACGAACGCGATCGCTAAAAGGCTCGTGTATCGTATCAAAAAATTGCCCCTCTGTTCGTCCTTGATGAGTTTTCCCAATGAAGGTGAGAGCCCTGTCTACCGGGTATTCGCGCTAACCTGCGCGGCTATACTAAAAGCAGCGATATCAGGTTCGTTCTATGGTTGAAGTCCTACAGGCCAGTCAGCTTACGCTGTACGACGTAGAAGCTAAGTTTGGCCTACAGCCTGAAACGAATCCTGACTTTTTCCCCGAATGGCAAACAGCGCCAATTGCATTGAGCGACTATCAGCGGCAAGTCCTCGATCAGGCCCAAGCAAGCTGCCGATATCTGATGAAATATCTGGTACAAGAAGCGCTGATAAAACTGGTAATCGTTTCGCCTTTGCTTTCAGTCGCAGGTTTTTATCAGAAACCGTTTTGCACAGTTGCGGAGCAGCCGACAAAAGTAGCCGTAGAAGATGAAGACGAGATTATCAGAGGGCGAATTGACGTTCTAGTTGTTAACGAACAGCTGTGGGTTGCCGTAATCGAGGCAAAAGGCTCGCACTTCAGCTGGAGTGTCGGCCTGCCCCAAACGCTAACCTATATGACCAGCGGTCGTCAGCGCCAAGAACGATTCGGGCTGATTACCAACGGCAGCAATTTCATGTTTGTAAAGCTGCAAGAGACGGGACGGTATAGATTTTCTAAGGAATTCTCCCTCTACAATCCAGGTAACGACTTGTATGCCGTAGTGAGCGTTCTAAAGTCAATCAGTCAACAAACCTTGCAGGGAAATGATCCGATATGATGCCTTTACGATACACCCCTAGCTTATGACAACCTCCGACCTCACCTGCCGTTCCCTCCTGTCGACCCATTCGGATAAGTGGCAATCAGCAACCGTTCACCCTTTCTTACAGCAGTGTCAGCAGGGCACAATCACCGCCCGTCAGTTCAATACCTGGCTCGTGCAGGACTATCTATTCGTAATCGAATTTACCCGCCTGGCTGCGGGCCTATTGTCAGCCGCACCGACCGCACATTTTGTCACGCTTCTCAGCGGCTTAGGCGCGCTCAAAGACGAGCTAATCTGGTTTAGAGCCAAGGCAGATCAGCGCGCTCTGACGCTATCGACGGCACCTCAGCCGACCTGTGAGTCCTATTGCCAGTTTATGGAAGCGCTGTCAAATCAGCCTTACGCAGTGCAGGCGATCGCTTTTTGGGCGATTGAGCTTGCCTACAACCAGGGTTGGCAGCGCCATAGTCCAATGGCTGAACCTTATGCAGAGTTCGCTGATCGCTGGGGAAATCCTGGCTTTACCGACTATGTGAAAGTGCTAGAGAAGCAAGCAGACGAAGCGCTCTTTACAGCTAGTGAGACTGAGAAAGAACAGGCTGAGCAGGCGTTTTTGGAAGTTGCTCGGCTTGAAGAGGATTTCTGGCAGATGGCGTTCTCAGTAGGCAGTAGGCAGTAGGCAGTAGGCAGTTGACAGCAGACGGTTGACAGCAGAGAGCTGATCGGGCAAAAAGGGGGAACTTGGCCTAGGAGAAAAGTAGCTATCAGTCTACTTCAAAAGCATTGATGGCTGGCGATGGCCCACCGTTGTGATTGCTTTGAGATCTGTGTCCAGAACGCTGGCTGAGATTGTCTTCACTGACTCGTGAACGATGACGCTCTGAGACCACTTGCTCTGGATCAATGCCGTCAAAGGTCGGCGGTATCCAAACTCGGACAACGAGCAAGGTGCCTAGGACTAACAAAAAAGCGCAGGCAACAAGCACTTGAGTCCAGGGCGTTTCTAAAACACCGCGCACAATAATCTCTCTCAGCACAGAGACAATGGAGACTTCGACAGCCACTCCGATGGAGACTCGATGCTCCTGAAGATAGATAATCAACAGGCGAAACAGCTCAACCAAAATCAGCAAAAACAAAATGTCTGAAGTAACTGGTTGAAAATCTAGCGGCGGCAGTAGCGACAGTGCCATTTCTCGCAGCTGGAGAATCATAAAGCTAAATAGCCCAATACATAAACAAATGACAATAAAGTCCTGGACTGTTTCCAAGAGTCGGATGACGTGATCGCTATTGAGTAAGCGATACCAGGTCAGAGAGGGTGGCCGTTGAGCATCCATAGAGATAACCTAATAAGTTGAAAAGAACTAGATAGAATGTCAAAAACCTTTTAGCAATAGCAACGGATATCCTTGTTACATTCGTCTGCTAAGTAGCAGAGCGATCGCATCCGCAAGCTCACCACTTCCTCGTATAGAGGATTAAGCTTACAAAGCGGTGGGACAGGCACAGTGAGACCAAATAAATAAATATCTCGCTCGAAGGGGCATTGGGTAGGCACTACCCGGCGAATCAAATCAGCCAATGCAGCGTTACGAATCTGCCCTCTATCGAGCCATTGCCGAATAGGCGATAGTCCTTTGAATGGGAACAAAGGAAACCCTTTCAGGGGATACATTGCGTAAGAAGCAGGTTCGACTAAGTTAAACATAGCTGTACTGAATTACGTTCGTTAGAAGTGCATAGCTAACAGCTTAGCTATAGTCTACGCGAATTGAAACACCATAAACATATAAATAATCTTTATGACTCATAATGTTTGTTTAACTCAGCCGTAGAAGTGTGATCGCTCCAGATGGTTTGGCCCTGTTGCCTGATCAAGCTGTTTCCGTATCAAGGGCGATCATGCAGTGTCGAAACTCAAGGATTGGCTTCACGGAAATCAGCGCGATAAATTAGGCTCAGCGACGATAGGCCAGCTTTCAAAGTTGCGCCGCACCCAGTCCATGCCCACTTCATTGTTGAGCTTGATTCTCTGAGGCTGATCTAGATAAAGCTTGCTCAAAATGTCGGTGTCCTGCTCAATCACCGTCGCGACCAGCTTCAAAAACGAGCTTTTCATCAGCCTGAACACCGGAGACTTGACCTGCGCAAATAAGAGAACGTATGTGCGCGTGCGCTCGGCAGATTCAGGAATAAAGAGATGACATTGGGCGATAGGGCCAGCAACCGTCTCTCCCCAGAAAATAACGATTGAGGGAAAGTAGTTATCCAGATGCGCTTTGATGACTTTCGGCATCGTCAGGACGGCTGGATTTTTCAGCATCTCCTGCCAGGTAGGCGATGCCTTGGGCATTTTCATAAAGGCTTCTGAATGGTGGCCTTCGTCGATAAATTTATCGAACTGGACTTCTTCAATGCGAAACATCTCTCGATGGGTGCCGTTTTGATGATTGTAGTCGTGCATGTTCAGCAGCATGGGCAGGAGCGGTGTGGCAACGCTAGTGTCGCCTGTGGCACCAATTAGCTCGTAGTTTTCTGCCACCTCATTGAGAACGTTGGGAATCGGCATTATCGGTTCGGCGCTGCCATATGACCAAATAAAGTCACCTTGAACAATTAATTCTAAAGGCTCTACCTGAGACAGCGTCTTCTTTGACTTATCTTTTGAGCCTCCTGGCAAAACCGTACAGCCCTGCGCGTCGAATTCTAAGGCGTGGAAAGGGCAGACGACTTTACTTGAGCCATCTGATTGGGCTTCGCACCATCCGGCTGAGAGCATCGCGCCCATGTGAGGGCAGATATTCGGCAGAGCTTGAACGCTGTTATTACCGTCTTTCCACAGCACATAATCCTGTCCATACAGCGATACCTTCAGCGGCTGATTCACCGATAGCATAGATTTATGCGCCAACAGCCAGGGTGTACCTGTAAGCATCGACATTGTGAATAGCTCCTTGCGATACGATTTTGTCTGGGGAGACGTCAATGAATGATTTCTAAAAATGTGAAAAAACTGTCATGTTTTATTATATAAGCTTCCCGTTTCAGTCTTGTCAAGGAGTGGAGGTATTGAAAGAGCCCGTTTTTCGTCGTCAGCCCCAGCAGCAGCGCAGTCAGGCGCGAGTCGAGCAAATTCTAAAGGCGGCGGCTGAGGTGTTTTGGGAGGTGGGCTATGACGCGGCCACGACTCATGCGATCGCCCATCGTGCTAAAACCGCTGTCGGCACCCTCTATCGCTTTTTCCCAAACAAGCTCGCCATCTTTCACGAACTCGAAAAGCGGCACAGACAGGGGGTTGAGGCCACTCACACGCGAATGATGACGCCAGAATTTATGCGCAAGCCACTGCCAGACATGGTTCAGCAAATGGTAGAAACCTATGCCCACTATTTCGAAGATGTGGGGCATCGAGTGGTTTACGTGCAGTATCACATGTCTCCGGAGATGTTCGTTCACTTCGACAACGCGGTCGATGATGGCTTCATTCGCCGGTTCGCCGGGATGCTGCGCATGAGCAATGCGGCGCTGTCGGTCGAAAAGAGCGAACTCCTAGCCGAAGTGTGTCATCGGTCTTTTAACGCCCTGCTGCTCTCTGCATTGAGAAGCGACGCTACCCACCGCGCCCAACTATATCTTGAGCTTCAAGCGCTGCTGACCAACTACCTTCAACCTCATCTGGGCACTCACCGGAGCAGTGATGAACCGGTTCGTACTGCTGAGCGGGTTGCGGCGATCGCTCAGCAGCATCCCCTTAACCCACGTCAGCAGAAGGCTTTGACAAGTGCTCTGGAGCAGGGCAGTCTCACCATTCAGATGTTTGAATCTATCTGCCCTGGGCTGTCGCGCCGAACCCTTCAGCGAGATCTCAGACACCTTGTCAACCAAAGCCTGCTACAAAGCGAGGGAGAGACCAATCAGCTCGTTTATCGACCTGGTGAGCGACTGGGCTAAGCACGAAGCTAACTTGCGACAAGGCTGTCGCAAGTTGTCGCAAGCATTGAATCAAAAGCAGCTATCCTCTAAGCCTTATTGTTCCATAACTCTTTAGATAAAGCGCTCTAACATGGACAAGAATCTAAACGAACAACCGACCGAAAAAACAGAAAGAGAAAAAATGTTAGCGGGCGAGCTGTATTTAGCAACAGACCCTGAGCTTAGCGAAATGCATGATCGGGCAGCAGCGCTGATGCACCAGCTTAATACTTCACATCCTCAAAATGTTGATGCGCAGAAGGAAACCATTCGTCATCTGTTTGGCAGCATTGGCAAAACCTTTACCGTCAGACCTCCTTTTTATTGCGACTATGGCTGTCATATTTTTGCTGGAGAAAACCTGTATATCAACTACGACTGCACAATTTTAGACTGCGCTGAAGTGTATATTGGCAATAACGTCTTAATTGCGACTAAGGTGCAAATCTATGCGGCCTACCATCCCACAGACCCCCAAATTCGACTGACTCAGAAAGAGCTGGCTGCGCCAATTCGGATTGGCGACAATGCTTGGATTGGCGGCGGCGTGATTATTTGTCCTGGCGTTTCGATTGGGGAGAATACGACGATTGGGGCCGGTAGCGTTGTGACAAGAGACATTCCGAGTAATGTGATCGCAGTAGGCAATCCCTGTCGGATAGTAAAACATTGCTAATTGATACGTCTAGAATGCGCAAACTATAGCTATGGGGCACTGAGGACTTAGTTTCTCTCTAATCATGCAAGAGCACGACCTTACCCACGGCTTTTTTCTGTTCCAAACGGTCGTGGGCTTGGGCAACCTGCGAGAAGCCAAAACGGTCTTCGTCGATAAGCGGCTTGAGATGGCCTTTGTCTACCAGGCTGGCCGCCTCGCGCAAAATAGCGCCGTGCCGTTCTCTGCCTACGTTCTTCAGCATGGGTAGCAGCATGAAGACAACATGCAGAGAGAGCCCTTTGGCATGCATGATAGAGAGATCGTAGGTATGACTGGAGGAAGGCGTCACTACGCTGCCGTTGAGCTTGGCTGCTTCAAACGAGTTCGGCAGATTAGCCCCGCCGGTGCTGTCGAACACGACGTCGAATCCTTCTCCATCTGTGAGTCGATTGACATAATCTGTGACGGTTTCCTCACGATAATTTACCCCTTCGTCCGCACCAAACGCTTTCGCAATTTGCAGCTTTTCAGGCGTTGAGGCAGTTGCCGTAACGGTTGCGCCCCGCCATTTGGCAAGCTGAAGCGCAATATGACCCACACCCCCCGTACCGCCGTGAACGAGAACACTCTGCCCTGGCTGAATATTCGCCTTATCGATCAGCCCTTCCCACGCGGTAATGACCACTAAAGGCAAGGCTGCCGTCGCGCCAAAGTCAAGACTCTCAGGCTTCTTAGCAATCAGTCGAGCATCTGCCAGCATGTAGTCTGCCAATGCCCCGCCCTGACCTTGTACACCGCCCGCACAGCCATAAACAGCATCCCCTGGCTGGAAATATCCGACCCCTTCACCCACCGCTTCGATGGTTCCAGCAACATCCCCATGCAGCACTGCCGGTAAGGCGGGTGCGATGGGTAGCCCGTAGCGTCTGATCTTGTAATCTACCGGGTTCACACTGGAAGCCTCTACCCGAATGAGGACTTGCCCTTGCGTCGGCGCTGGCTTGGGCACATCGGCCTGAGTAAAGACAGAGCTGTCTCCAAATTCTTTGATAAGCATTGCTTTCATGTCGTTTTCTCCTGTTTGTTTAGGATGAGTGGCTTCATGTAGAGTATGGAATGTTAGAGTGCAAAAGTACAAGTACGCACATTTCTGTAACGTAGGTACAAGAATGTGACTAAGATAGCCATGATAAAGAAGAGCGTTTCAGAATATGGGTGTTCAGTAGAAGCCACGCTGGATGTGATCGGCGGTAAGTGGAAGGGCGTTATTTTGTATCATTTGCTTCAGGATACGCAGCGGTTTGGTGAGCTTCAGCGGCTGATGACAGGGATTACGCGGCGAATGCTGACGCTGAGCTTGAGAGAATTAGAAGAAGCGGGAATTGTTCACCGCGAGGTGTATAAGCAGGTGCCGCCAAAGGTGGAGTATTCGCTGACGGCGTATGGGCGATCGCTCGAACCGGTCATTTCCAGTTTGCGATCCTGGGGAGAAACCTACATGAAAAAAACCGAGGGCGCAGAATTGATGCCCTCTCGCTGACATCTGCTCTTAAGATAGGGAAGATCCCCCGCCCACGGTTTCCCATGCCCAAATGGTTTAATGTCGCTGGCCCTTGCAAAGCAGACATTCACTACATGCTTCCGCCATTGACGCGACTACCTCAGCTAGAGCAGCTAGTTGAGCAGCAGGGTTATTTTGTCATTCACGCCCCTCGGCAAACGGGTAAAACAACCGCTATGATAGCGCTGGCAAAGCAGCTTACGGCAAGCGGGAAATATACGGCGGTGATGGTGTCAGCAGAAGTGGGCGCTGCCTTTCCTCACGATTTAGAGGCGGCTGAGAAGGCGATGCTGGGGAGCTGGCGAGATACCGCTGAGGATAATTTGCCAGATGAGCTACACCCGCCTGCTTGGCCGGACGCGGATGCTGGACAACGACTGCAAGCCGCACTAAGGGCTTGGGCTAGAGACTCCTCACGTCCCTTCGTGTTTTTCCTCGATGAAATCGACTCGCTGCAAAATGAAACGCTGATTTCTGTTCTTCGTCAGCTTCGCTCGGGCTATCCTAACCGCCCTAAGGGGTTTCCGCAATCTCTAGCGCTGATAGGCGTGCGAGATGTCCGAGACTACAAAGTGGCTTCGGGCGGCAGTGACAGACTCAATACGTCAAGTCCTTTCAATATCAAAATTGAGTCTTTGACGATGCGGAATTTTACCTCAGATGAAGTTGCACAGCTATATGCGCAACATACTGAGGAAATGGGACAATCTTTTACGGCGGAAGCGACCCGGCAAGCATTTTATTTGACTCAGGGTCAGCCCTGGTTGGTGAATGCGATCGCCAGAGAAATCGTCGAGAAACTCGTCACCGATCCCGCTGAGTCAATCACATTGGCTCACGTTGAATCTGCCAAGGAGATTTTGATCCAGCGGCAAGACACCCATCTCGATAGCTTATCGAGTTTGTTGCAGGAGCCGCGAGTGAGACAGGTGATCGAGCCAATGATAGCCGGTGAGGAACTCGAAGATGTCGCGCCTGACGACTTACAGTTTCTCACCGACTTGGGCCTGTGTCGGATGAGCGCAGAAGGCGGTCTTGAAATCTCCAATCCTATCTATAGAGAGGTATTGCCTCGGGTATTGAGTCAGACGCCGCAAGCTTCCCTCCCCCAAATTTCGCCTAGCTGGTTAACTGCCGATGGCACCCTCGATCCAGACAGACTTCTGCAAGCTTTCTTAGCCTTTTGGCGACAGCACGGTGAGCCGCTGCTCAAGAGCGCGCCTTACCACGAGATTGCACCTCATCTGGTGCTGATGGCGTTTTTGCATCGGGTGGTGAACGGCGGCGGGACTTTGGAGCGAGAATATGCGATTGGGAGCGATCGCATGGACTTATGCCTCCGGTACGGCAAGGTCACGCTCGCTATGGAGCTAAAAGTTTGGCGTGAAGGCCGCCCAGATCCGCTCAAGGCAGGACTGGAGCAGCTCAATCGCTACCTGACTGGGCTGGGGCTCGATAGCGGCTGGCTAATTATTTTTGATCGCCGTTCTGGGTTGCCGCCCATCGCTGAGCGAACAACAGTGGAAGCGACAACGACGTCATCGGGGCGAGCAGTACAAGTGATTCGAGGATAGGCGATCGCCTTGGTAGTGAGCACTAAACTTACCGCACTGGTGGGAGTAGCTTACACCTCATTAAACTCCACCGCTTCGTACAAATCTGCCAAGGCAATTTCCACCCCGACTGACGAGAGCACAAAGCTACTCGCGAGCCCACTGTAGTCTCTAAACAGCCATTCGTTATCGCCCTGCTTTACGAAATGTTCTACGTGCGGACGATTTTGCTCAATGAGCACATATTCCTGAAACGACTCAATCGTACGATAGTGGGTAAACTTATCCCCTCGGTCATAAGCTTCTGTAGAGTCAGAAAGTGTTTCTGCCAGCAAAATAGGATTTACCACGCTGTCTCTGCAACCAGGCTGTAGCTCCGGAGGGCGAGGCGCTATCATAACGTCTGGATAGGTATACAGATTAACCTTGGGCAGCCAGAGTCGCTGATCGGTCATAAAAATGCTGTAGGGCTGTTTCCTTAGTGCCGCTGTCAGTAAAAAAACAAACATGCGAGAGATTTCGTTATGCGCTGGGGTGCCGCCTGCCATTTCAACAATCTCTCCGTTGCAAAACTCACTGCGAACTTTGGCGTGCGCTTCCAGCGCCAAGTACTCATCAGCGGTATAAGACTTCGTTTTTACGGGGGTACTCATCAGCTCATGCCCTTTCGTCTGGTTTTACTATTCTATGCCTATAGTCAGATGATTACGAGGCTGCACCTTTGGACGCAGCGCCGATAGAACCGGGCTAGCTACCGCCTCGGTTCTCACTACTTTGCTGGTTTTGCCTGGCCCTATAGAATAGAGGTATAGCAGCTCACGGTGACTTTCACATGCAACTGAAGCGTCCAATTTTAGTCGGTGGTTTGGGTCTTTCAGCCAGCTTGGGGCTGATGAATATTGTCGGTCATTCACCGCTAGGGGATGGCTCTGGACTTTTGGGTATGGTCGTTCTAGGCTCTGGGCTCTGGTGGCTCAAGCAGCGTAGCCCTTCGTCGGCAGTGGTTAAGGCATCCCTCGCTTTAGGCCCGGTCGATAGAGACGCTGTGGAGAAAGCGCTGGCTGAGGTGGAAGCCCGTCTGGATACGCTCGTCAAAGAACTGCCAGCAGAAATTAAGACTGAGCAAAGTCAGCCGATTTGGACGCAGA
Source organism: Phormidesmis sp. (assembly GCA_049646425.1). Taxonomy (GTDB): domain Bacteria; phylum Cyanobacteriota; class Cyanobacteriia; order Phormidesmidales; family Phormidesmidaceae; genus Phormidesmis. The sequence goes on along the minus strand of JBARVU010000018.1, from coordinate 4,751 downwards.
TAGCACAGCAGCGACAGGCGATCGCTCAAACCCTCACTCACTTAGATCGCGAAACGCTTAAGTTTGCCGTCGTCGGGAACAAAACGACCGGCAAGACAGCGTTAGTTTCCCAGCTCAGTGAGTCCTGGCAAAAGAGTCAGCCCACTGTCATAGCGATCACTGAAGTCGAGGGCGAAGATGCTTTACCGCCTGTCGATACCGACCTGGTTGTGTTTGTCGTCGCTGCTGACCTGATGCAGTCCGAATTGCAGCGCCTCCACAGTTTGCTGAGAGCGGGCCATCGGGTGCAGCTCGCCTACAACAAGCAAGATCAGCTGACGCCTCTAGACCGGCAGTCGGTGATGCAGCGGATTCAGACGCGGGTGGAAGATTTGGGGATTGGGGTGAGTGCGATCGCCGCCCAACCCGGCCCAGTCAAGGTGCGTCGTCATCAGGAAAACGGTGAAGTCGAAGAGTCTTTTGAACAGCCAGCCTCTCAGCTAGAAAGCCTCACGGAGCGGCTAACGCAGCTTGTCGAAACCGAAGCGCAGCAGCTGGTGATGACCACCACCCTGCGGCAGGCCAAAGCCCTGAAAACTGATGTCCAGACGCTGCTCAACGGCCAGCGCCGACAGCAAGCGATGCCTCTGGTCGAGCAAATGCAGTGGATCGCAGCAGGCAGTGCATTTGCCAGTCCGCTAGCCAGCCTAGACTTACTCGCTGCGACGGCTATCAACGCGCAGATGATCGTCGACCTGGGGGCGGTGTACGGACAGAAGTTTTCTCTGGAACAGGCGAAAGCGGCGGCGGGGACGCTGGCTGAGTTGCTTGTGAAGCTAGGCTTGGTAGAATTCTCTACTCAAGCGCTGGGTAGCCTGCTGAAAACTCACGCAGCAACCTATGTAGCCGGTGGCGCTTTGCAGGGTGTGAGCGCAGCTTACCTCACTCGCGTGGTAGGCCTTAGCCTGATCGACTTTTTTGAAGAACAAAGTATGCTCACCCCCGAAAAGCAACAGTTTTCGTTTGGAGAGATGGGCAACCGGCTGCAAACTCTATTCCAAACTACTAAGAGAGCGGGTCTTCAGGGATTTGTGCAGCAGGCGATCGCCCACCTGCCCCCCTTACCTCAATCCAAACCTGTTGCTGCAGCGCAGTAGGAACCCCTCATGGCAGCGCCAAATCCATTAGTAGAGCAAGCCCGCACCAGTCTGCGTCAGGCGATAGATCGCTACATTCCGCAGCTCAAGATGACTCGGCTAGATGCTCAAGAGCTGAGCCGTCAGGCAGCAGTCAAAAGTGGCATCGATCAGCTCACGGCGCTGATGAACAAGTTGGACAGCTCACTCTTGCGAGTCGCCGTTTTTGGTCTGGTGAGCCGGGGGAAATCGGCGGTGATCAATGCGGTAATAGGCGAAAAGGTCTTGGAGACTGGCCCGCTTAACGGGGTTACTCAATGGCCCCGGTCGGTGTATTGGCAGCCAAATGAGCAGGAGACTAAGGAACCGCTTAGGCTAGAGCTAATTGACACGCCCGGCTTAGATGAGATTGAAGGGCAGGCGCGAGGCGTGATCGCCCGTGAGATTGCTCAGCAGGCCGATCTCATTCTGTTTGTCGTCTCTGGCGATGTTACGCAGATAGAATATCTGGCCCTGCAACAGCTTTATGCGACCCGCAAACCCCTGCTGTTGGTATTCAACAAAATCGATCTTTACCCAGAGACTGACCGGGATACCGTAGCTAAAAACTTAGAAACGCTGTGGCAAAAGGCAGAGAGTAAGGCTGATTTGCCAGAAGGCGCAAGGCTGGTTGATGACATTGTGATGATCTCGGCTGAGCCGACGCCCATACAGGTACGAGTCGAATGGCCCGGTGGTCATACAACCGAAGAGTGGGAGCATCCATCTGCGCAGATAGCGCCATTGAAAAAGACACTCCTGAAGATCGTTCAAGAAGAGGGGGCGACATTGATTGCCCTGAACGCTTTGAGACAAGCGGGCGTGCTTGAACAGCGGTTGGCGCAGGAGACAGCCGAGCTGAACCAGGTCAATGCGGACGAGCTGATTTGGCAGTATGCGAAATACAAGGCGATCGCCGTTTCTCTAAACCCCATCGCCGTCATCGACATGCTTGGCGGCATCGGCTCTGATATCGTGATGATTCGCTCGCTCTCTCGGCTCTATGGCTTTCCGATGACCCGGTTTGAAGCCAGTAAGCTCTGGCAGTCGATCATTCGCAGTTCGGGCACGCTGCTCTTAAGTGAGTTTGGTACCAGCTTGCTGTTGGGCTTTGGTAAAAGCGGTGCGGCGATTTGGAGTGCCTTTGAGAGCTTTTCGGGGTTTACTGCTTACGCTGGCGCGATGACAGCTCAAGCAGGGGCGGCGGGCTACGGAACTTACGCGGTGGGTCAGGCGGCCAAAGTGTACTTGCAGCAGGGCTGCACCTGGGGGCCGACTGGCGTCAATACTGTCATGCAAAACATTCTGGCCAAGGCCAAATCTGACTCTACTTTGGATCGCTTGCAGAGCGAGATTAAGGAAACGATTGGCAGTCCGCAAAAGATGGCTGAGGTGCAGAGCGAGCGGGCAGCGACAAAATCCTCTTCTCCCGCGCAATGAGGGTTTTCCAGTACGATCAGACTATGAGTATTAGGATGACTTCAATGGTCGCTGTCGAGCCGAAACGATTTACAGCTGATGACTACCATCGTATGAGCGAGCTGGAAATTTTATCTGCTACAGAGCGAACAGAACTGATCAACGGGCAGATCATGACAATGGCTGCGAAGAGTGCAGCTCATGCGTCTGCTGGCTCAATAATCAATCATTTTTTAACCGGATTATTAGGTGAAAAAGCCTTTATTCAATCCCATAATCCGGTTCAATTAAATGATTGCTCAGAGCCCGAGCCCGATATTGCGGTTGTTCGGTTAGACCCACTGTTTTACAGCACTCGTCATCCTGTTCCTGAAGATGTGCTGCTCTTAATTGAAGTTGCCGACTCCAGCCTTCAATACGATCTGGAAGTGAAAGCACCCATGTATGCAGCCGCTGGTATTGCAGACTATTGGATTTTGGATGTGATTGAGCGAGAGCTGCATGTGTTTCGTCAACCGGTAGGCGACTACTATCAGTCGCACGCTGTTTTAGCAGCGGCGCTATCCGTCGCGCCGATAGCTTTTGCTGAATTGGAAATTCTAATCTCGGATATGTTGCCGCCTCAGATCGCGGGCACGGGTGGCTGATCGTAATCTATCACTACCTCGTAGCCAGCTCGGTCATAAACCTGACTCAGCAAAGTTTGCAGGTCAACGACGGGTTCTGGATCGCCCGCCTGCAATGGCATTGGAAACGAAGGAATTTGATCAGGTAAATTGAATGCGTATAAATCGGCTTGGGGTCGTTGCTCGCTGGGACTGACCAAAATTCGATAGTGACTTTCCACATTGCCCGCCGCGAGTGCCATTGGCTGACCACTCCAAAGCAGATCAATTTCGACCAGGTGAGTCCGGCTGCTCAGTACTTCTCGGCGCTTTTCTTCGTAGGCATTGCGCCCTTTGCCCAGGGCGTTTATTCGTCGGTGACAGGATCCCTACCGCAGTTATCACTTCCCCCGTAGACATCTCCTTGATCTGTAAATAGCTTTCACGAATTTCGAGCGGCATCGGTACCCTGACTTTCAAAGGACTGGTGGGGGGTACTGCGATCACGACGTTGTTTCTGGTAGGGCTGGTCTTCTCAGAAGTGCGCCGTTCTACGGTGACATCTGGAATGCCAACTAGTAAAGTCTCGCTACCTTCCAAGACATAGATCCGTCGGTCAATCGCCGCTCGATATTTTGGGATGAGCTGAGGGTTTAGCGCATCGGCGATTGCCACAATCAGCCGACTGTGGGCCTCTGGCCACAGCTCAGGATTTTCCAAATATGGATTCATCCCGGGAAACGGTGACGGCATCTCAACCCTCCTCAACTGGGCTATCAGGACTGTTGTCCTCAAATTCTATCGTTCTTCTAGAAACAATGACGGCGATCAGCATTGGTCAGTTGAGTTGCTCGCTATTAGCTTTTACATACATAGTGTTTGTAGCTAAAAGAGCCTCTGTTACCACCTATCGGCTCTGCACACCCTTGTCCAACAAGATCAGGAGCATAGTCCAATAGCCATAGATCAAACGGCTGGGGAACGGTGGCTAAGCTCTGTACCAGCTGGTTTTTAGCAGTGAAGTTTTTAGCGGCATTGGTTTCTGCAATCACAAATTGAGGTGGGCTGAGCCAGTGAGTAGAAGAATCAGCAGGATTGAAGTGGCGCTTAATCTCCCAGGCGACCGACAGGATTTCAATGCCGACGACGATAGGTTGTTCGGTAATTATGGTGTCCGTGCCAATCACCACAGGGTAGGTAGAGTTCGCCTGAATGAAGCGGACAAAACGATCCGCCTTGTAAAATTTGAGTGTAGAAAGATCGTTAACAATTACCTGAGCGCCAAAAAAACCGACTAAGAGCACTGTGGTAACGAAGGCGCGACCGCTGATCGTGCGTTTGACTAGCGGTAGCTTTACTCGACTGAAGTTTTCTGGCCCAGACTGTTGCCAGAACGGGGCTAAGCTCGCGCCGACTAGAATGAGAATAGCCGGGAAAAAGACAAAGTTATAGCGATGGCCTCTGGTAATATCAAAGCCCAATCCATAGCAGATCAGAGCGAAGATAAGATTGGCCATGATCAAGAAGCCGCCAATGCTCTGAAGGCTGGTGCGTAGAGCGGGCAGGTGTAGCT
>JBARVU010000017.1:0-1531 GCA_049646425.1 Phormidesmis sp. | reverse complement strand
GCTACAGAGCCTGGGCCAGCAGGCATCAGCCGGGCTATTGACCCGGCTAATGCCAGGAGGCAAGGGACAGATTTCCCTACTGGTCGGGACGGTAGGCACCGGTAAACAAATGGCGGCAGGGGCGATCGCCACGTCCTTACGCCAGCCTTTAGGGGTGCTTGACCTGGGTAAAGTTCGCCCAGAAGATCGGCTAGAAGTTCTGGCCTCGCTGGATGCTGATCGCTATCCGGTACTGCTGATAAAATCGGCAGCTATTTGGTTTGGTCGTAACAGTGCCCTGTCAGATGCTCAGTTAGCGCAATGGTTACACAGGCGGCAAACCAGACCGGGGATGACGCTGCTGAGCGTTCACTATTTGCATACGGTCAAGTCACGGTGGCGACAGCAAATGGATGCGGTTATTACGCTGCCTTTGCCCTCCAAGCGGGCGCGAGCCATGCTTTGGCGACAGGCTTTTGCAGGGATCGTCTGTAGTTCGGACTTGGACTGGGGACTCTTGGCCAAGCAGCTTAAGATTTCAGGCGGTGAGATTCGGATGATCGCTCAAAGTGCGGTGGCGATCGCCCAGTCTAAGAATGCTGAGACGGTGACGCTAGGGCAGGTTCAACAGGCGATCACGCAGCGCGGGAAATAAATACATCCCTACAATAGACTTAGAAACCTAATCGCGCCTGCTGGCTCATTCCAAGACATGCAGTCTCCTATCGCTACCAGCCCCCTAGAAGCTTTCCTACAGCAGCCTGATATTGAGGCATCCCTTACTTGGGAGTTTATCAGCGGGCAGCCGCAGCAAAAACCGATGCCGACGCTGTTTCACTCCCGCCTTCAGCGCAATCTGGTCAATGCAATCAATCAGCAGACAGAGGCTTATGAAACGATTCAAGAACTCCGATGCATTGTGCCACCCTTATCTCCGGTTCCAGATATTACCGTTGTCGCGATCGCCCGACTCCCTAAAGAAGACGGCCCCTTTCAAGGAGCACCCGACTGGCTGAGCGAAATTCGTTTGCCCGATCAAAGCACGTTAGAACTTCAGAAGAAAATTGTGCACTGCCTGGCAAATGGCACACAGATCGCCTGGCTGATTGACATTCAGCGGCAGCAAGTTTGGGTTTGGCAAGGTCAGGAGCTGCCCATGATCTATGCCGGAGATGAGGTTTTGCCTGCGCTGGGGAATCTTTCCAGCTTTACGGTGGCAGGAGCGATTGCCATGACTCATTAGAGATAAGCTTCAGAATCCTAAACAAAAAGCCCCCGCACAGCGTGCGAGGGGCTCTTCATTCGTCTAGCTCATCAAGGAACAGTCAGATGACTACGCGTTGATAGCAGGCGCGGTGAGCGCTACAGGAGCCGCTTCACCTGCTGCCAGGTCCAAGGGGAAGTTGTGTGCATTCCGCTCGTGCATCACTTCCATTCCCAGGTTCGCACGGTTCAAAACGTCCGCCCAAGAACCAATCACTCGACCCTGTGAGTCGATAATCGACTGGTTGAAGTTGAACCCGTTCAGGTTGAACGCCATCGTGCTGATGCC
>JBARVU010000016.1:0-6122 GCA_049646425.1 Phormidesmis sp. | reverse complement strand
ATTCTCTACCGTGCCCCAGGATGCGCCGGATTCCGTGGTTTTGAGCGCAACGCCCAAAGGGCTGTCAGTCATCACATGGGCACTGACGTTGAGCCCCAAAGTTGCTCGGGCGGCGTCGGCAGCCTGCAAATGTCGCCAGCGCAGCTCGTCTTCAACGGCCTGATCGATAATGAGGCCAATCGAGTTTTGATGTACGGGCCGCAGTCCCCAGTGCCCTGCCGCAAATTGATCCAGCCCATAGCCTTCGACGTAGTAGGCATTCGCCATCGGCCAAAAGAGCTGCGCACCGTTGAGCACGTTGGGATGGGTGATCAGCCGGTCGGTGACCTGGGCAATTGTCCGCGCAACTGGGAGGGCGTCGCCTGCGTAGCCGCCAATGGCTGCGCCGATGCCGGTTGGGATGATCAGTACCGTCGTGTGAAGGGGCTGGCCGGTCATGAGATGCAGGTAACGACGGCTTCTACTTGAGCCATTTGGCTGGCGGAATCAATGGCAGTGATCGCCCAGCGGAGGGGATCGCCGTGGCGGGCAAGCTGGGTTTCGATGTGCGATCGCAAAGCATCAGCGCGCAGTCTATCTGAGCCGGGTAGCGCCGTGCGCAATTCGTCGGCGGGTGCTAACAAAGACACCTCCAGCGTGATTAATTTTGTCTGCATTGTCTACTGACGCTATCCCGGCTGACCAAACTGACGCGCGTAGACCTCATCTTCCTTTTCGGTTTCCAGCTTCAGGTCAGATTTTGGAAAGGCCACGCAGAGCAGAGCATAGCCGTCGGCCTGAAGCTCTGGACTCACGCCCATACCGTCTTCCTGGTTCACCGAGCCTTCTGTGATCAGCGCCGCGCAGGTAGTGCAGACCCCTGCTCCGCAGGAGGTTGGCAGATCTAGACCCGCACTGTGAGCGGCCTCTAAAATGGTCTGAGTGGCGTCGACCGGAACGGTGTGAACCGTTCCCTGATGACTAATCTGCGCTGTAAACGTCTTGCCCATTTGTCTAAGTCAGTAATGAAATCCTTCTCTCTACCGTAATTCCTTTAGGAAGCAACCTGACCTGGAAAAGCGCGATCAAATTCTTCGAGCAAATCGTCAATTTCTTCTAGCGCCTGATTGACATCAATCCGTAAAGTGCCAATTCCAGGCTGCTCCAGCAAGCGTAGCAACGACTGACGCTTAGAGCGAATCAGATCAATTCTGGTTTGGAGGGCGGCAAATTCCATATCAAACGGGTCTCCGAGATGAGTTACATTTCTTTATAGGATAAGCAACTTTGGTGCCAACCGCATCTGCCCTTGTCGGTTGAAACCAAAACTCGCTCTCCACTTGCTCTCAAAAGACTCTCTACTTTAAAGACGGTTTTAGGAACCTCAACCTCCATGCTGCGCAAAATTCCCCTTGGCTCTGTCCTCCTGATTGCAGGTGGCATCCTCACCCTGATTGGCTTTGTTGCCTACGCCCAAGAAAAAGCAACGCTCAATCTGATTGGCTTTTTCTATGGCGTGCCGATTTTGCTGGGGGGACTGGCGCTGCGGGCCGCCGAACTCACGCCCGTACCCTACACTCAGCCACCGAGTGAGGCGGTGATTGCACTGCGGGAGCAGGCGACCCAAACGCAAACTCAAGTTCGCAAAGATGTGACCCGCTATCGCTATGGTCAAGAAGCCCACCTGGACGAGACGCTAGAGCGCCTTGGCCTCAGCCCCAATGACACCCAGCGGCCTGTGCTTTCAGGTCTGCACGAAGAGCAGCGAGACGGCGCTTACACGCTGGTGCTTGAATTCGACTCACCCTATGTCCCGTTTGAAAAGTGGCAGGAAAAGCAGCCTAAGATTGAGAGCTTCTTTGGCCCGGGCATTGTGGCGGAAGTGAGCCAGCCCGCTGAAAAGAAGGTGGCAGTGGCGATGAAGGCAGTAGTGGGGTGAGCCGGGTAGCTGAGCGCAGTCGAAGCTACTTCTCCAGACGCACCGCATACCACTGCACGGACTCGCCGGGAGCCGTTTCAAATTCGCAGTGGGTTTCGAGCAGGTATTTGGCTTGGGCGTCGGAGGAAGAGAGCGATCGCAGCTCCGGCGGCAGCTGACCGTCGTAACTGGCCAAGACTGCTTTGAGCTTATCTATAAGCTCAGGCGGCGTCAGAAAAGTTTCGCTGGCGTCGGGTGTGAGGAATACGAACATGTCCTCGCTGTACATCATCGAATCTGCCATGAATGGGGCTCCTGAGCTAGGGTCACGCTACTTAACTCATGATATGGACTTCGCCCCTAAAAAATGAGTCGATTCTTTTCGAGGCAGCCGCCTTCTTAGAGCTGCGGTGATAAAATTCTATATATACACCCCAATCCCGACCGGATTACCGATCATTCAATTCCTAGAAATTTCTAGCTGCATAGCTCCAAAGCCAACCCTTAAATTATTCATTCGCTCCTCTAAGCATCCCCATGGTTCAAACGCCCCTCAAATCAGCTGAAAAAAAGGTTTCCAAGCTCGAAGGCATCAAAGAGCGCAGTCAGTTTCTGCGGGAGCCCGTGGCGACTGAGCTCAAGCAGGACACCACCCACTTTACGGAAGCTGGCATCCAAATTCTCAAGTTTCACGGCTCCTACCAGCAGGACAATCGCGACAATCGCATCCGAGGTCAGGAAAAGGACTATCAGATGATGCTGCGTCTGCGCAATCCGGGCGGGTTCATTCCACCGGAGCTGTACCTGACGCTGGACGACATTTCTGATAAGTACGGTAATGGCACCTTACGGGCAACCACTCGTCAGGCTTTCCAGCTTCACGGCATCCTCAAGCGGGACTTGAAGGCGACGCTAGCGGACATTATTCGCAGCATGGGCTCTACGCTAGGGGCCTGCGGCGACCTGAGCCGGAACGTAATGGCGCCGCCTGCACCTTACAAAGACAAGCCTGAGTACGTCCTGGCTCGCAAGTACGCAACCAACATCGCTGATTTGCTGACGCCTCAAACTCCTGCCTATTACGAGATTTGGCTGGATGGCGAAAAGGTGGTGACCACTGAAGAAGATCCGGATGTGGTAGCAGCTCGGCAGGGCCGGGCGGGTCATGTGGACGGGGAGCCTCATCCGGTAGAGCCCATCTATGGCGTCCAGTACATGCCGCGCAAGTTTAAGTGCGCGGTGACCGTGCCAGGTGATAACTCTGTCGATGCGTATACTCAAGATGTCACCCTGGTGGTGATGACCGACGATAGCGGTGAGCTTCAAGGATTCAACGTGATGGCGGGGGGCGGCATGGGCCGCACGCACAATAAGGAAGAAACCTTTGCTCGGACTGCCGACCATATTGGCTATGTCGGTAAAGACGACATCTATGACCTAATAAAGGCAATTGTGTTCACGCAAAGAGACTATGGCGAACGCTACAACCGCCGAGTGTCCCGGATGAAGTATCTGGTACACCGTTGGGGTCTGCCGAAGTTTATTGCTGAAGTTGAAAAAAGATTTGGCAAAAAGCTAGAACCCTATCGAGATCTGCCTGAGTGGAAGTTTGAAGACTATTTAGGCTGGCACGAGCAGGGCGATGGCAAGCTGTTTGTCGGCGTCCATGTGCGCAATGGCCGGGTGCACAACCAGGGCAAATTGCGCAATAAGACAGCGCTGCGAGAGATTGTCGAAAAGTTCAATCTGCCGATGCGGGTGACGCCCAATCAGAGTGTGGTTCTCTGTGACATTGAGCCGGGTGACAAGGCGGCAATTCAGGCGATTCTTGACCGCGATGGCATTACGCCTGACAGCAAAGTTGATTCTTTAGAGCGCTATGCGATGGCCTGCCCAGCGCTGCCAACCTGCGGGCTGGCGGTGACAGAGTCAGAGCGAATTATTCCAAGTATGCTAGAGCGCATTCGCAAGCTGCTCAACAAGCTGGGGCTAAAAAATGAGACGTTTGTAACCCGGATGACGGGCTGTCCCAATGGCTGCGCCCGCCCTTATATGGCTGAGCTAGGCTTCGTCGGTAGCGCACCCGATTCTTATCAGCTTTGGCTGGGCGGCTCGCCTAATCAGACCCGACTGGCTCGGCCCTATATGGAGCGATTACATACGGACAACTTAGAAACAGAGCTGGAGCCGCTGTTTGCCTGCTTTAAGCAAAATCGGCAGGAGGGGGAAAGCTTTGGGGATTTTTGCGATCGCTACACCTTCGAGTCTCTGCGTCAGTTCAGCGAGACCTACACGCCCGTAAAGGCAGTTGGCTCTGGCCGTCGTCGCAATCGGGTGGGCCTGTCCGATGAGCTGTTTGCCAAGCTGAAAGCCAAGGCAAGTGCTGAAGGCAAGAGTATGGCAGATGTGCTCGAAGCGGTGGTCAAAGGCAGTTTGGAGTGAAGTTCAAAAGCACGCCCAATCGCTGCGTTGACGTTGACGGCGAAGAGATCTGGATCAGCCGCAGTGTCACTGTTTTACCGGTTCTCTTTTTTGTCAGCCGAGGCGTTCAGTATGTGCCGCTGGGTCTGCGGGGCACTGACTTGCCCGAAGGCGTTGGTCAATGGGGTCTGCCTGGCGGCTACCTGGACTATGACGAAACGGCCCCTCAGGCGGTTTACCGGGAAGTGTGGGAGGAGCTGGGACTAGATATTCCCCAAATGATCGAAGATTTTCGCTTTGAAGGTAATCTCGACCATCCTTACGAGGTGTACAGTATGCCGTTGCGCCGACAAAACGTAACGCTGAAGTACGCGCTGATGTTTCACTTAGGCGATGCTGACCTGCCTAAACTAGATCCGCAGGTCTCGAAAGGTGAGGTGGTCGAGGCCCGCTGGTTTGAGGTAAAAACGGCTTTGGCAATGCCGCTGGCCTTTAATCATCACCTGGTGATGGAAGATTGTTTGGAGTGTTACTATGCTGACCTTTAGTGACAGATGATGAATTCTCTCTCTTCAGCAATAGCCTGCTGCCGCTAGCTGTCCGATAGGATGAGAGGTGATTGCTACTGGCAGCCGCTATGCTCAAGATTCCTTTCGTCGACGAAAAAAGTGTAACGACAACGCTGGGCAGAATGGTCTACTACATTCCGGCTTTGCCTGAGTACCCGGTCAATACACCGCTTGAAGCGCGCGAAACGCTTGTCTTTTTGCATGGGTTTGGCGGCGGGTCTTCTGCCTTCGAATGGTCGAAGGTGTTTCCAGCATTTGCCGGAGAGTATCGCGTGCTGGCGCCTGATTTGATTGGCTGGGGGCAGTCGGCGCATTTGCAGCGCAACTATACGATTGCTGACTATCTTGGCAGCATCCCGGAGTTTATTCGAGCTACCTGTGAGGGGCCGGTGACGGTGGTGGCGTCGGCATTGACGGCGGCTTTTGTGGTGAGAATTGCGATCGCTTCACCAGAACTCTTCAAGTCTCTGATTTTGATGACGCCAGCGGGCCTCTCTGACTTTGGCAGCGACTATACGCGCAGTCCGTTTGCGCAGATTGTGAGTACGCCGGTGCTCGATAAGCTGTTGTATGGGGGGGCGATCGCCACTCGCTTCGGCATCGAAAACTTCTTAAAAAATCGCCAGTTCGCAGAGCCTAACCGGATTTCAGACGATATTGTCGAAGCCTATTTGCAGTCGGCCCAACAACCCCATGCAGAGTACACTGCACTCTCTTTTGTGCGCGGCGATCTATGTTTTGACCTGGCTGACTACATCGGCCAGCTAACGGTGCCAACAACCTTGCTATGGGGCGAAAAGGCTTCTTTCACCGGGCCAGAATTAGGTCGCCGGCTAGCTCAGAAGAACCCTGCCGCTATCAAGCTTTTTGAAGTAATCAGCTCTACCGGGCTGACCCCGCAGCTAGAGCTGCCTGCTGTCACTATTGGCATGATTCAGCTCTGCTTGAAGGTGTTGGAGGAAGGCCGTGCTTAGGACAGTGTCAAACCTAGAAGCTTGAATATGAAAGGGAGAAAAACAACTTACCCAACAGGAGATACTAAAAACCGCCAAAGTTCCCCCTTGTCAAAGAACCTCCGGCGGCTTTAGATAGCGTTTGAGTGGTCTACTAGACATTATCGGAAATAGTGTGGGCAATAGAAACAGGCACGCCCTTTCCTGACCTTTCCTTTCCTATGCGTTTGCTACCAGCTCGTTAGCTTTTCCCTGGCGGTAGCTCAACCGGAAGTTATGTAA
>JBARVU010000015.1:0-6144 GCA_049646425.1 Phormidesmis sp. | reverse complement strand
ATCCTTATGTCCATAGCGTATTACAGCTGACGGGCGATCACAGTCGGGGCCGCGAAATTTTTCAGCTCAACTGCGCGACCTGTCACGGCTTGGAGCGGGCGGGCGAAGTCGGGCCAGACTTGCACGGTGTATCTGAGCGCAAGTCTCGCTCCGCCCTGATTCATCAGGTGATCAGCGGGCAAACACCGCCGATGCCGCAGTTTCAGCCGAATGAAAAAGATATGGCTGATCTGCTGAGTTTTTTAGAGACTTTGTAGCTTTAGAGAGCTAGGGTTGCGTCGGCACTTACTTTAGGGGTGATTTGCTGGGAAGAGGGAGAGGCAGGGAGCGGGGGAGCGCCGACTACAGGCGACGAAGGCTTTCGGCTAACCCTTGGGTAACTTTGGCCATACTGCTCACGTTTAGCGTGTCTAAGCGGTCCGAGGCGCTGTGGTAATGAGGATTTCGGAGATTGGCAGTATCGGTGACGAGTATGGCTGCGTAGCCCGCATCCCAAAAGGGGGCGTGATCGCTGCGCCGGGTGTCGGGAATCTGCTTACCTTTGTTGACGACCGGTAACCATTGGCAGGGCATCTTGGAACGACGCAGAGCGCGCTTGATGCCGACCATTTGAGGGATGCTCGAAAGATTGCCAATCAGCGCAATAAAGTCGCCGGTGCTGGGATAAACGCGGCTCAGCAGATCAAGCGGGTATTGCTGAGACTGAGGCTCACTTGAAAAGTAGCCCAGCATTTCTAAAGACAGCATCAGGTGGAGCGATCGCTGCTGCAATTTCCATTCCTCGGCCCAGACCGTGCTGCCCACCAGACCATATTCTTCCAAATCAAAGGCGACAAAGTGAATTGAGCGGCGTGGTGGGCGGGCCGACAGGAGTGCCGCTAGCATCAGCATGACGGCGACCCCACTGGCGTTGTCATCCGCTCCCGGAGACCCGGGGACAGTGTCGTAGTGAGCGCCGACTAAAATAGGCGATAGCTCAGCCTGCCTACCCGCCAGCGTTAGCTGCCAGTTGCAATGCTCACGGCCCTGTACCGGAAAGCTTTGACGACTCACCTCGCCCCACTGACCCAGCTCACTGCGGATATACTGCTGGGCCAGGGCGTGCCGGCCCGAGCTGAGATAGGGATCGCGGGGGCCGCTGAGCGAGCGCAAATGAGCATCGAGCTGAGTGGCAATCGCCGAAAGTGCTTGCATGGTTCCCCTTTGTGTACGATCCTCCGAGTAGACATTTTGTACAGCATTGGCCAGAGGCAGCGGCGATGAACAGGGACAACCGGCAATCGAACCGGCGAACGACCGAGCTAGCCAATCGTCGGTCGCGTCAGTCCCGAGTTCGCATTCGGATGGAGGACGGTCGGTTTCAGATTATGGGCTTAGGCGCCTGGTATTCTTACTGGCGCGATCCGTATTATCTAATGCTGACGGTACCGTGGCAGGGATTTTTTGCGATTACGATTGGGCTGTATGCGATCGCCAATGCAGTCTGCGCAGGGCTATTTCTACTGGGCGGCGAAGGCACCATCGTGAACGCGCAGCCGGGTTCTTTTTGGGACGCTTTTTTCTTTAGTGTGCAAACGTCTGCCTCAATTGGCTACGGTGTAATGTCTCCGGGCAATACTTACGCTCACCTGCTGGTCACGCTAGAGGCAATCACGTCTCTGGTCGGGATTGCGGTGCTCACTGGCCTCGCCTATACCCGATTTTCCCGGCCAACCGCGCAAGTGCTGTTCAGCCGGGTAGCGGTGGTTGCCCCTTTTCAAGAAACGCCGACCCTGATGTTCCGGGCCGCCAACGAGCGCCGCAACCAGATCCTGGAAGCGCAGATGCGACTGTATCTTACTTTGGACGAAGTCAGCGATGGCCGGATGATGCGGCGTTTTTATGAGCTGAAGCTACGACGTGATCGCAACCCTAGCTTTTTCCTTTCCTGGACGGCGCTGCACTCGATTGATGACGCTAGCCCGCTCTACGGGCGCTCTCACAGCGACCTGATGCGGACAAACGCGGCGCTGCTAGTATCGCTCAGCGGCATTGACCAAACGGTCGTACAGGCAATTCACGCTCGCCACACCTATTACGCTGCTGATATCTTGTGGCATCATCAGCTCAAAGACATTTTTCACCTGATGGACGACGGTGATCGCTATATCGAGTTTGCTGACTTTCACACGGTAGAGCCAGTTGACGATCCCGCATAAGCACCTAATCAGGCGGTGCCACCACAGTGCCAGTCAGCCGCCGGTCAATCTGCCCAAGCGTAGCCAAATCCCCCTCCGGAAGCTGATGGTCAAACCCTGACCAGCTCTGGGCATCCGGCTGCTCCAGAAAGTCGAAGGCCCGACGAAATTCGGTCGGCGTCGCAGCTATAGGCGAACTAAAGTGACAGGGGAAAATCTGCTGAAAATCCCACTGAGCAATGCGATCTGCCCAGGCCAAGACCGCTTTTGCATCACGGTTGAAAATCAGCGTCTGTAAAATTGGGGCCACCAGCAGACGTCCATCTTTGCGCAGCGTTTCAAAAGATTGGTACCAGCCCGCCTGCCACTGGAAAGGATATAGGCCGAAGTAGTTGCGCTTGGAACGGTTGGGCGATTTTACAGCGTCCTTTAAGATTTGCCGGAGCGAAGGCACTTCCAGGGTTTCTGGCTGGAAGTAAAAGGTAAACAAGGCGATGCGCGCCCAGCCTTTTCGGCGGTTTGCGGAGTTGTCTATCAGCGGGTCTAGTGCCGTTTCACGGGCGTGGAAGATGAGCGGGAAAGGATTTTGAGCGACGACTTCAGGCGGTTCTACCGGGATCGATAGGATGGCGTCGATAATCAGGAGCGATCGCGTCTCTCGATGAAAGAAGGCCACCTCTGTATAAGGCTTGACGCTGAGCTCAATGGGGCCAACCGTTGCGTAGTCAAACTCATCATAAAAAGGCGTCTGGCTAGGGTCATCTGGCAGGACATGGGTACGCCTGTCCGGAAAGCCTAGCCAGCTCATCGGCAGATCGATGGGGAAGCTCCACTGATGGGGGGCAACGTAGACTTGTGATCGCTCAAACTTCTGCGCAAACGGCCCCGCAAAATACTTGTGCTCCACCCCCGTTACAGTGGGCAAGATCACATACTTCACCTCGCCGTGCTCAGCCTCTAGCTCACGTACAAGCCGTATACACTCGCGCGTGGGCGCAACCGGCGAAAAGACCATCAGTCCGCCAGCCGCTAGCCTGATCACCGTCATGCGAATCGGCACGATGACGTAAAAAATCCCCTGCACCTGCTCAAACAGCCACAGCTTGTCAGGGATAATTTCTCTGCGAAGCGTGCGTCGCTGGCCGTAAGGATAAATCGGGACAATCGGCCAAAGAGGCCAAGCTCGGTCGCCACGTTTGGTCACGGTAGAAGCTGAATGTTAGAAAAGGTAATTTCTGTCTTAGGGCCATCAACAGGCTTTACAGTGCGCTTTGCCAAAACGGTGTAGTCACCCACTTTTGTATACTCGTCCGTAAATTCGCTGCGACCCTGCAATAGCTTGCCAGTTTTGGGATCGTGGTACACAGAGTCATAGGTATGAGACAAATAGCCGCTACCTGTGTCGTAGGAGCTAAACGTATTAATAGTCACGACGGTGCCGTGGATGTGGCGGTGCACCATTGTAAACTCGTTATCTTTGACTTTGTAAGCATCGCCTTCTGCCTTGCCGCCCACTGAAATTTTTACGGCTCCCTCTTCAGCCGTACCGTCAACGCTAAACGTATTTTCACCATGAGTCTTGTCAAAAGGACGGCTGACTCGGTGAATTGCTACTTCCCATAGATGGCCCTTGATAGTCTTGTGGGCTTCTTCATCCGCCACGTCAAATACCTCTGCCGATAGGTCAGGATTGACCTTTGCCGTTCCCTGGAATGCCTGCTCGCCTAGTTTGAGCGTGACGTCAGTGGTGTAGCCGGGAAAGGCTTTATCCCAGGTATAGCGATTTTCGTAGGCAGCTTGAACCAGTTCTCGGGCTGAAACCTGTAGGGCAGTCATGGCGTTTAGGTGGGTAACGTCTGGAATGAAATGATCCTAACGTAATAGAGAATCAGCTGAGCACTTTTTGCTGGAGCCGCTATCCCAACTGCGCACCGCCAAACGGATCGGGATCCAAACAGGCGGCCTTTACTTTCCACTGCACACAGCCGCCCCAAGACTGCTGCCGAATCCAGCAAAAGTTGCCCAAATAGCGCTCTAGCACAAAATCGGGCAGGTCGCTGGGCTGACCTTTTAATCGAACAAATGCACCGGGCCTCAAATAGTTATTCATAAGCGCCACAGACAAGAATTTTCACAACGGTATGGGCGGAGCTGAGCAAAAACGGTATGCCAAAGAACAATAGTACAAAGAAACTACTTACAAAGTTCGATACGATACCAGGCGTTACCTTTTCATTAATATTCTTCAACTAAAATAAATAGTGTCTTCTTCTTAGCCGGGCCGCACTCTACCCTTTTGCACATTTTGGGGAGAGAGATAAACCTGAGAATAGACAGAGGTTTCCTCTATATTTTCTCTCTACCTTGTCAATTAACGCTACGAGGCGTTTGGCCGGATAACCGGAATCTTTCGCCAACTTTTGATCTAAGGAGGTCACCTATGGTTAGCAAACAACGCTTTCACAAAGGCGATCGCGTGCAGTGGTCATCGGGATCGGGCACTGCCACTGGCAAAATAGAAAAACGAATTACCGAAGACCAGCAGGTAGAAGGCAAGACAGTTTCTGCCTCCGAAGACGATCCTCGATACCTGGTGAAAAATGACAGCACGGGTAACGTAACTGGCCATCGACCCGATACGCTGTCCAAGGCTGACGCCGAGGCTTCTAGCGACTCAGACAGCTTCGAGCAGGGCGATCGCGTTCAGTGGAATACCCGCCAGGGCAAAACGACAGGCACCGTCAAAGAAAAGCTGACTGACACCACCGAGATCAAGGGGCATACGGCCAAAGCCTCTGAAGAGGATCCTCAGTACCGAGTTGAGAGTGAACGCACCGGCAGCGAGGCAGCGCACAAGCCCGACGCCCTAGAACCTGCCGAGTAGCCAGGGCGAGGGCTACTCTGCGACTAGCTCACCGCTGACCTCATTAATGGGTCGGCGGCGCAACTCTACCGACTCAGTACGCGGCAGTAGGTCAAACACCTCGCGCATCTTTTCATCAATCGCTTCATAGGGCACCCGACCGACCTGATTGAACACGACCTTGCCTTCAGCGTCGAATAAAACCGTCTGCGGTACAGCGCCTGCGAAGTAGTAGCCAGACTCGGTAGGGGCGTAGGCCTCTTTTACCGGCACTGAGTCTGCGGCGATCGCTACAAAATTAGCCGCTCTGCCGTAGGGCGCTTGCAGCTGCGAGATGACGGAAGAAAACTGCTTGCTATCGCGGCTATCGTCTACATAAAAGACCAGCAGCGTCGGCTTATCTTGCTTAAGCGACTGCGGCAGCGTAAACCGGGGCGGGACAATTGAGCCGTTGCCTGCATACAGCGCAAAAATGTTGCCATCGTAGTTGTCATCGTCCAGGCCAGCCCAAGCGGGGGCGCTGCCGATGCTTGTCCACAGACCGATGACCATCAGTGCCCCGACTAGGGCCAACGAGAGCCTGCGGAGAAATTGAACCCAGATAAATTTCACTGCTTACCTAACTTACGTTGAGCGCTATAGATGCTATGTTCCTCGGAAGCTGCCGATAATATTTCGGAGCACGTCTTCATTCTCACGGTAGCTGCTTTGCGTTGTCCAGCCAACCACCTGATAGTAGTCATCGGTGCCTTGAACCGTAGTGTGCAAGTACACAATGGGCACTCCGTCCACTTCGCCTTCGATCTCGTACTGCAAGGCTGGTTTGTCGTTGATAGAGGAGACCGCCGTACGCTCCTCTCCGTCAAAGCTGTCGAGTTCTTCCTGAATTAGGAGGCGGTACTGCCGAGCATTATCTGACAGACTAAACTGATTGAGCGTCGCCGCCGCGCTTTCTGAGAGCACCATTACATAAAGATCTTGAGTGGGCGCAGCGGCATAGATGTCAGCGCTGCCCCGCTGCTCGCCGTTGATGACTGTCCAGCCAGCGGGAACGGTGATTCTAACTCCGGTCTCCTGGTTCTCTAGATCTGATAGGACATCGAT
>JBARVU010000014.1:0-4669 GCA_049646425.1 Phormidesmis sp. | reverse complement strand
CACTTCATCAATGGGCAACTCCACAAACTGCCCCTCCCGAATTGCGGAAGAATGTTCAAAGGTATGAGGTATAGCCTGCTCTTGTACCAGTTGTGAAAACTTCCGCAGGATGTGCAGTCGATTGATATTTAAGGTCTGAGGGTCGTAGACCAACCCAAAGAATTCGAAATACTCTTCTGCATCTTTAAGTCGATTGACCTGAGAGAGGGTCTTTAGTGGGGTTGCCATTGAACAGCCTCCAAAGTATTGAGCTTTTGCTTGAGAATACGAATTTGACAGTAGATGTCATAGGTGCGAGCAGCGGCTTCAGGAAGCTGTTCGAGATCTGCAGGTAACCCTCCGGCGATATCGTGCAGATCCATTTTCAATTGACCAGCTTTGCTGTTGAGCTTGCGGGTTTGTTTTCTGACTTCATCAATAGCGTCTGGATTGGTCATTTTAGGTATGAGAGACAAAGGGGTAACAGTGAATAAACAGGTTATATATCGCAAGCTTCGGGAAAGTTTCGGGCTAGTTCAATGCCTTTTTGAAAGAGCTTTTCGCCTTCCGCATTGAGCTTTTCGAGCGAATCAAAGCCGAAGCGGTGGGCATCTCGAAGCATCTTAGAGACTAGAATGAGGCGACCTGAGAAAATTAGCGCCCAACCAAAGCCTTCGTGACTGATATCAACCACGACTTGGGAGAGCTGGCCAGTTTCGGTTTCGATGCGGGTAGCGATCGCTCACCCAAAACGCCCTATGCCGAAACGGTGATTTATGAACTGCACGTTGGCGGGTTTACGCAGCATCCTAATTCAGGATTACCCGCTGACAAACGAGTCACCTATGCTGGCCTGATTGAGAAAATCCCTTACCTCAAGTCATTGGGAATCACGGCGGTAGAGCTGATGCCAGTAGAACCAGTGCTATCAATAGCTATCTAATTTCAGACTGTCTGCGCTACTGGGTTTTAGAGATGTACGTTGACGGCTTCCGGTTTGATCTGGCGTCGGTGCTCTCGCGGGGGCAAACGGGCGAATCGTTAGATAATCCACCTATTTTATGGATGATCAACACGAACCCGGTGCTGGCAAGCACGGAAATTATCGCTGAAGCGTGGGACGCAGCGAGGCTTTATCAGGTCGGTCACTTTGCGGGTGAGCGGTTTGCCGAGTGGAATGGCCCCTTCCGGGACGAAGTGCGGCGATTTGTTCGGGGCGATCGCGGCATGGTGAGTGTGATCGTAACACGGCAACAATGCCTATTGTCAAAACAACGAATTGAGCTGGTTTGATTGGGATAGCGTTTTATCTCCAGGAGAACACCTGAATTTTGTGAAACAGCTAATTGCATGGGTTCAAAATCTGCATATTTTCAAACACATAGATTCCCTTTCACAATTTCCTCAAATTATTCGATTGCTCTCACAATAGAAAGCTTTCCAACCGCCGATTGCGGACGTAGGGAGATTCTAAGAAAACACTTACCTAATAGGCAGCGGTTCTAAAGGAAACTTTCCTGGAGCGGGCGATTTGCCAGATGGTTTTGGCTGCTTGAGTAATACGCGCTTTTGTTCAGTTTGCTATTGTGACTGGCCGCAGATAGCGATCAGGGTGCTGAACTGGTTCTGCGCTCGTTGAGAATCTGTAAAATACTGGTTTTGCTTGATATCTTGAGAAAAGTATGACCAGCACATGGATTGTGTAAGCAGTGGCCCTTTTATATTTTTTAATATTTGTAAATGACTTCTCGCAATCAAGGGCCTGAACAAAAGGCTCGCGATCGCATTGACCATCTGCTCACTGAAGCGGGGTGGATTGTTCGGTCTAAAACCGGTATCGACCTGAACGCTGGTTTAGGCGTAGCTATTCGGGAGTATCAGACCCAAGCAGGGCCTGTGGACTATGCGCTATTTGTAGATCGGACGCCGATCGGTGTGATTGAAGCCAAGCGGGAAGAAGAAGGCGCTAAGCTAACGGCGGTAGAAACGCAATCTCAGGCGTATGCAGACAGCAAGCTGAAGTACCTCAATAACGAGCCGCTGCCGTTTGTGTACGAAAGTACGGGTGTGCTGACCCGTTTTACCGACAGGCGAGATCCCAAGCCCAGGTCGCGTCCGGTATTTTCGTTTGATCGACCAGAAACCTTTCAGACTTGGCTAAGGCAAGATCGGTCGCTTCGCAGTAGGCTGCAAGACCTACCTGCTTTGGAAGCGGATGGACTGCGGCGGTGTCAGGTCAAAGCGATCGCGAACCTGGAGGCATCGTTTGAGGCGGCGCGGCCCCGTGCGCTCATGCAGATGGCAACTGGCAGCGGCAAAGCCTTTACAGCGATTACGGCGATTTACCGCCTGCTGAAGTACGCCAGGGCAAAGCGAGTGCTGTTTTTGGTCGATACTAAAAACTTAGGGGAGCAGGCAGAGCAGGAGTTTCAGGCTTATACGCCTAACGACGACAATCGCAAGTTTACTGAGCTGTACAACGTGCAAAGGCTAACGTCTCGGCACATTAGCTCAGATAGTCAGGTGTGTATCTCTACGATTCAGCGTCTCTATTCCATTTTGAAAGGGGAAGCGCTAGATGAAGCCGCTGAAGAGACAAACCCAAATGAGCTGGTGCAGCCGAAGACGCCGATGCCAGGGTTATAGACTACTGGCATTCCTGTTGAGTTTTTTGACTTTATCGTGATTGACGAATGTCATCGCTCTATTTACAACGTATGGAAACAGGTACTGGACTACTTCGATGCGTTCTTGATCGGGCTAACGGCGACGCCTGATAAGCGTACGTTTGCATTTTTCAATGAAAATGTGGTGAGCGAGTATACCTACGAAGAGGCCATTGCCGACGGGGTAAATGTAGACCATCAGATATATGTGATTGAGACGGAGCGCACTCAGCAGGGCGGCTACCTGTCGGCAGAAGAATATGTAGACAGGCGCGATAAGCTGACTCGCCGCAAGCGTTGGGCTCAGCTAGATGAAGCGCTTTCCTATACGGGCAAGCAGCTAGATCGGGCGGTGGTGAATCCGAGCCAAATTCGCGATGTGATTCGGGCGTTTAGCGCTAAGCTGCCGGAGATGTTTCCGGGCCGGACGGAGGTACCTAAGACGCTGGTGTTTGCCAAAAGTGACAGCCATGCGGACGATGTGATTCAGATGATTCGCGAGGAGTTTGGCGAATCTAACGAGTTTTGCAAGAAGGTCACGTACAAGTCCGAGGAGGATCCTAAGTCGGTGCTGAGTCAGTTTCGCAATGACTATTCGCCGCGCATTGCGGTGACGGTGGATATGATTGCGACGGGGCCTGATGTAAAGCCGACTAGTTTGGCTCCGCTGGCGGTGTGGCAGGCGTATGAACGGTTGGAGGAAGCTAAGGGCGGGCGTCCGGTGAATGAGCTGACGGCGCTGGTGGGGCTGATTCGTCGGGTGGCGGGGTTAGATGAGGTGCTAACGACGCATCAGTATGCGGTGGATCGGAATTTTCAGCGGTGGGTGTTTGAGAAGCAGGCAGGGGCCGCGCCAAAGTTTAGCGAAGCGCAGATGGAGTGGCTGCGGATGATCAAGGAGCATGTGGTGAGTTCGTTTCATATTGAAGCGGGCGATTTGGAATATGCGCCGTTTGATGGACGGGGCGGCCTGGCGGAGATGTATGGGCTTTTTGGTGAGGAGATGGATGGGATACTAGAGGAGATGAATGAGGCTTTGGTAGCTTAGAATAACGAACAAAAGGAGGGCGCTATGGACGCAATGATTGAAACGATTGTGAGCAAGCTGCGGCGGTTGTCGGCCTCTAAGCTACAGGTCATTTTAGAGTTTGTAAACTTTATGGATTGGCAGGAGGGTAAGGACGAAGACGGTAACGTGGCGGTGGATCCTTTAGTTGCAAATATGAGTGAGCGCGATCGCGTGGCAGACTGGCAGGCGTTTATAAACGAATATGCAGGCGCTTTTCCTGACTTTCCGACGGCTGAGGAAATCCGTGCTGGGATGGGCCAGGATGCTCCGCGAGAAGATCTTTGATGTATGTTTTAGATACGAACACGATCATCTATTTAATCAAGGGGAGACGCCAGACTGCTGAGAGGACAATTGCTGTGCCCCCTAGCGAAGTTGCGATTCCAACTATCGTGCTGTACGAGTTATATGTGGGGACAGCGAAGTCTCAGAATCCTGTACGAAGAACGCGATTTATTCAAAGCTTAGTAGCTCGCTCAGTGCTTTTATCCTTTAGCCAAAGTGCAGCTAGTCATGCAGCCGATATTCGCGTCCAGCTAGAAGGGAAAGGACAAATTATTGGGCCAATCGATATTTTAATTGCAGGTATTGCTATCGCGCACGAAGCAATGCTGATAACTCATAATGTGCGTGAGTTTGCTCGGGTAGACGGGTTAGCTGTGGAGGACTGGTTCTAATATGGACAACGGATCTGTGATGGTGAGCTATGACCGTGAGGGTGATATTTTATACGTAGATAAGTGTGAGCCTTATGCAGATCAAGAGTCTGAGGAAATTGGGGATGAGATCGTCGTTCGCTTAAATCCTGAGTCTAATGAGATCGAAAATTTAGCGATTTTGTTTTTCTCTAAGCGGCTGATGGCGAATGAAAAGCTGATGCTTCCTATTAGACTTTATCGGAAATAGGTCGCTAGAATAGGGAAAGCGTCATTAGCCAGGAGGTTGCTCGATGAAA
>JBARVU010000013.1:0-8450 GCA_049646425.1 Phormidesmis sp. | reverse complement strand
GTGCAGGGTTCCATCTTGTAGGGGTTCATGTTCGGCGCACAGGGGATCTGAGGCGCACAGGCCGATTTGTTCTAGCGCCTGATCGATGTGACGGCCCAGGATATCCGGTATGCCTAAGCCCACGAGTCCGCCTAGCGTGCCTTCGCTGTCAGGAGAGGCGGTGTAGATTAGAATGCCTGCCATGGAAACGTCGTCTCCATGGCGGCTAGAGTAGATGCGTTCTCTCAAGCTGGCTGCTGCGTAGCCGCACTCAATGGCCATTTGTCGCATGAGCGCATGGGCAAATGAATGGAGCAGCAGGTACCGCAGCTCGGGAAAGTTATCAGCTGGATTTTCGACGTTGCGAGCCGTTCGCCATTCTGTATGGGCGAGATGGCTTTGTTGTTCGTAGGTTTCTAGAGCGGGGTGTTGCGCTATCCAGGCAGCGATCGCCTCTTCTCGAAACTGAAGAAAAATGCCTTCTCCCCGCACGTCGCTAGCTGGTACCCACTGAGGCCGCTCCCGGTTCAAGGGCGCGAGGGCAACGTCGTTAATATCGCTGAGGTCGCTGAGGTCGCCGGGTGACTCAATTCGGGTAAAGCCAATCAGCGCCCGAACTTCACGCAAACGCTCTACCAGAACAGTTTTGGTAAAATACTCGTCGAAACCGGTCGGCGGATTTTCTGGCCTGAGCCGAAAGTTAGCCGTGTTGAGATCGGTATTAGCGGCAGAAAATACTTCCCATTCTGGCAGCTTTAAGTTTCTCACATCGCTTTCTACAGTCGAATCAGGTGCTTTTTGACGCTGAATTTCGGCCCAGAGGTCGGCATCTGAATACTGGGAGAAGGCTTTGAGCTGACCAATGCGACGGAGGAGATTCACCTGGGTTTCGTCAGACAGCTCTTGCAGCGTGGCCCAGTTGGTTTCGACGAGCTGGCCTAGCGTGTTGCTGGTACTGGGAATGGAGAGTACCGCCAGCGTGACCGGAAACCAGCTATTGGAAGCGCCGAGAAGAATCGATTTCATCTGCTGCGAGCAGCCATCGTCGGCGAACTGGCGCAGATGGGGATGACGGCCCCGGCACTGGGGCATGTTTTGTTCGGCCAAACCGCCGAAGGCTTCGGAGAGCGATCGCGGGGGCTGATTACAGCGATCGCACTTCACAATCACATCCGCTGCTGACCCCGAAATTCCCGCTTCTAAAAGGCGCAATGAGCCCGAGCAGCCTACTTTCCCCCGATGCGCAAAGTAGAGCCAGGGAAAATCATCTAAGTGCCCCTGCGCACAGGCCACCAGAAATCGAGCAGGAATCACCGTAGGGGGATACTTCCCGGTTTTTGCACAGTTGCCGTGGATGTAGCGAGTTTTATCGGGGCGGTAGGCGTCGTCTTTGAGCGTGAATATGCCGCTGCTGAAAGGTGCCAGCAGGCGACAGGCAGGGCACACACCCCAGCCTGGAAAAGGAGAGACTGGAATGCCGACTTTCGCCGCGAAACCAAACGGGCCAGTCGTATCGAGTGCGCCTTCGGGGGGCGTCGGTGGAGGAATCAGCTTTTGTACCTGCGGCCCTAGCTCCTGACGTACCGCTGCGAGCAGCCGTTCTTCGGCCAGCGGATCGGACTGGGCAGTGTCCCATTCATTCAGCCCCATCACCATCACCGACAGATTGGGCAGGTCAACCACTGCGCCAATTCCAAAGGAAAACATGATTTGGCTGGGACGCAATTCTCCAACTTTGTAGCGATCGCTAGGCATGTTTTTCAAGATGTGAGATTTTCAAGACGTGAGGTTTTCAAGGCGTGAGGTTGACCGGCATGGGTTGAGGTGGGCTGGCGTCGTCTTCGGGCACCTGCGGGTTGAGAATCAGCCCGATGGACGGCTCCACGTTTCGCAGAGAGTTGAGGCAGGTGAAAGGCTGCAAGCGCTCAGCGCCCGGTTTTGAGAGCAGACCGATGGTGACATCATCTTTTGCCGTTTTGTATCCTAGCTCCTTGCCGCCTTCTGTGTCTTGAGCTTGATCTAGCCAGTAGTCCAAACGGGAGTTTAGCTCGCGCTCTACGAAGTCTCGAACAGCAGGATCTCCGCTGACGTGCCATGATCTTTCTACAATCTGTTGAATCGCCGTCTGGATGTTGGGATCTTCCCGACTAATCCGGCTGGCTCCTTTATTGAGGTTGTATTCTTGAGTTCTCAAACGAATGAGAGAGACCAACAAGGCGGCTAGCCCCCGGTCGGTTGCACCCGCTGAAAAGGGGGTGAGCGATAGACTTTCTACATGCTGGTAGAAGGTGGCGTGATAGTGCTCAAACCGTTCGTAGTGCGAGAGATCTCTTGGCCTCGCCCAGTTGAAAATAGTCACCACTATGCCAGGGTGCTGTCTGCCCACCCGTGAGGTGGCCTGGATGTATTCAGCGGTGGTTTTAGGCTGTCCGGTAACGGCCATAATGCCTAGCCTGCCGACATCTACACCGACTGAGATCATGTTGGTGGCAAGGAGCACATCGAGCGGCGTCTTACGATCTTTGCTGCGCTTGCGTTCTCCGACAAAAGGCGTTTCCATCCAGTCCAGCACTTTTGGAATATCGGTAGAAGACTTGCGAGAGGTGAGTTCTTCTACCATCAGCCGACGTCGGGAAGCCAGCCCGCGCTGCTCCATCTTATTCAAGCGCTGCTGAATATCGTCATCGACGAGTCTGCGGGTGCCGCCCAGTTCTCTCATTGAGTTGAAGTAGCCCACCAGCGTCATCCACGGATCGGCCTTGTCGCCCGCTCGCTCGTACATATCCTGTGAGGCTGATAAAATTGCGGTGTAGACGCGAATCGTCGCGGCTTTCAGGCGACGGCCTGTGGCACAGATGCCCAGGTATCGCCTGCCGGGGAAGTCTTCGCCGGGAGGGCGCTGGCGAGAGAAAAAGTTGTCGCTAATGTCTAAACCCTGGGGCGGAAATACATCTACCTTTCTCAAAAAGAGATCGTGCATTTGCGCCTGCGCCTGACGAATGGTTGCGGTGGAGGCAATCACTTTGGGTCGGACAGTTATACCGTCTACTTCCCAGGATGCGAGCTGGTCGATAGCGGTTTCGTACAGTCCCACTAGCGTACCTAATGGGCCGCTGATCAGGTGCAGCTCGTCTTGAATAATCAGGTCAGGTGGGCGCAGATTGTTGATCGCTTTGGTCGTGGCTTTGGGCAGACCAAATTTGGCTGGATGGCTGTCTGAGTCTTCGATTTCGGGTGAGCGGTAGCCGTGGCGATCGCAATATCCACTCACCCGCCCAAACAGCATTTGGGTTTCTCCCTTCCACGGCATTTGCGCAAATTTATCGACGGTTGCAATCAGCAGGGTCGGCAGCCGCCGGTAGATCTCTTCATCGACTACAACAACCGGGAGTCCTTCATTTTTAGACTGTTTTCGGCTGAAGGGGCAGTGGCCTAAAATATCGCCACAGTGCACCAGGGTTCGCGCGTTCCCTCGGCTCAACGAACTTACGGTGATGTGCCGACCTTCATCGATTTCGGTGCCGCACCAGGGGCAGCTCGTGAGCTGGTGGGGAGAGCCGCCGCTAGGGGGAAGGCTACGAGCTTTGAGGGCTTCGACAAAGGCTTCACTGTCTTTCGTACGGTTGGGGGTGGTTTTCATGCCGACCCACAGGCCAATACGGAAGGGTTCTGCGCCCCAAATTTCCACATTTTCGCGGCGGATGACCTCACAGGCACAGATCAGCGCGGTGGCTCTTTGAAACTGTTGCAGGGTGAGCAGTCTAAGGGTGTAGCGCATGAGGACGGCGACCCCGGACAAGCCTGAGCGTCCGGCGATGGTGCCTTGCAATCGGCGCAGGCCCATGGTGTAGGCGGCAAGTCCTAAGTAGGCTTCGGTTTTACCGCCGCCCGTAGGGAACCAGAGTAAATCGGAGACGGCCTCGGTGGGGTGGCAGCGATCGCGGTGGGTCAACTCTGTTGTACTGGGCAAGTTGAGTAAAATAAACGCAAGCTGAAACGGATACCATTTGGGCGATTCGATGGCGTCTAGGTTGATCTCTTTGCCCTGACGCTTGCGGCTAGAATAAATAGAGCGCACCCGCTGCAAGTGCATGGCGCGGTTCATAAACAAGAAGGCGCGAGCGGCTTGCGGGTTGGTACGCAGGGTCTCAATACCTGCTTTGATGCGAGAGAGGGCGCGATCACAATTTTCCATTGCCGTCTGCGCACTGCTCTGGTAGTCTTCCAAACCTTCATCGGGATCGTTTAGCCGCGATCGCTGCGTTTGAATCCACTGTTCGTAGGCTGCGGGCAGTGCCGCTAAGCGATCTGGCAAGTCTTCAGGCATGAGCCCAGCGATCGCCTTCATCTCTAGTAGTAGCCCGGCGAGTTTGGGTTCTTCACTGACCGTAGGCGGCGTCGCTTTTGGGACTTCGTAGGCCGGAATCACGGTAGTCGATAGCTGGGTAGCCCGCGTGGGATCTTCTGGTGGCGTGGTTGCATGTACACCAATGCCATGACCCACGGCAAACTCCACCTGCTGGCGATAGAGCATGTTCATCATCTCTTCTTCGCCGTAGTAAACTGCGTCTAGCTTGTGGTTCGCGGGGCGGCGATGCGGACGCTTGAGGAAAATATCGGCCTGTTCGGTGGCTGAAATCACAGAGAGTTCGGGCTGAAAGAGCCAGGCACTGTCGGACTGTTTAGGCGGTTCAACGCGAGCATTGACTAAAAACAAAGAGATAATCCAGCAGCCATTTTGCTGGCGAATTTTGCCGCGTACAAAGACGGCAAAGTCAGGATGAATTTGCCAGTCTTGCAGGGTGCCTTCGCGCAGCGGAATCGCGTCAGACTGTTTGCGGATGGGGTAGCGTTTCCAAACGGTTTTGGGATTGCCCTGTTCGGTTTCGATGTAGTCGCTTTTGGTGCGCTCGTATTGGCCCCAACCGGCGATGATGTACAGCGCTTTGGCTTCGCTGCTAACGCAGAATGTCATGCCGAAAGAAGAGGGGAAGATCGTTTTGGAAGCCGCGCCGCTGCGCTCACTTTTGCCGTCTTCTACTGTTTCTGTACCGGCCACTTCGAGCGGTTCCTGTAGCTCAGGAATCTCTTCTTCTAGGGGCGAATTTTTATCTCGCTTTTGAGGTGCTAGCAAGCCGACTAAATAGCGATCGCTCACCTTTCCCTCATCAATCTCTTCTTCTGGCCCATTGACTGGCCCTAACAAATCTTTGACAACCTTGGCTTCTAGCTGCTGGCGAATCTGGTAGGGCGTAAAGGTTTGCAAAATGCGATCAGGAATCTCTTCGACTTCATCTGCATAGAGATCCAAATCTGCTGAGGTGGTAACGGGTATCGCTGCTTCTATCCCCGATGCAGGGCTCGCCTGCTGCCAAACCGCCGGTGCATTTTGCCGGTCAGGTGGCGCGGCTTTCTTCTTCGGTGAGCCCGGTGGGGGATCTGCCTGCTCGAAATAGGCTTCTACTGCCTCCAGGATGGTCTCTGAAACAATCGTTTCAAAGCCAAGTTCTTCGGCATTATCCGACTGGTCTAAGCCGGCCAGTAGCTGGGCCAGTACCGGGCCTTCGACTTCTACAACAGCGCTCCAGTCGAGCTGATCTTGCTGGGTTCTGAGCTGCTGATTGACGGCGGCTATGCTGAGCACACCGGGCAGCTTGGCAGGCAGGTGAATGACGCTCATGAGGCAGTCCCTCCCAGATTCCAGAGATCGCGATCAAAGGCTTGCAGCAGCGGGCTAATCTTCCGCTTGGGCTGTTCGGACGGTACGACAATCAGCAGCGCTCGCATGGCGCGGGTCATGGCGACAAACAAGGTGCGGCGTTCGCGGGCGAGGGTTTCTTGAATCTCTAGCTCGGAGGTGCCTTTGGGAATGTAGGGGTAAATGCCGTCGAAGAAGCCTGCGATCGCCACAATCGGAAATTCTAATCCCTTGGCAGCTTTGAGCGGCAGCACCTTGACGCCTTTGCGGTTGAGGTCGAGATCTTTACTGGTCATAAAGTGGGCTTCTACGCCCAAGTAGCAGAGCTGTCCGGCCAGGGCTTTGCCTGCTTTGTCGCTGGGGGTAAGGACGGCGCAAGCCCCCATGCCCAGGCGAAATTCACGGGCGGCAGCTTTGCAGAACTGGGCCAGCAGGTAGCCTTCTTGTTCGCGGTCGTTAACAGCGCGAATGGCAGGCGGCGGGCCGCTGTGAATGTACTGCGGTTGCAGCGTGTCATCGTCTAATTTGCCCTCGTACAGGTAGCCGTGGGCGGCAGTGTCGATTTCGCGGGTGGTGCGGTGGTTCACCTGTAAGATACCCGTGCGGCCTACAAACTTCAGTGATTGGCTCACGTCGGCCCAGCGAAAGCCGCTGCCATAGATAGATTGGTTGGCATCGGCGGTGATAAACAGGCGGTTGGACTGGGCG
This sequence comes from Phormidesmis sp., assembly GCA_049646425.1. Classification (GTDB taxonomy): domain Bacteria; phylum Cyanobacteriota; class Cyanobacteriia; order Phormidesmidales; family Phormidesmidaceae; genus Phormidesmis. The sequence goes on along the minus strand of JBARVU010000013.1, from coordinate 2,065 downwards.
CAGAGCTGGGCGAGTAGCCGCAGGGCGTTGGGTTCGATATCCTGAGCTTCGTCGATGATGACGGCATCGTAGCGGAGCGGCTCGTCGCTGGCGGTCAGAATCTCTAGCGCTCGGTTGCGCAGTTGGGGCCAGGTTTCTACCCCTTGCTCGCTGAGCTGCTGGTTGAACTGTTGGGAGAGATACCAAAGGGCCTGTCGCTGAGTTTTGTTGAGGGGAACGCTGCGACCGTTGCGGGGGGTGGCGTGATAGTCGTCTAGCGTTTGGAGGTTGCGGGCGGTGATGACGCTGTTGAGTTCTTCGAGCAGATAGTCGGGATGGAGCCTTTGCAGGATGAGCTGTTGGGCTTGCTGCTGGAGACGGTTGCCGGGGAGGGTGGCGATCGCTTCCACCAAAGCCTGTTTCAACAATCGCTTTTGCTGAGCGCTGCTGGCAATTTGCGGCTTACCCGTCGCTTTGACCACCAGGCCATAGGCAATCTTATCGGCGGTTTTGACTTCTACATATTTAGCATCGGCTCCCAATAGCTGAGAAAGCAACTGCTGAGAAAACTTAACCAGGGCGTTGGTATAGGTGGTGAATAGAATTTTGGGCTGGGTCAGCCCTTCGGCTCTCAAGCGGTCGAGTACTTCGCGGGCACGATAGAGCGCAACGGTGCTTTTGCCAGTGCCGGGGCCACCTTTGAGTAGGGTGGGGCCTTTGGAGTTGATCGCCCAGGTAACGTATTTTTCCTGCTCAGGGTTGAGCTTGAGTAAAAAGCCGAGCAGGTTGCCTTCTTTAAACTTGAGCAGGTCGTCGGTGCCCGTAGAGATGAGATCGGGCTGACTGAGTACCTGGTCGAAGTTAGGCGTAGTGATAGCGTCGAAAATGCGCTCGCGAATGGATTCGGGGATGGCGGCGCTGGTGAGATCGTCGAGCGTTTTGCAGGGCGTGAGTTCAGCGAAAAACTGGTCGGGGACGAGCAGGCGCTTCAGAAAATCAGCAGTCAGCTTTACGGGTAGCCAGTTCTGTGTTTCTTCGGCAGGTGCATCTTTTGCGTCTGGGACTGTGAACGGTGGCGTGATAGCGGGCTCAGGCGTGAGCAGGTCTTCCATGTCTGGCAGGCTGCTAACGTCTAGCTCAGTGTCTTCGGCGACGAGCTTTTGCCCTTTGTATACGTCTTTGCGAGCGTCTACGCCGAGGAGGGCTACCCAGCCGTCGCCGTAGGTGTAAATGATGCGGTGATCGCCGGAGCGCAAGCGATAGATGTTGCCTTTGTAGCCATGGAGCTTTTTCTTGAGCTTGCCGTGAGGTTTAGGATTTTCACGCAGTAGCTCAATTTTCTCTAAGACCTGGAGAACGCGGTCTTGCGAGATGGTGAGGAGCTGGTTGGTGAAAGTGGGCTTGTACAGTAGCTCAAATGACATGCAGAGATTTCTGGGTTTGAGTCCTTGGCATTTTAACCCCATCTGTCGAAAGTGAGGGTAACGGCATTCACCGCGATCACTACATATTTGCACCTTAGAAAAAGTAAACAGTATCTTCACACTCAAGATGCAGCAGAAAAAATGAGGTGAGACGCTATCCGTAGCGTACCTAGGGAAAAAGCCCTGTCTGCGTAGGGAAAGTAGATAGCTTTATATCGTTGTGGTGATATATCAGACAGCCTAATTTGAGTATACTGAATACAGTGATTCACCCTATCGCTGAACCGATATGCTGTAGCATGGCTTAAAAGCTTACTCAGCAGTGAGAGAGGCACCTTTTGAGGTTTGAATTCAAGCAGAAGAAAATAAAGGCTCTCTACTATGAAGAAAAGAATGCTCACAAGTATCCGAATGTCATAGATGACTTTTTCGATGTGATGAGTACGCTTGACGCCGCCAAGGATGAGCGTGATCTTTATGCTTTGAAGGGGTTGCATTTTGAAAAGCTGAAGGGACGAAAAGGAGAGCGCTCTATCAGGCTTAATCAGCAGTGGCGGCTGATTCTTTCGATTGAAGAAGATGAAGAAGGAGCGTATCTCCAAATCATTGATATTGAGGATTACCACTAAGCCAAGCGCAGCACGAAGGCAGGGAGAAAAAGA
>JBARVU010000012.1:0-7203 GCA_049646425.1 Phormidesmis sp. | reverse complement strand
GACTCACTACCCCTTGAAAACGCCCGTTAAAGAGGGTTTGACCTGAATGGGCCAGGCTTGTCGCATAGAACTACTGATCTTCTAGATACAGTAGAAAGCTCATCAGTTCTTCGTCAGTGAGCTGAGTGCGCGATATTTTGCCATAAGTTTTCTCCAGGTAATGCCGTCCCTGCGCACTTGTCCAGCCCAGTCGAGTCAGCTCTACGTCGGTCTGCGCAATCACGTCCGAGAGATCGACCGGATGAGCGCTAGTACTAAAGTTCTCTAGCGCCCTAGTAGCAGCAGACGACTTTGCAGCGGCGGCTGACTCGTCAGCGATTTCGTCTATGGGCAGGTCAAAGTCATCTGCCGCGTCAGACGCTGTGTCAGGCAGGGGAACTGGCAGAGCAGTGATTTCTGCTGGCTCGTTAAAGGGAGTCGTACTAGAGCCAACTGCGCCCTGCTCATTTTGAGAACGGGTGAAGTCGGAGGGCGCTTCAATAGATTGGGCCTGATCTGCCACGATGCCTAGAGCAGCGATCGCCCGATCTCTAGCCCGATCTTCAGCGATCTGCACATCGGCGCTGGCGGCCAAGCCTGTAGCCAGAGTCTTTCCCTGCAATACAATGGCCGCTCGCACCACATACTGCCCATCGTGCATTGACACCAAGTCGGCGCTCAGGCAGCCCTCTGGATACTGAGATCTAAATTTTTTGAGGAGAGTGGGCACAGCAGCACAAGAGGAAGGAGTCGCTAAAACAGCATAGCTTTTAGCTTTCGATCTATTCTAGTTAGGGGAAGGCATTCATCGCTCCCACCTGCTAGAAAGGACAATAGCTAATCTTTTGTCCCCTTTAGAGATTACCTCTCTGTGAATACATGCTAGATCGCCTGCTTGAAATGTCTCCCACGATTGGCGGAGACACCTTACTGCTACTGCCCGTCTTGATTTTGCTGGAGCTAGTGCTCTCGGCAGATAATGCTATTGCGCTGGCGGCGATCGCTCAGGGCTTGAGCACAGCCGACCTCCAAAAAAAGGCACTCAACCTCGGCTTGGTCGTCGCCTTTATCTTACGGGTGTCGCTGATCTTGGCAGCTGGATGGGTGCTCAACTACTGGCAGTTTGAGGTGGCCGGAGCCTTTTACCTGCTTTGGCTGGTCTATCAGCACTTTGTGGGCAGCGATGAAGCAGGAGACAAGCACAGGCCAAAGTTTAATGCGCTGTGGCAGGCGATTCCGACCATTGCGCTGACCGACTTAGCCTTTTCACTAGACAGTGTGACGACGGCGATCGCCCTCTCAAAAGATGTCCTCATCGTGCTACTTGGGGGCACGATTGGCATCATTGCCCTGCGCTTCATGGCGGGCCTGTTTATCCGCTGGCTAGAAATTTACGTTCACCTGGAAGATGCTGGCTTTGTCACCGTGGCTTTTGTCGGCATTCGCTTACTGGTGCGCGTCATCAATCCTGAGTGGGTACCGCCAGAGTGGGTGATGGTCAGTCTAATCTTTGCCTTGTTCGCTTGGGGATTTTCAAAAAAAGTGGAAGATGCCACCGCAGATACCGTAATAATTCCTGACCTGTCTAACCAAGTCATCGAAGAGACCCCTAGCAAACCGTTAGCTACTGCCAGAGAAGAAAAGCAGACCGAGACTATCTAGCTTGGGCCAAAGCGATCTCGTAGCAAGATACTGGTGAGATACTAACTTATTCGGCGGCCTCTATTTGTTCTAGCCATGCTGAGGGGATTCTATTCAGGTTGCCGTTGATAAACCAAAGCCAAATGTGAGTGTCGAGCACAATCACTTCAAACATTCCCAGTCGTCTTCGTCGACGATGGGGCCAACGATATCACCCAAAATCTTGACTTTGCCTGCTAGAGCAGCTGGCGGTGTACGATGCTTGACCCTTCTTTTTTCTGACTTCTCTTCCAGAACGGTCACGATAATTCGGGCAGAACTCACCTCAGGCCGTTCAAAGAGCCACTTAACTTGTCCTTCTTCGTAGATAGCTTCATAACTTTTGAGCATCGTCTCTGGCCTTCGCTAACAGTTTCTTTTGCGCTGACTTAAATTTTACCGCTTAGCAGCTTGATGGCAGCGATCGCACACCCCACAGCGCATTTTCTTCGCTTCTGCGACAAAGCCAAATTCTTCTAGTAGCACCTGCCAACGACAGCGCCGCGTAAAAAGGTAGCGTTTCATCACCGTCACCGCCGGCGTCTGACGTTCTGGCGAAGCTTTTCGGCTGGCCTGTAGCCGATAGTTAAAGGGGTCTCGCCAATGCAGCTGGCCATTGCGATGCAGCAGCGCTAGCGCCTGGTCACCCTCACGAAAGCTTCTGCGGATATCGTCAATGTGGCCTTCAGCCGGAATTTGTCGCATCAGCTGCCGGGCCGCGTTTTCCAACTGCTGAGCTTTGCGGTCAAAAAACTGCCAGCGACGGCTATCTTCTGGGGCAAGCAGGCCGGTGGGCTCACTCACTAAAGAGAGTGCTTCAGCCGGTTTGCCGTCGCGCCCGCCCCGCCCGACCTCCTGTACATATTCGGCTAGCAAACTAGGCACTTCGTAGTGGATGACAAACCGGCAGTCAGGTTTATTGATCCCCATGCCAAAAGCAGACGTACAGACCACAAACTGACAGTCCCCGTTGATCCACTGCGCTTCTATCTGACGGCGTTGCCCGGCAGCTAACCCCCCGTGATAGGCTTGCACGCTGTAGCCTTTAGCGGTCAGCCACTGGGCCAAAGTCTCGGTACCTCGGCGGGTACGAGCATACACCAGTCCGGACTGCTTGCCCTGTCGCTGAAGACATTTCAGCGTTGCCTGCTGGCGGCCCTTAGGCGTCCAGACGGTCTGTACGGCTAAGTGGAGATTGTCACGGTAGGGATTGAGCCGAATAAGCTGCGGGTTTTGGAGCTGGAGGACGCTGCGTAGGGCCTGCTGGGTGAGCGGGTCGGCAGTGGCGGTGAAGGCGGCGATCGCCATTCTGCTCCCCGGCGGCTTATCTGCCAGCAACGCCGGTCGAACCGCCCCCAACCGTCGGTATGTTGGCCGAAAGCTATCGCCCCACTGAGTTAAACAATGAGCTTCATCGAGTACCAGCGCATTGATGCGCACCTGGGGCTGGCAGAGTACTTCCCACACGGGTCTGCTGAGCAGGGTTTCTGGCGATAGGTAAAGTAGGCGCAGGCGGTTGTTTTGGAGCGATCGCAAGACTTGATGGTGCGATCGCCTATCGAGTTCACTGTGCAAAGCCGCCGCTGGTAGCCGCTTCTCAGCAAGCTCCTGCACCTGATTTTCCATCAGTGCTACCAGCGGCGATATCACTAGCGTGACGCCGGAGCGCATCAGCGCAGGCAGTTGGAAGCAGACCGACTTTCCGCCCCCCGTTGGCATGATCGTCACGATATCTCTGCCCTGCAACAGTGCTTGGGCGATTTCCCCCTGAGGCGGACGAAAGTTATCGTAGCCCCACACCTGTCGAAACGTCTCCCGCAGCAGCGCCAAGTCTGCTAAGAAGCTCGATTCCTCCATAGAACCCATCGTTCAGAGCGCAAATGATTCACGCTCAGCGTTCCCCCGGTTAAGAGACGAATAGACGAGTAAATTGCGCAATCGCAAAATAAAAGCGACTGGATGATATCACCCAGCCGCCTTGCTCATCCGATCTGTATCCCGAAATTAGCAGTCAGCCAATATTACTAGCGAAATCCACCAAAGTTGTAGCCGACGCCAACCGTAACGCCGAAGTTACTGTCATCGCTGAATACACCTGCAAAATTGGCTTGAGCATTGGCTGTAAATCGCTGCGAGAGCGGCACGTCAACGCCACCTGACAGCAACAGACCGAAACTAGAGTCATCGTTGTTTCCATCGACGTACGAAGCGCCAACACCTGCATAGGGTAGAATCTGAAACCCTTGGATGTCTGTCGAGAAGCGACTGAATTCGTAGGTGACCGGCACCAAAATCGCGAAACCATCCCCAATTAATGCAGAGGGGCGAACGGAGAGCTGACCGCTGAACGGAAACTTACTGATCACTGCAAAGGAAATATCATCAGTGGTACCGAAGTCAGCACCGATGCCTATAAAGCTAGAGCTACTAGCAGCAACGCCTCTGGTGGTCCGCCGCCGCTGCGCCAGCTGCGTCGATTCATCACTGCTCGGCGAGGCAAGTGTAGGTGCTGCTGCATCTGTAGCAGATGGCTGTGCCTGCGCAGAAGCCATATCGTCAGCTTGGACAAGACCTTCAGCAGACAGGCTTTCTGGACTTGTCCAAGCGGCAGGCTCAACTGCATTCGCAGTCAGGTCAGCAGTGTCATCGTCATTTACCGCTAGATCATTGAGCGTTAGTCTGGTGTCAACCTGCTCACTTACAGAAACAGACTCAACAACCGGTGCGGTCTCGGGAAATACGGTTTGGGCTCGAACCGGTAGCTGTATGCCCATTGCCAGCACCGCCAAGCCTACCGCCCCTAACAATCCTTTTTTTACAAACATTTTCAACTCACTCCTCAGTAATAATTGCAGTAACACAATCTGTTTGTGCCTACAGACTACCCACAATTTCATCGACTTATTTCTACCTAAAGGAGAAGACTGACCTTTCCTTAGATATAGCCATCATTGCCAATAGTCATCTCAAAGAATAGCTGATTCCTCTGTTTTTTTCCGCATTCTAGCGGAACTGTTTTGGCGATCGCACTTACTGCATCCGGTCGAGGGTTCTATACTGAATGGCTTCTGCCACGTGATGCGCTTCAATCTCAGGCGCAGCGCTCAAATCGGCAATCGTGCGGGCCACTTTGAGAATTCGATCGGTGGCTCTAGCAGAGAGGCCCAGTTTGCGCACAGCCCCCTCAATCAGACTGCGCGTGGCTTCATCGAACTGACACCACTGACGAATGTGGCGACTCTCCATATCGGCGTTGCACTGCAGCGCTGGCTCTTCGGCAAACCTGACCTGGGCCAGATGTCGGGCCGCTTCGACTCTAGTTCTTACGGCCGCTGAGTCTTCCCCTTCCGGCTGACGGGTGACTTCTTCCGGCTTGAGCCGCCCGACCACTACCTGTAAGTCGATGCGATCCATCAGTGGCCCGGACAGCTTGGCCCAATATTGCTCACGGTTGCGGGGCGTGCAGCTACAGGCTTTGACGGTATCGCCAAAATATCCGCAGGGACAGGGGTTGGTGCTAGAAACCAGGGTAAACTGAGCCGGGAATTCTACCGACTGGCGCGTTCTAGAAATGGTGACTTTGCCATCTTCCAAGGGCTGGCGCAGAAATTCGAGCACACTGCGCTTGAATTCGGTGAGTTCGTCCAGGAAAAGAACACCACGGTGGGCCAGGGAGATTTCACCGGGCTTGGGGTAGCTGCCGCCACCCACTAAAGAAGGCCCAGATGCTGAGTGATGAGGCGTTCTAAATGGCCTTTGTGAAACGAGATTTCCTTTCTCTTTGAGCAAACCTGCGACAGAGTGAATTTGCGTGACTTCTAAGGCTTCTGCAAAAGTCAGCGCTGGCAGAATGCCGGGTAGGCGCTGAGCGAGCATGGTTTTACCGCTACCCGGCGGGCCAATCAGGCATAGGTTGTGGCCGCCAGCGGCAGCAATTTCTAGCGCGCGGCGAGCTTGAACCTGGCCTTTTACATCGCGCAGATCCCGGCTAGGAGGGAGCGATCGCAACAGCGCTTCAGGCGCGTTCACTTTTACAGCCTTGTGCTCATCAGGACGATTTAAGAAATCGGCTACTTCAGAGAGATGCTGAAACCCGTAAACCTCTAAACCAGGCACCACGGCAGCTTCGTAGGCGTTGTCTGCTGGCAGGACAATCCCTTTGAGGCCGAGTCTGTGGGCGGCAGCAGCGATCGCCACTACTCCTGCCACTGGCCGCAGCGAGCCATCCAAAGACATCTCCCCTAGAAATAGATAGTCATCCAAACAGGTCTGCGCCACTGCTTCTGAAGCCGCCAAAATCCCGATGGCGATTGGCAAGTCATAAATCGGGCCTTCCTTACGCACGTCTGCTGGCGTCAGGTTGATCACCACCTTGCGCATCGGGAAGGCGAAGCCCGCGTTTTTGAGCGCTGCCCGTACCCGCTCGCGCGACTCTTGAACCGCAGTATCCGGCAAGCCAACCACCACCACCCCCGGCAGACCCCCTGAGAGATCGACCTCCACCCCAACTTTTAGGGCATCAATCCCGATGAGTGAAGCACTCCAAATTCTTGCTAGCACAGTGCGTCCGTTCCTCATCATCAAGCGCAGTGGGCCTATCGTGCCCTAACGCTTTTGACAAATCGCAAAAAACTTCCTTTAGCAGAGTCTGGGTACTGTCTGTAGACTGTAGTGTATGGGGTACCTGCTCAGAGGCAGCTTCACGATCCATCTGTATTCGCGATCGCTCATTTTCACCCACGTCCTATGCTAAGGCTATCGAGATCATCTAAAACCGATGTGGTTATTCGGGAGCAGCAGATAGAAGACGAACGCATGCGCGATATCGAGCTTTTGCTAGAGAGCATGTTTTTGCGCGAAGAAGTCACACTCAGATTGATCGCCGATTGCCTATATGACGTGGGCTCTGTCAATTTGCTCAATCAGCGGGTTCACTCCAGGCCGCTCAACCGGTTCATGAAGGTAATTGCTCGCCGCTCTAAGCCAGTTTTTAGATTTTTTATGCTGCGCTGGTGCCGGAAAAACTGCCCGCATCTGATCACTCAGTGGCTCCATACTCAGGTAGACTTTGCGCCGAGTGAGGTCGTGCTGCCAGAGGTCATGAGCCCAGAGAGTAGTTCGGTTACTCAGTAATGCTATATGCCGCTTACGGCTCCAATCTTCACCCGCTTCGCGTGAGGCGGCGGACGCCGACGGCCCGGTTGTTAGGCACGGCGGCGGTGGCGGGTATGGCTTTGCGATTCCACAAACGCGGCTACCGGGACTTTTCGGGTAAGTGCAATATTGTTGGGGACGGTGATCGCTCCATCTACGTCGCTATCTACGACATACCGCTGGCTGAAATGCGCTGGCTTGACCACCATGAGGGGGCCGGGGCAGGATACGACAGAACCCTGATCGAGGTAGCGGGGTTCGGAGATTGCGTGACCTATCAGGCGACGGCAGCTCATATCGACGACACTTTGCGGCCCTTCACCTGGTACAAAACGCTCGTGCTCGCGGGCTGTCAAAAGCTGGCCTTCCCAAATAGCTATGTCGAGGCAA
>JBARVU010000011.1:0-1839 GCA_049646425.1 Phormidesmis sp. | reverse complement strand
CGCTACAGCGGGGCGCTGGTGGGTGACTTTCACCGCATCTTGATGCAGGGCGGCGTGTTTCTCTATCCCGGCACGCTCAAAAAGCCCGAGGGCAAACTCAGGCTACTCTATGAGTCTGCGCCCCTGGCTTTCTTGGCTGAGCAGGCCAGCGGCATGGCCTCGACGGGCGAGCAGTCCATATTAGATGTCAACCCTGAGCACATTCATATGCGCACGCCGCTAATTATCGGCAGCGCTGAAGATGTTGATCTCGTGAGATCCTTTATTCAAGAGCGTAAGCTAGAGCGGCCACCGGTTTCGTCGGGTATGGCCTCAGGCTAGATACCCAGACTTTTACAAGTTGATTCCCAAACGGGTGTAACGGTAACAGAACTAAGCGGCAAAATTTCGCTAGCGTTAGAGCACCCGCTGATCTATTGGTATTCCACACCTGCCCTCTTTATCTTTTTTGCTATGGTTTCCCTGCTCGAAAACCCGCTTCGCGTTGGCCTCCAACATGATCGCATTCCCGCTCCGCAAATCCTGGTCATTTTTGGAGCCTCTGGCGACCTCACTCATCGCAAGCTTGTGCCAGCGCTCTACCAAATGCGACTGGAGCGGCGGCTACCTCCTGAGATGACAATCGTCGGCGTTGCTCGTCGGGACTGGAGCCACGACTATTTCCGGGAGCATCTCAAGCAGGGGGTTGAAGAGTTCGGTGGGGGCATCGAAAATATTGCTACCTGGAATAAGTTTGCCGAGGGCCTGTTTTACTGTCCTGGCAATCTAGATAAGCCAGAAGACTATCAGCGGCTGAAACAGTTCCTGGCCGAACTCGATGAAAAGAGAGGCACTCAAGGGAACCGGGTGTTCTATCTTTCGGTTGCGCCTCGCTTCTTTGCAGAGGCAGCCCAGCAGTTAGGGAAAGCCGGGATGCTGGCCGAGCCAATTAAGCAGCGCCTGGTGATTGAAAAGCCCTTTGGCCGCGACCTGGCCTCAGCCCAGTCGCTGAACTACAAAGTCCGCAACGTCTGCGCCGAAGAGCAGATCTATCGGATCGACCACTATCTCGGCAAAGAGACTGTCCAAAACCTGCTGGTCTTCCGCTTTGCCAATGCGATTTTTGAGCCGCTGTGGAACCGTCAGTTTGTCGACCATGTCCAGATTACGGTGGCTGAAACCGTCGGCCTTGAAGGGAGAGCAGGCTACTACGAAACGGCAGGGGCGATCCGCGACATGGTGCAAAATCACCTGATGCAGCTCTTTTGCCTGACGGCGATGGAAACGCCAAATTCCCTGGATGCTACCAGTATTCGCAGCGAGAAAGTAAAGGTGCTGCAGGCGACTCGCTTAGCCGATGACAGCGATCTGTCAAAATCGGCGGTTCGCGGCCAGTACTCGTCAGGCTGGATGAAAGGCAAAGAGGTACCCGGCTATCGGGAAGAAGAAGAGGGCATCGAAGACTCTACCAACAATACGTTTGCGGCGCTATCGCTGCGGGTGGACAACTGGCGCTGGCAAGGCGTTCCTTTCTATCTGCGAACGGGCAAACGTCTGCCTAAGAAAGTCTCTGAAATCTCGATTCACTTCAAGGCAGTTCCCCATTTGATGTTTCAGTCTGCCTCTAAGCAGATGAATGATAATATTTTGGCGCTGCGGATTCAGCCGAATGAAGGGATCGCGATGCGGTTTGAAGTCAAGACGCCAGGCTCCTCTTTGCGCACCCGTTCAGTCGAGATGGACTTTCGTTACGACGCGGCGTTCGGCAAGCCCAGCACAGACGCCTATAGCCGCTTACTCATAGATGCCATGCTCGGCGATCAGACCCTTTTTACCCGAGGCGACGAGGTGGAGCAGTCC
>JBARVU010000010.1:0-6263 GCA_049646425.1 Phormidesmis sp. | reverse complement strand
GCATCCGGCGCGTACCGTATCAAACCCGCGCCGTAGAAGCCCTGACCTATGCTAAAGATCACAACATTCCCCCGGCCAACGCCGACAAAAATTGCGTTTGCCTGCTCGCTATCGACGTGCAGAACACCTTTTGCCTCCCAGAGTTTGAGCTTTTTGTGGGGGGCCGCTCTAGTAGGGGCGCTATTGACGATACCCGGCGACTGTGCGAATTTATCTATCGCCATCTCGACCTGATTACTGAAATTGTGCCGACGATGGATACCCATGCGGCAGCGGCAATCTTTCACGCCGTCTTTTGGGTCAACGATGCTGGCGAACATCCTGACCCGATGACCCTAATTTCCTTTGAAGATGTGGAGCAGGGCAAGTGGCGGGTCAATCCCTTTGTGGCCGAGCGGTTTACAGGCCAGAGTGCTGACAGCTTAGAAGCTTTTACGCTTCACTATGCCAAGGAGCTGAGCGATCGCGGCAAATATCCCCTCACCATTTGGCCCTATCACTCTATGCTGGGCGGCATTGGCCATGCGCTGGTGCCTGCTTTTGAAGAAGCCTGCTTTTTTCACAATATGGTTCGGGCGAGTCAAACCCGCTTTGAAGTCAAAGGTGACAACCCTTTAACAGAGAACTACTCTGTCCTCAGCCCAGAAGTACTGGGCGACGCAGCCAACCAACCGATTGCTGAGAAGAACAGCGCTCTCATCCAGCATTTGCTCAGCTTCGACGCGGTGATTATCGCTGGCCAGGCCAAGAGTCATTGCGTTGCCTGGACGGTGAGCGATCTGCTCAGCGAGATTCAAGCCCTTGATCCGGCGCTGGCCAAAAAAATATATCTCTTAGAAGACTGTACTTCACCTGTTGTGGTTCCCGGCGTTGTGGATTTTACCAACGAGGCTGAGAGCACTTACGAGAGATTTGCTCAGGCAGGGATGAATATTGTGAAATCGACAGAAGCGTTGGAAAGCTGGCCCGACTTCCCGCTCAGTCCGCCTGCTTGAGATGCAAGGAGATTCTCATAGAGAGCCTCGTGGCGTTTTTGTAAGGTGTTTTTGTAAATTGTGAACTTAAGGAGCAATTCCGATTATGGCAGATTCTATCCAGTGGACAGCAGCGGCTGAAACCTCGCTAAAAGAAATTCCGTTTTTTGTCAGGCCAGCAGCTCGTAAAAAGATAGAGAAATACGCCCGAGAGCAGGGGCATACAGAAATTACAGAAGAGGTTTATCGGCAGGCGAAGCAGCAGTTTGGCCGAAAGCAATAATCTTTAAAGAAAGAACCTGCAAAGAAGATGGTGTCGTCTTCTTTGCAGGTTCAGCTAAAGATTCAATTGAAAGCAAATCAGCAACAGATTTGAACGCTGTCAAAGGCTGATCCGCCGTAGAGAATTCATCGCCTAGACGATTTCGCTCTCTACCTCAATCACGACAGGTTGACTGTTAGTCTCAGCAGTTGCCTCTGAAGCCCTTTGCTCAGCCCGCTGGGTACGCCCTGTCACCTGATCCTTGAGATCTGTATAGCGGGAGCCGTAGCGTCTTACCAGCAATTCGTCTAGCTTGATCGCCTGCTTCTTGATCTGTGGGAACAGATTCTGCTTGGCGGCGATCGCGACTACTCGGGCCAAGCGAATCAGCCGTTCAGAAAGGTCTTTGCTATCAGTTTCTTGATTCCAGGTTTGATTGACTGTGTCAGCCGCCTGCTGGCTCTTTTGCTTCACGGTAGCGACCGTTTCAGCAGTGACTTCTTTGGCCAGTGGGCTGATGACCGTGCGGCCATCTTTGAGCTCTGCTGACATTTCAGCATAGGCCGTACGCAGAATCTTGAAGACGCGCTTTGAGCGCTGAGTGCTCTCTTGCTGAAGCGTTTTTAGCTTTTCCACAGTGGAGGGATCAGCGCTGGCAGGGATTTCAGCGGGAGCGTTTTGAGTGGTTGTGTAAGTCATGGTGTTTCTAGAGTTAGGGGTGAGTAAAGATGAAAGCGAGAAAAGGTTTGTTAGCTAACCGACACCGCATCGACAGTGATCGTCTTGTAGGCGTCGCCGGTTTCGGTGTCTATCTCAGTGGTCGCGAATGGCGTCTCTGAGCGCTTGCGGGTTTGTTCAGCCAGGAGCTGACTGATTTCCGTGACGAGCAAACTGACCACGAGGCCGTCGTCAAGCCAGCCCAATACCGGAAAAACATCGGGAGAAATATCCAACGGACTCACTAGATACAACAGCGTTCCTAGAATGACGACCCACCGGTACTTGGTGTGTCTAAGCGCTTTGCGATACAGATCGTAGAGGGCAGTTGCAAAGTGTTTTTTCATCGGAGTTCTCATCGGGGTGTCTTTAGCCAACACATACAGTATTGCAGCTGGCTTTGCTGTAGTCAGGTGTAGATAGCCCACCGAACCCCGGACGGGGCGGTCGTTTCGTGGGGTATGGTTTACCGAAGGAAAAGAGACGGTTTACCGAAGGAGCGCGGTGAGATGAACCAGCTCTGGCAGAATCAGCGCATCCATTGCGAGCTGCACGGCCTTGCTAGAGCCCGGCACTGAGAATATGAGGGTGCTTTTGGAAGAGTGGGTGTGGATGCCAGCGATCGCTCTAGAAGCGATCGCCCTCGACCCAATCTCGGCATAGCTAAGCTGACGAAAAATTTCCCCAAAGCCAGGCAGCGTTTTCGTCAGGAGCGCAGCGATTGCATCGTAGGTGGTATCGCGAGGGGCAATGCCGGTTCCCCCGTTGAGCAAAATCGCCTGAATCGCCGCATCCGCCGCTAAACTTTGGACGAGCGCGGTAATTTGCGCGGGTTCGTCCTGAATAATCTGATAGTGACTCACCTGGTGGCCCGCCGCGATCAGCTGACTCTGCATGAACTGACCGCTTGTATCGGTGCTGGGCGTGCGGGTATCGCTCACGGTGAGCACAGCGCAGGCGATCGCCTGGCGATCAGGGCGATCAGGATGAGGTTGAGAAGGGGTCATTCTGGTGGCTTAGCTTTTCTGCAGGCCAAGACCATTGTCGCGGCCATAGCGCTCCATAAAGCGCATAAACCGATCCCATTCATCCTGGCCGCGCATCACGAAAACGGCCTCAATACCCGCCGGTTCGCCATTGATAAATTTGCCGTTGACATCGCGAGTGGTCAGTTCACCTTCTTCATCCACCATGTACATGCCCGTCACTTCACCGCCTTCGTCTACCAGCGCTTTGGGCCGATCAAAGTAGAAGGTGGCCGTGCCATCGGAGAGGTCTTTAGCGCGAGTAATGCGAACGTCGGGAACGACCTCTTCTTTGACTCCGCGCGCAAATTGAATTTCAGCCATGGTGAATGTCGATTACACAATTTATATAGTTTAGTTTCCCATTTTATCGGGTCTTTAGTCGAGTATTTGAGCAGGCGAGGTCACAGGCGGCACTTTATCCGCGAGTACCAAAGCCTGATACACCATGGCCGCAGCCTCGGCGCGAGTCGCTGCCCGATTAGGCCGCAGCTCTGATCGGACGGGGCGGTTGAAGACTAAGCCGAGCTGGGTAGCGGTGGCGATCGCCCTGGTCGCATAGTTGGGAATGGCCGATCTATCCATGAAGCGATCGAGTGATCGCTCATCCGGCGGCGATACCGACTGCAGCGCCAGACCGCTGACCAGCGCCAGCAGGGCCTGAAGCTTCGTCAGGGGATAGTTAGGGTCGAAAGTAAGATCTGGAAAGCCTGAGATAAAGTTGGCCCGGTAAGCCCGTTGGATCACATCGGCGGCCCAGAAGTCGGCGGGCACATCGCGAAAGCGTACCGGCGGGCGGGCAGGCTCCGGGCTAAAAGCGCCGACCAGCAGCGCCGCAAACTGAGCCCGCGTAATCGGCTCATCCGGGCGAAAAGAGCCATCGCCAAAGCCGCTCAGCCAGCCTTTCTGCACGAGCGGCTCGATGAAGTCCTGAGCCCAATACTGAGCCGAGACATCTCTAAAGCTAGCAGAGCCTACGTCAGCGGTTTGAATAAAGGGCGAAGCAATTCGAGGCAGTTTCCCAATGGCGACCAGGGCCTGATGCACCATTGCCGTAGTTTCAGCGCGGGTGGCGGGTTCTAGCGGGCGCAGGCGGTCGGGGTCGGGGTAGCTGACGATGAGCTGACGTTCGGTCGCTGCGGCTACCGGTTCAATCGCATAGCTGGGGACTTGGGCGCGATCGCCATATACCCACAAAGCTGCAGAGCGGCCCCTGCCCAGTTCCAACCCATTCACCAAAGCGACGATCGCCTGCACCCTGGTCAGTGGCGCATTCGGCCGAAAAGAGCCGTCTGGAAACCCAGATATAAAGCCCTGGCTTTGCACCTGACGAATGGCCTCTGCTCCCCAAAAGTCAGCCGATACGTCTGCAAAAGGGCTAATTGGATGGTCCCGCTCTACCGCTGGAAAAGACGCCGCCAGCAGCGCCGCAAATTGAGCGCGGTTCACCGGGCTGTCCGGCTGAAAAGTCCCGTTCAAAAAGCCCTTGACCAAGTTTCTATCAGCCATCGCTTCGATCAAAGGGGCCGACCAATGGCCCACCAAATCGGCAAATCGGCTGTCTAAGCTAACGCCCTCTCCAGGATCAGTCACAGAGTCAGACAGCGGTGACTCCGACACCGGCACCGGTTCGACATTGCCCAGCAGGACTTCAGGAACAGCCGCCTGATCTGGGATCTCGCTAGGCAGATAGGCAACCGATCCCTTTACCCGAGTGGGGTCGAGCTGATTGCCCGCAGTAGCCAGCGGCAGGGTGCCATCGTTGCGAACGTCATAGGTTTTGCCCTCAAACTGGTTGCTGCCGGGGTCTTGCGGCTGACCAATATCCGGCTGGGTGCGATCTTGCACCCACAGGCCGATCTCCCGGCTGCCAATCGCCTGGTTTTGCCGGAGCACAGGCCGCGCCTCATTTTCAATGACGATGGCACAGCGATCGCCCATCAGCCGGTTATCAATCGCCAGCGGCGCGCACTGGTCGGCCAGAGCGATCCCGTAGCCATTGCGACTAAAGCGATTCTGCCGAATTTCGCCCTTGGCCTGAGCGGTGATCGCGATACCCGTAGCCTCATTTTCCACAAAGTCATTGTCAGAGACGAAGGGATGGGCGCGGCCAGTCACCAGTACGCCATGTTGCAGGCACTTCACCAGTCGACTGCGGATAATCAGGGCGGCCCCTTCGGCTGAGAGAATGCCGCTGCCCTGTGGGTTAGTCAGGGTGACTTCGCGGATTTGAGCGCGATCGCCCAGCACCACGGTCACATTGACGCCATCAGCAGCGCCACCCCCTTGAATCGTCACGCGCTGCGCGTCGCTACCCACGAGGGTTACCCCAGCCGGGACAGCCAGCGGAAACTGCTCACCAGCCTGATAGAGCCCTGGCGCTAGCTGAACTACCTCGCCAGGGCCAGCCTGCTTGAGAGCCTGAGTAATTGTTCTAAGCGGAAGCTCTATGCTGCCTTCTTGGCTATCTTGACCGGCAGGACTGACGTATACAACAGACATAAAGCAGCCGTTTAGAAGTAGAGGATAACAGGATAAATATTACTTGTCGCGCCGTACCGCTAGAATGGGCGTAAAGCCATTAAAGTTTGCTCAAAATTGATGTGATGGTTGCTGACGACGCGGTTTCCCTATGGCAGATTGGCTAGAGCATAGTGTTCACGTAGATGTGGATGCCCCTGTAGAAAAAGTTTGGCAGATGTGGTCTGACCTGGAGCAGATGCCGCAGTGGATGAAATGGATTGACTCTGTCGAGATTTTGGCAGACGACCCAGAGCTGTCACGCTGGAAGCTCAACACGACCGGACTGACCTTTTCATGGCTGTCGCGCATTGTGAAAGTTGTGCCTCAGCAGATTATCCAGTGGGAATCGGTAGATGGCTTGCCCAACCGAGGCGCCATTCGCTTTTATGGGCGAAAAGACGGTAGCAGCACTGTCAAGATGACGATTGCCTATGCGCTACCTGGGATTTTGGCCCGGCTGATGATGAGTAATTCGTTTGTCGATAGGGTTGTGTCATCTACTCTTCAAGCTGACCTTGATAGGTTCAAAGCGATGGCCATTCGTCTTTACGGGAATGAAAGGGATCGAGCAAGTGCCGTCGGTAATGAATAGCAGGCTTAGGAGTAGCGGGCTCAGCGCTGGGTGAAGTGCCAGGTAAAGTGCAAATGGCTTTGAACGCCGGGGGGGGTGAACTAAATTTGGCAGTGGCAATAGAGCAATTGCGATCGCACCACCTATCAGCCCTTTTCACTCAAACGCTAGGCTGGCAATCTATACAGACC
>JBARVU010000009.1:0-29802 GCA_049646425.1 Phormidesmis sp. | reverse complement strand
GAATTGACCGGGCGCTGCTGTTTTTTATGGACACCATTTATACGCTGCCGGGGCTGCTACTGTCAGTGACGCTGGCCTTTGTGGTCGGGCGGGGGGTGGTGAATGCGGCAGTGGCGCTTTCGATTGCCTATGTGCCGCAGTACTACCGGGTGGTTCGCAACCATACCGTCAGCGTCAAAACCGAGCTATTTATCGAAGCGGCGCAGTCGATGGGGGCTTCCACCTGGGCGGTGCTCTCTCGCTATCTTTTTCTCAACGTCGTGCAGAGTGTGCCGGTGCTGTTTACGCTCAACGCCGCTGATGCTGTCCTGATCTTGGGGGGGCTAGGCTTTTTGGGCCTGGGCCTACCTGAATCCACGCCAGAGTGGGGGGACGCCTTGCGCCAAGCGCTCGATGCCCTACCGACCGGGATTTGGTGGACGGCGCTGTTTCCGGGACTGGCAATCACCTTGATGGTGACAGGTCTGTCTTTGATTGGCGAAGGGCTGAATGAATTTATCAACCCGCTGCTGCGACGCGAGAACTGGGACTAACCCGCTTCGCCGTCGTTGACTTTGCCGAAGCGGCGATCGCGTCTCTGAAACGCCTTCATCGCCTGATGAAATTCATCTGTATCAAAATCGGGCCAGAGCGTATCGGTAATGTAAAACTCCGAATAGGCAAGCTGCCACAGCAAAAAATTGCTAATGCGCATTTCGCCGCTGGTGCGAATCAGCAAATCGGGATCGCTGATGTTAGATGTATATAGATGGCGGCTAAACAGCGCCTCGTCGATCTCTTCAGGCTGAAGGTGGCCTTGCTGTACCTGGGTAGCGATCGCCCGGCAAGCCTGCAAAATCTCCTGCCGACCGCCGTAGTTCGTTGCCACCGAAAAGCGAATGCCTTGATTGGCTTGGGTCAGGGTCACCGCCCGGTCAATCTCTCGCTGTAGCGTCTCTGGCAGCGCCGCCAAATTACCGACAAACTGAATGCGCACGTCCTCGGCCATCATTTCCTTGATTTCCTGACGCAGCACCCGCTCAAACAGCGTCATCAAAAAATCAACTTCGTGGGTAGGTCGTCCCCAGTTTTCGGTGGAAAACGCATAGGCCGTCAGCGCCTCAATGCCCCAGTCCCGGCAGCAGCGCAGCAGCCGTTTTAAAGTATCGACTCCTTTGCGGTGCCCCATAATTCGCGGCAGTCCTCGCCGCTTTGCCCAGCGACCGTTGCCATCCATGATCACGGCTACGTGCGAAGGCATCAGGCTCTGCTCCAAATCCTTCGGCAGAGATCTCGTGGCCAGAGAAGGATCTGAAGGGGCAGCAGAGACACCAAAATTAGCTGTCATTTCTTTTCCTGAGGGGTGGGTCGGGGCAGCTTGCGCTTGAGAGCGGGGGGCAGCTTACGCTTGAGGAAGCTCAGAAGATTGATTCCCTTAAGGCTGAGCCGTCGGCCCCAACTGCGTAGCTTAGGAGAAACAGTATCACCATCCCCCGAGGGTGAAAACTTATCAAGCAGCAGCTCTCTGAGTTTACTGCTGGTTAAAGGGCGATTGAGCATGCCGCCTTCGGCTACCGAAATTGAGCCGGTTTCCTCAGAGACCACCACACATAGGCAGTGCTCTACCCGTTCAGTGATGCCCATCGCGGCCCGGTGCCGGGTGCCTAGCTGCCGGGAGGCGTCCTTTTCCGAAATCGGCAGAATCACGCCTGCTGCCAGCACCCGCGAGCCTCGAATCAGCACGGCTCCGTCATGCAGTAGCGTGGTCGTCTGAAAAATTGTCTGTAGTAGCTCGCGCGATAGTTCGGCATTGAGCCTTACCCCCGACACCGAAAAATCGCTTTCCTCGATAGGTTCATCCGTCTCCAGGATCATCAGCGCCCCGGTGCGGTTTTGGCTGAGCCCTTTCACCGCTTCTACTAGCTCATCGATCACATTGTTGGCAGTCGAGAGCTGATTTTCTGGAACGCTGAAGAGCTGAATAATTTCACCGCGACCGAGCTGCTCTAGCAGTCGCCGAAACTCCGGTACCAGCATCATCGCCAAGGCCACGGACGCGCCGAGCAAAAGCTTTTCCATCACGAAGGGCAGCAGCCACAAGCCTGCCGCTTCACTGAGGAGCGTAGCTGCCATCAGAATAATCAGCCCTTGCACCATCCACATCGTGCGGCGATCGCGAATCACCGCCAGCACCATGTAGACCAGCGCAAACACTAAAACAATATCGAGGATGGTGCGATACAAGAGTCAGACCTGTGTCACCGTTATCGCCATTTAAGCAATGCCCTGAGCGGCCAGAGTCGCGGGCTTAGCCTATCAAACCACAGCTAGCGAGCACTGTGGATAATCTAAAACGACGTCTGGAGCGATATTCAGCACTATAAGCGATCCCTACCAGCCACCGTCAGGACCGCAGGCCAGTTTAGAGCCGCTTGGCCTGCGCGGCGACCAATGGCCTACTGATCGGAGACCGGCTTGAGTGCATCCGGCAGACAGTCTTGACGAACCAGGTCGGCATAGGTTTCTCGGCGCAAGATCAAGTCAGCTTTACCCTGATTGACTAAAATCGCAGCCGGACGAGGCACCCGGTTGTAGTTAGAAGCCATGCTGTAGTTGTAAGCGCCCGTCGCCGGAACGATCAGCACCTCGCCTGCCCTCAAAGGCGGCAGGCTGGCCGACTGAATGATGACATCGCCCGACTCACAGTGCTTGCCTGCCAGCGTCACGGTCTCGCTTAAAGGCGCAGACATCTGACTAGCGGCCAGTACCCGATACACCGACTGATAGGTAATCGGACGGGGATTGTCAGACATGCCGCCATCGACCGAGACGTAGGTGCGGATACCCGGCACTGTCTTCTGTCCGCCCACCGTGTAAGCCGTGACGCAGGCGGAGCCAATCAGCGATCGCCCCGGTTCACACAGTAGTTTCGGTAGGGGCAGATCATTGGCCTGACAGGCCGCCGCCACACTCTCGCAAACCGTTTTCGCCCAGTCGTCAATGCTCGGCGGATCGTCTGATTCGGTATAGCGAATCCCTAAGCCGCCGCCGATATCCAGCTCTGAAATTGGCAGGCCATACCGATTAGCCGTTTGGAACCAGCGCACCATCACCTCAGCCAGGTCGTGGTGTGGCTGGAGTTCAAAAATCTGAGAGCCGATGTGAGCATGGAGACCCACGCAGCGCAGTCCCCCTGCCTTACTGTGAGCGTTCTGCTTCCCCAGATAGGCAAAAACTTCTTCTAGCTGGTCGGGGTCAAAGCCAAATTTGCTGTCGATATGGCCGGTTCGAATGTATTCATGCGTATGACATTCAATCCCCGGTGTCAAGCGCAGCAAAATCGTTGCGGTTCGGCCCAGTTCGCGGGTGAGCCGATCCAGCGACTCCAGCTCATGCCAGTTGTCGACGACAATCCGCGCCCCAACTCGCAGCCCCAGTATGAGCTCGTCTAAAGATTTGTTATTACCGTGAAAGTAAAGGTTTTCAGCTTTCGCCCCGGCATCTACTGCCGTTTGGAGCTCGCCGCCTGAGACCACATCAATGCCGATGCCTTCTTGTGAGGCGATCGCACAAACGGCCAAACAGTTCCAAGCCTTAGAAGCATATACAATCAGCGACTCGCCCGGGTAGTGTCGCTCGAAAGCTTGCTTATACTGACGGCAGGCCGTGCGCAGCGTTTGCTCATCCAATATATAAAGAGGAGAGCCAAACCGCTCGGCTAAATCCACTACATCGCAACCGCCCACGACCAGATGATCGCGCTCATTGACCGCCGCACTGAGCGGTAGCAGGCTCTGGTTAGCAGCGGTATCGGGAGAGGTATCAATGACGTATTGACGGCTAGAAGCGACGACTGGCGACGGCTGGCCGGTTAAATCCTGACTGCTAGAGTCTTTAGAGGCAGCTGAGACGGTGGAAACCATAGGACGTTTGAAAAAGTAAGCTTTGATGATCAGTGTACAATTTTGGCTGATCGCTCGCGCACCCACATCGGTCGCTGCCGCAGAGAATTAGCCAGAAGGATTAGCCAGAATGACGCCTTATCTTGCAGCTTGAGCTGCCTTTCAATTGCCTTTTATTGCTTGTCTGCCCCTGATAGAAGCCGATTTGTCGGCGGTTCTAGCCCTCGATCAGCAGTGCCTAGGCGGACTATGGACGCGGTCAGGCTACCAGCGAGAGCTAGAAAGCGAATGCAGCGATTTGTTAGTGCTGATGGCCGCTCGCAGCGCCGAGTTGCTCCAGCCGCGATTAGCTGCCGCGCGGGCTCTGAGTGCACCGTCGGTGGCTGCCTTGGAAGCATCGGCAAGTCAGATTGTGGGGGTGGGCTGTCTGTGGGCCATTCTCGAAGAAGCGCATATTGTCACGCTGGCAATCGAGCCCAGCTACCAGGGGCAAAAGCTAGGTCAGCTCCTCTTGACGCAGCTACTGCTGTGCGGACACCGCCGGGGGCTTACCCGGGCCACGCTAGAAGTGCGAGCTTCTAATCAGAAGGCGCTCAAGCTCTATGAAAAATTTGGCTTTAAAGCAGCGGGCATTCGCAAGCGCTACTATGCCGATGGCGAAAATGCGTGCATTCTCTGGCGCAGTGGATTACAGCACGGCGACACACTGACACAGCTCAGCCAGTATCAAGAAGGCGCGATCGCTCAGCTAGCTGCCGACAATCAGTACATTTTTCTGCCGGGGCTCACCTGATCCAGGCAAATATTGATCCCGCCTCGACGGACGCCATCCCCTATAACAGCCTAAAACCATTACACAGAAACCACTTCAGTCGTCATTCTCTCCCGACCGACAACCTGTTTTCACAGGCTTTACCTGTTTGAATGTCAGCAACTCCTAACATATCGTTCAATAAAAATTTATTTACGACTGGTTGAATAAAGCGACATCTTATGCACTTGAAACAGCTCTGTATTTAAAGTAGCCAAAAGTAGATTGTTGACCTGCTTATAGGTCAGTTTCCGCTGTGAGTAGTGAATACCGCCCGCGTCCTCCGAAATTTTGCTGTGCTAGAATCAGCCTAACCAGCCCACAGCAGGTGATGGAATACCGCCATGTTTGAACGCTTCACAGAAAAGGCCATCAAGGTCATCATGCTCGCTCAAGAAGAGGCCCGCCGCCTCGGGCATAACTTCGTCGGCACAGAGCAGATTCTCTTAGGACTGATCGGGGAAGGCACTGGGGTCGCCGCCAAAGTACTGAAGTCTATGGGCGTCAACTTAAAAGACGCTCGGATTGAGGTTGAAAAGATTATTGGCCGTGGTTCTGGTTTCGTCGCCGTTGAGATCCCATTTACACCTAGGGCTAAGCGCGTCTTGGAGCTGTCGCTTGAAGAGGCTCGCCAGCTAGGGCATAACTACATTGGCACAGAGCACTTGCTGCTGGGTCTGATTCGAGAAGGCGAAGGCGTAGCCGCTCGCGTTTTGGAGAACCTAGGCGTTGACCTCTCTAAGGTTCGCACTCAGGTGATCCGGATGCTGGGCGAAACGGCTGAGGTTTCCGGCGGCAGCAGCAGTCAGGGACGCACTAAAACGCCGACGCTCGACGAGTTTGGCTCTAACCTGACGCAGATGGCTGCAGATGGCAAGCTCGACCCGGTCGTCGGTCGCCAGAAGGAAATTGAGCGCGTCATCCAAATTTTGGGCCGACGTACCAAAAACAATCCTGTTCTCATCGGTGAACCGGGCGTAGGGAAGACGGCGATCGCCGAAGGCTTAGCTCAGCGCATTGGCAACGGTGACATTCCCGACATTCTTGAAGATAAGCGAGTGGTGACACTCGATATTGGTCTGCTAGTGGCAGGCACCAAGTATCGCGGTGAATTTGAAGAGCGCTTGAAAAAAATCATGGATGAGATTCGCGCTGCCTCGAACGTCATTCTTGTGATCGACGAGGTGCATACGCTGATTGGTGCAGGCGCAGCAGAAGGAGCGATTGACGCTGCTAATATCTTGAAGCCAGCGCTGGCCCGAGGTGAGCTGCAATGTATCGGGGCGACCACCCTCGATGAGTACCGTAAGCACATTGAGCGAGATGCCGCTCTAGAGCGACGTTTCCAGCCAGTAATGGTAGGGGAACCCAGCGTTGAAGAAACGATTGAAATTCTGCATGGATTGCGTGATCGCTATGAGCAGCACCACAAGCTAAAGATTTTAGATGAATCTTTAGAAGCGGCAGCTAAGCTCTCTGATCGCTACATCGCAGACCGGTTTCTACCGGACAAAGCAATTGACCTGATCGACGAAGCCGGCTCCCGCGTGCGTCTGCTCAACTCTCAGCTGCCCCCAGCGGCCAAAGAGCTGGATAAAGAGCTGCGTCAGGTGCTCAAGGACAAAGACAATGCCGTACGCTCTCAGGACTTTGACAAGGCCGGGGAACTGCGTGACCGGGAAATGGAAATCAAGTCTGAGATTCGAGCGATCGCTCAGAACAAAAAGACTGAAGACGAAGAAAACCCTAAGGAAGCTTCACCTGAAGTTACCGAAGAGGACATCGCTCACATTGTCGCCTCCTGGACAGGTGTCCCGGTACAGAAGCTCACCGAGAGTGAAACTGAAAAGCTACTGCACATGGAGGACGTACTTCATCAGCGCTTAATTGGTCAAGACGAAGCCGTTAGAGCCATCTCTAAAGCAATTCGCCGTGCCCGTGTTGGTCTCAAGAATCCTAACCGACCGATTGCTAGCTTTGTCTTCTCGGGCCCCACTGGTGTCGGTAAGACTGAGTTGGCCAAGTCCTTAGCAGCCTACTTTTTCGGCGCAGAGGAGGCCATGATCCGCCTCGACATGTCCGAATTTATGGAGCGGCATACGGTTTCTAAGCTGATTGGCTCACCGCCAGGATACGTTGGCTACAATGAAGGCGGTCAGCTCACCGAAGCCGTTCGACGTCGCCCGTACACCGTGGTGCTTTTCGACGAAATCGAAAAGGCCCACCCTGACGTCTTCAACATGCTGCTGCAAATCTTGGAGGACGGTCGTCTGACCGATGCCAAGGGCCGTACCGTAGACTTCAAGAACACACTGCTCATCCTCACTTCAAACATCGGTTCTAAGGTGATTGAAAAAGGCGGCGGCGGTCTTGGCTTTGAGCTTGAAGCTGACCAGGCAGAATCGCAGTACAACCGTATTCGCTCCCTGGTGAATGAAGAGCTGAAGCAGTACTTCCGCCCTGAGTTCTTGAACCGACTCGACGAGATTATCGTCTTCCGTCAGCTCACCAAGGACGAGGTCAAAGAAATCTCTGTGATCTTGCTCAAGGAGGTCTTTGGCCGACTAGAGGAACAGGGTATCACCCTGGAGGTGACCGAGAAGTTCAAGGACAGGCTGGTGGAAGAGGGCTACAACCCCAGCTACGGGGCAAGGCCGCTGCGTCGCGCCATCATGCGGTTGCTCGAAGACAGTTTGGCCGAAGAGATTCTCTCAGGTCGAATTAAAGATGGAAGCACTGCCGTTGTTGACATTGGCGAAGACAATAAGGTCGTAGTAACCTCCTCCGTCACTGAGGAAAAGCGTGAGCTAATTTCAGCCGCTGACTGATTCGCTCTCTAGGCAGGCAGAATAACGATAGAGAGGTGCCCGGGGAAGACCCTTCTTCGGGCACCTTTTGCTTTTGATTGAGCGGATGCTTGTTCGCGTATGCTGACCGCAAACTTTGTAAACAGAAGTAACGCTGTCTTGCTTTGCCTAGCGCCAAAAATCAATAATTGAATAGAGGCCGTATGGCATCGCTGAGCGGCCTGTCATAACTTTTAGAGAACATAACTGGTGAAGTTGCCATGATTGGTGGAATATTCGAGACAATCGGTAGGACTCTGGGAGTCGGCAAAGAAAAGTATTTTTTAGAGCTCGATGATGCCGCTGAAGAAAGCGTAGAAAATGCCAAAGCGGTAGTTACCAAGACGGCAAAAGCAGCAGTCGAGACGGTAAAAGGGGTCTCTGCTGATGTGGTTGATAAGGTTCAGTCAGTAGCTGGCGATACCGTAGGTAAGGCTGAGTCAGTCGCCGAGGATGCTGCAGACAAGGCTGAGTCAGTCGCGGATAAAACTAAGAAAGCGGCGAAGACGGCCAAAGCGCCCGCTGCTAAGAAGGCTACGGCCCAGAAAGCGGTCGCAAAGGGAGCCAGCCAGAAATCAGAGGGTTCTGAGCAGACAGATGCTCCTGCCCCTGCAAAGTCTGAGCCACGTTCGGCAGAAGACATCATTGTGGAGGCGATCGCCGCTGCCGGCAAAAAAACAGACGAAGATGGCAACGTCGCCGACGGCCCGCACACCTTCGCAACCGATCACCTGATGCCCCTAGGCAACCGGGGTCGCCGTCGTCCCGGCCCTAGTTTAAGTGCCTTCAAGGGAATGGCTAAAGAAGTCAACCCCAGGTTAAATGGCTAACCTCGCAAAGCCGCCAACCGCTGAATGATAGATAGTTTAAGACATCGGCCAGAGCTGACCCATATGCTCGGTGCCGATGTCTCATCTTAAAGTGCGCCGGAGATCTGGAGACTCTATGCTTTAGTGCTCAGCTTCAAGCATAATTACCTGAGATCGACCTTTAACACCTGTGCTAAGCGCAACTGGCTCGTTAAGCAGGATTTAGCAGTTTATCAGCTGTGCTCTCAAGATCAGGGAACAGCTCAGATGCGATTGTGTCGTCATCTGGCCTTTAATTAGCTCTACCAGCAAATCGATGATTTCAACATGTAGCGGGCTCGCCTCTGCCATCTGGACTATCTGACCATTTACCAACTCTGTTCGCTTTCTGTTATAGGGCAGCAGCCAGTATTCAGCCAAGCTGAGAAATTTACGTGAATCGGTGAGCAGAGTAGTCATCTAATAATCGTCTATAGGGCTTCTTTCTATATTGAAAATTCCAACCCTAAGGCTGAAATAGATACTGCCGAACTTGCTTTAATAATTATATCTGTTGATTTTAGAGGGGGCGGGCCAATACCAGACATAACGCTTTGGGGCAGACAGAGCTCATTCAACGTACAGAAAGTTCAATGGGTTTTGGATATTCTTAATTTGCCTCACCGGCACATCGAACTCGGCGGTCGTTTTGGAGGGCTGGAGACCGCTGAGTTTCGCGCATTAAACCCTCACCAGCAAGTGCCTGTGCTGCAAGATGGCGAACTTGTCATTTGGGAGTCGCATGCGATTGTCCGCTATCTGGCAGCAAAGTACGGTACCACAACACTATGGAATGAGCTGCCTGAGAAACGCAGCTATAGCGACAGGTGGATCGACTGGGCTGCTACCAGACTACAGCCAGACTTCATGGCTCTATTTTGGGGTTATTACCGTACGCCCGAGCCAACGCGGGATAAAACGGCTATTGAGCTAGCGATACAAAAGTGCGCCCAGGACTATAGGTTACTGAACAGTCACCTCGTGGGTCGTGACTTTCTATGTGGAGAAAGCTTGACCCTGGCGGACATTCCGGCAGGCGCTACGCTGTATCGCTACCTCACTATGGGCATTGAGGTGGCCCGTCCGCCCCACGTGATTGCCTGGTACGACAGACTTTGTGAAACTGAGGAATATAGGAAGCAGATTATGATTCCTTACAATGAGCTGTTTGGCCGTTCAATTTTCTGAATCTCAAGCAGCAGCCATTTCAAACTACACACTAACGCGTGGCATAAGCGGCCATTGGCTCTTTGATAAATCGGATATATAGATGCTTAAAGGTGGAGCGCAGCACCCTGGGCGCGCCGAAGTCGATTGGGACGAGCTTTTCAGGTAGCTGCCAATCGGTGACTTTGAGTTCTGCAGGCGGCAATAGCGGAAACTGAATTTTTGCGAGCTGCGGACATAGACCCAATCGCTGACTTTGAGCGATCGTCGGCACGCAGTCTGGCGCAATGCCTAGAATTTCGATGATCGCTCGGTCTAGGGCAAATACGTTATCAGAAGCACCTAATACGCCCAGCGCTCTCGGTTCGCCTTTGACAGGGCCATTGCCCTCATGAGCGATAATGCCGTCAATAATCGTCAGCTCAGGGGATATAGCGCGGGCGGTTTCGACCAGCATGGTGCCAAAGCGGCTGCTATCTTTGCCGGCTTCCATATGCCACCAGGCTTTCATTTTGCCTGGAACGCAGCCAAACAGGTTTTTGACCCCGAGCGTGATTGTAAGCTGCACGTGCGATTTCACCTTGGGCAGGTTGATGACAACGTCGGCTTCCATCGCCTCTTTAGACAGCAAAAAGTTGTCAAAATCGTCGCCTTCAATGGGATAGCGCTTGCCGTGCATCTCTACAATGGGCAGATTCGCTCTATTGGCCCAGGCCAGTAAGCCATTGGCTTCAGCAACGCCACGAGCACTGCCAAAGGCTGGACTATCGCCCAAAAATGGCGAACCGCCTGCTGCCTGCACCATCTTGGCCACGCAGTAGACGATCTCAGGGCGGGTGGTGCATTCTTTGGTGGGGCGTGAGCCGGTGAGCAGGTTGGGCTTGAGGAGGACACGATCGCCCGGTTTCACAAAATGCGCCATCCCGCCCATCGGTGCCAGCAAGGACGCTAAGTGCTGCTGCAACGCCTCCGGTTCATAGTTGTCTGCTCGAACCAAACTAACGGATGGCGTGCCCACTGCGTGTCCTCAAATTAAGCGATGTGTTCACTCGCTATGATAACCAGCGATCGCAAAATAAAGCGACAATGAACCTTAGGCGAAAGGCGCTGTCTATTGTCAACCTGTCAAATACGAGATCACACTTTTCTGAAATGCTAACCTTTTGGGCAAAGACCAGCGGCACCTGGATCAACGTCCTCTTCGTGCTGCTGGGCACAGGCTGCGGTCTCTTACTGCGCAACCAGCTATCGCCAAGGATGCGGGTAATTATCACTCAGGCCATGGGGCTGACGACCGTTTTCATCGGCCTTTCCATGGCCCAAGCCCTATCAGCTGCAAAAACGGGTGGCGTAGAAGGCGTCATTCTTGCGCTGATATCGCTGGCCATTGGCGGGCTGCTAGGCGAGTGGTGGCAGCTCGAAAAGCAGCTCATGTCACTCGGCGATTGGCTGAAAGCTCGCTTTAGAGGCGGCAGCCGCTTCACGGAAGGCTTTGTCGCCGCTAGCCTGCTGTTTTGCATCGGCCCCATGTCCATTTTGGGCAGCCTTAACAATGGCCTGCTCGGAGACAGCACCATCTTAGTGGTCAAAAGCACGATGGACGGGCTTGTTTCTATCTCACTAACAGGCACTTACGGCATTGGCGTGGGGTTCTCCGTACTCGTCATCTTGGGCTATCAGGGAGGACTTTCGCTCTTAGCAAGTGAGCTGGGACAGGCGATTCCCGATCCGACGACGGCTCCCAGCATCTTGCTGGTAACAGGCATCGGTGGCATCATGCTCTTGGGATTAGGGCTGAACTTGCTAGAAGTGGGAAAAATTCACGTCGCCGCCTTTTTACCAGCACTCGCGCTGGGGCCATTGTTCAGCTGGTTGACTCAAACCATTCAGTCAGCGCTATAATCGCTCTCTGATCGCCCTTATTGGTCTGTATTTCGCCGGGCTTCGATCCTGAGGATCTTTATCATCTAGTCAGAACGGTTGTGGTGACGGTGAAGCCACTCGGAGCGCTAAAGGTGAGCGTCTCCCTGTATCGTTGGTACTGATATAGCGCCGCTAGGCAATCTTGGGAAGTCGGATTGGAATTGTGATTTCAAACTCGGTACCGATACCTTCTTCAGAAAAGCATTCAATCTGACCGTGATGTTTTTCAACCACTATCTGATAGCTAATCGCCATCTCTATACCCGTGCCTTTCCCCACTGCTTTCGTGGTGAAGAAGGGATCGAAAATCCGATCTCTAGCTTTCTAAGGCATCGATGGCATTCTTTAAAATGTTCATCAGCACTTGGTTGAGCTGACTGGCAAAACATTCGACTGGTGGTAAGTCACCAAAGTCTCGAATCAGATCAATAGCCGGTCTGTCAGGCTGAGCTTTGAGTCGATGTTGTAAAATTAGCAGGGTACTCTCTATCCCTTAGTGAACATCGACGGCTTTGCATCCGGCCTCATCCGTGCGGGAAAAGTTGCGTAAAGATAGAACAATCTCTCGAATTCGTTCTGTTCCTATGCGCATTGATGAGAGCGTTTTCAACAGATCTTCTTGTACAAATTCAATATCTAACGCTGCGGCTGCGGTTACGATTTGCGCGTGGCCCCAGTCGGTAAACGGTTGGGGTTTGTCCTCAAGGCACTGGTGGCTGGGGAACCCACCATCAGCCAGAGCCCAAACTGTTAGAAGTCCTTTCGTTCGTCGGCTACCGAGGCGATGTTCATCGCACAGCGGCTACGCTGCCGTTTGTAGATCGTCGGCTGGTCGAAATTGCTCGCGCCTTAGTGACCCGGCCTCAAGTGCTGTTATTCGATTCAGGGTGAACTGGTTACTGTGAATGGTTTCCTCGGCTGCGAGAGCGTCAGTATCAAAAGGCCGGACTCCTGTTGGAATAGCGCTGGAGATTGCTGATCGCGCCTACTTACTAGAAGCGGGGCAGATCGTGCGGGCCGGTATTGCTAAGGATTGGCGGAGCGACCCTGAAATTTCCAAGGTTTATCTGGGTGGATAAGCGCCTACTCGCTCATCATCCATATGACCGGTAAAGCCTACGACTGCGCTCAGGGCTCCTCCTAATTTCCTTCACTCCCAATCTCCTAATTCCCCCCTCTTCCCCCTCCGAGCTAGCTAAACCATTTACTGATCAGCCGAGCCATTTCACCGCTGGCTTTGATATCGGCGATCGCGCCATTAATCTCCCGCTGCAAAGGCGAGTTCTTAGGCAGGGCGATCGCACTACCCGTTGGCTGATCGCTCGACATAATCTGCGCTTCGAAATCCGAGTAGCGCTGAAGATAAGAGTCAGCGACGCTGGCTTCTACAACCACGCCTTCGACTGCGCGGCGATCTAGCGCTTCAAAGACTTCGTCTAAAGTGTCATAGGTAACGACGTCTAAGCTAGGCAAATCGTCGCGCAGGCTATTGACATAGCGGGCTTGGACGCTGTTGCTGCGGACGCCGATAATTTGGTAGCTGAGGTCGCGCGATCGCAAATAGCCATCAATTGAAATCAGGGCCTGACGAGAGCGGTAGTAGATATTGGAAAAATCGACCTGCTGCTTGCGATCGCGGGTGGGCTCCAGCGCTGCCATCGCCATATCTGCCTCGTCGTTGACCAAAGCGGGAATGAGCGCGTCAAACTGAAGATCGACAACCGACAGCTGACGGTCTAGCTTTTGCGCAATCAGCTCGGCTAAATCGATATCAAATCCAACAATCTGGCCATCTTCCGGGCTGTCTTCTGACGGGGTCGTTTCGTCAGCACTGCTGTCTGTCGCAAAGGTCGTTTCTTCAGGCGGCTGATCGGCACTCTCGTCAGCCTGCTTGAGTTGCTCGTAGGGCGGATAGTTAGCCGCCGTCACCATCACCAGCTTTGTATCGTCGCCAGTCTGGGCGCCTTCGCCTCTAGGCGATTCCGCGCGCTCTGTACCCGCTTCTGCGGCACTCTCTTGAGTCGCCCTGCAGCCTGCCCCGATCGCCGACAGCCCTAACCCCGCCAAAAACCAACGCCGCTTCATTTCCTACGATTCCTTGCGTAGCCGGTACCACGTAGAAGCCCATACAAACTGCGGCAGCGCTAGCATCCGCCGCCAGCGCCAGGGCTCCTGATAAAGGCGATATAGCCATTCCAGGTGAGCATTTCGCATCCACTGCGGAGCGCGGGCCTTCATGCCTGACCAAATGTCGTAGCTGCCCCCGACCCCAATCCAAACCGCATCTGGGCACAGGTAACGATGCTCGGCAATCCAAAACTCCTGACGAGGAACGCCTAAGCCGACAAAAATAAGGTCGGGCTGCTCCTGCTGCAGACGGCGGGTAAAGTCTTCCAGCTCCTTGCCCTTAGCATAGCCGTGCTGCACGATGGCGAGGTTGAGCTGAGGGGAGCGCGATCGCCAATTCTCAGCCGCCGCCTCAATCACCTCGGGCTGGCCGCCGTAAAAGGCCACCTTCTGTTCAGGGCCAAGGCTTTGCAGCAAGTCAGCCGCTAGCTCAATGCCGGGGTAGCGTTGAACCGGTGGCGCCGCCTCTCCTACCGAAGTACGTCCCCGTGCTAGCCGAAAGTACAGCTCAATGCCAGAGCCATCTGGGGCGACTAAATCAGCCTTTTCAATAAAGCGCCGTAAATCTTCATTTTGCTGCGCCTGCATACACATTTCCGCATTCAGCGTCACAACGTGCGTCCCGCGCCGCTGCTTCAATCGGCGGTTCAGCCAACCAACGTAGTTTTGGGTGTGGTGCACTGGCAACCCCATCACCGATAGCGCTGCGAGTTCTTCCTGTTCAGCCAAAACCATTTGTCATCCTTCTTTGCCTTTGTGCTTCAACTGCTGACTAACACCGCCTAGTAATCGGTTTCTTCCTCGTATTCCATCACTTTTTTCTTCGGAATATTCAGCGGCTTTGCCTCAATAAATTCTTCTTGCTTGGCCGGTTCGTCCCAGACATCTCCAACCACATCCACGTCTTCTGAGGGTAAATCTACCACTTCTGGACGGGCGGGCCTTTCCGCTCTTTGAGACTCTCTTTGGGGCTCTCGGCGGGGCTCTGGCCGCTGCTCTTTTCTCTGCGGCGGGGCCTCTTCGCGCCAGCGTTCTTCGACGGCGGGGCGATCACGCGCTACCCGCCCTTCGTTTTTAATCCCGGAAGGCAGCTGATTAGCTGCCGATACCGGCATCGTATAGCCATCGCTCAGCCCTCTATCCCAGGGGGCATTGCCTAGGCCCAGGCGCTCTAGCAGGCCGACGCTGAGCTGAACGAGTTTTTCCTCACTGCCCTCGAACACAATAATCCGATCTGGGCCAGTGCTGACAATTTCTTCGACCGGCAGCTCATAGGTGCTCACGACCTGATCGGGGATTTGGGGTAACCCCAGTGAGGCCACCACCAGCGTCTCTAGCTTGCCAGTGATCACATCGAACTTAAAGCCTCGGACTCGACCCAACACTTCGCCGGATTCAGTGATCACCTCGCTGTTCACCAGGCTGCTAAAAGAGGCTGTGTTGATATCGCCATCGAGCACCGTGTCATCGTCTACCAACAGCACATCGCCCATTTGCCGAATGTCGCTGAGCAGCATGACCTTTTCGTTATTGGCGATCACCTTGGAGAGAATATTCTCCTGCAAGCCCAGGGCCACCACTTCCAGGCGATCTAAATCGACCCACATCTGACTCACGACGCCCAGGCGGCGACCTGTGCTGCGCGTGATCACCTGGGTGCCTACAATGTCAGAGCGGAGTCTGCTTTGTTCAAAAGTCATGGCTGTTCAAGAATTGCCTCAAAACGTGCCTCAAAACGGCAGCGCACGGCTTGAGGGACTATACCTTATTAACTGACCATTGTATCGAATTGATTTGCCGATTGCTCGCTGAGGTTGGGAGGGAGAAGAGGAAGAGATAGGGGACGGGGTTAGGTGGCTTTGGCGAGGTTAATGCCGAGGACTTGGGTGTAGGCGCCTCGGGCTTGAGTGACGCCGATGGTGCGTTCGGCGGCTTCGATCATGGGGCGGCGGAGGCTGACGACGATGAATTGGGCCTGGCGGGCCTGCTGCTGGATCATTTTGCTGAGGCGTTCGACGTTGGCACCGTCGAGGAACATGTCTACCTCGTCGAAGGCGTAGAAGGGAGAGGGGCGATAGCGCTGGAGCGCGAAGATGAAGCTGAGGGCGGTGAGGGATTTTTCGCCACCGGACATGGAGGCGAGGCGGCGAACCTGTTTGCCTTTGGGATGGGCGACTAGGGTGAGGCCGCCGTTGAAGGGGTCGATGTCGTCGTCGAGCTGGAGGTGACCGTCGCCGTCAGAGAGTTCGGCGAAGATGGATTGGAAGTTTTCGTTGACGGCGTCAAAGGCTTCGCGAAAGGCTTGGGTGCGCAGGGTGGTGAAGTTTTCAATGCGCACCAGTAGCTCGGTGCGTTCTTCATCCAAGGTGGTGAGCTTTTGGGTGAGTTCTTCCAGGCGCTCTAGGGTGCGTTCGTACTCTTCCAGGGCCATCATGTTGACGGGCTCCAGGGCTTCTAAGCGACGCTGTAGAGATTTCAGCGATTTGTTGAGTTCTTCTAGGGTGAGGTCTGCCGGAATTTCGGGGAGCGGATCGGGGAGTTCTAAGGCTTGTCTTTGGATGGCGGATTGAAGATCTGCTAACTGCTGCTGGCGCTGCTGCTGAGTCTCCTGGAGCTTTTGGATCTGCCACTGGTATTGCTGCTGCTGGTTTTGCTCGGTTTTGTACTGGCGCTCTTTGCTGTCGCGGGCGTTTTTTCCTTGCTTGAGCTTGTCGTCGAGCAGGGCGATCGCGCCCTGACTCTGTGCAATGTCTGAGGTCAATTGCTGCTGCTGCTGAGCAATTTCTGACTGCTGATTGAGCTGCTGCTGCTGCTGCTGCCGGAGGACGGTGATCTGCTCAGTGCCGGTTTGAATTTTTTCTCGCAGGCGCTGTTGCTGTGTGACCATCTCCTGCTGCTGCTTTTCAGCCGTTGTCAGGCGCTGCTGCTGCGCGTTTAGCTGCTGTTCCAGAGCGCGAACAGCTGTTTGGGCCTGCTGCCATTCGCTGTGGTTCTGAGCGTGTTCCAGGTTTTCCAGGGCCTGACGTTTCTGGGCGATCGCCTGCTCCTGCTGAGGCAAAGCCTGCTCGATGTCGGCCAGCCGGGTTTGCGCTGCAATCCGCTCTTGCTCGGCGCGGTTGAGCTGCTCTTGGGCCTGGGTCAGCCGCTGCGCTAACCCCTGACGTTGAGCGGCGGCCTGGTTAGCTTTGAGTTCTGCTTCGCGGTAGGCTTGGCGGGCTTCGATCAGGGCTTGGGACTTAGCTTTGGCTTCTGAGGTGAGCTGGTTGACCGTTTGCTCACAGCGGCTGAGGATGGCGGAGATTTCGGTGAGGCGATCACGCAAACCCTGCGCTTCTTGAGACTCTCCCGGCGCGACGGTGCCAAAGTGCAGCCGCCCTCGACTGCGCAAGCTACCGCCCGTCATCGCCCCACTCGATTCGAGAATTTCACCCTCCAGCGTGACCATCCGATACCGGCCCAAGTTGCGCCTTGCCTCAGACAGCGAACTAAACACCACCGTGCTGCCAAACACAAAGGCAAACACATCGGCGTACTTGCGGTCGTACTCGATCAGATTCACCGCGTAGTCGATAAAACCCTCTGGCCGGTTCCATTTGCCCTCAGCCTGAAATTGAGGCACGCGAATTTTGTTCAGCGGTAAAAAGGTGGCCCGGCCTGCCCGTCTTTGCTTCAGCAAATCGATCCCCTGGGAGGCGACCCGGTCATCTTCGACCACCATGAAGCCCATGCGCCCGCCAGCGGCAATCTCTAAAGCAAGCTGAAACTTTTGATCGACGCGGCCAAGTTCGGCGACAATGCCGCACAGCCCACGCAGGTCGCTGCGCTTGAGTACTTCCGTTGCCTGGGTGCCTTGAGATTCTTTAATGGCTTGCTCTTGAGCTTCTAGTTTGTCTAGCTCGCGCTGCTTTTCGCGCTGCTCTTGCAAGAGGCGGTTTAGCGTTTGCGTCTGCGTTCGCAGCGCGGCTTCTACCTCAGCTACGGTCTGCGCCAGCGTTTGGATGGTGGCTGGGGTCGCTGCCTGCCCCTCCGCTTGAACAGTCTGGTCTACGGCCATTTCGGCTTCTAGACTGGCGAGTGCCTGCTGCTGTGCCCGGGTTTGAGTCTCTAGCTGGTTGATTCTCTCTTGCAGGCGAACTTGCTCGGCTCGCTGCGGTTCGAGCTGGCTCAGCAGCGCTTCGACTTGGCGGCGCAGATCGGTTTGCTGCTGTATCCCGGCTTGAGATTGGGAGGCGATCGCACTGGTTTCTTCGCGCTTGGCCTCTAGCTGGGCGATCGCCGCATCGCGCTCAGCCGTGAGCTGATTTAGCGCTTCTTCAGTAAGCGTCCTAAGCTGTTGTTCTAGCGTGCCGAGTTCGCCAGTGTGGGTGTGAATATTGGCTTGAACCTCAGAGAGCTGTGTTGCCAGGGTGCGGGTGCCGCTGTTTAGGGTTTCGGCCTGACGCACGAGCTGCCGCAGTTCGGCCTCTTGGGTGGCGAGCTTCGACTGCAAGGCTAAGTATTCTTCTTCGCCTAGTGCCTTGACTTGAGCGTTTAGCACCGCTAGCTGAGCGGCAGTTTCTTCCATTTGCGCTGTGAGCACTATCATCTGCTGCTCGATGTCGGCGCTCTGCTGGTGACCCTGAGCGATTTGCTGCGTGAGCTGGTCAGCTTGGACTTTCTGCTGTTGCCACTGCATTACCCCTTCCCACTGCTGCTTTTCTTGCAGGGTGGCTTTGATCTGCTGATATTTTTCGGCCTTTTTTCGATCCTGGTCGAGGCGTTCTAGCTGGGCTATCAGCTCGGTTTCGACAATCCGAAAGCGTTCTTCGCGGTCTTTGACCACGTCAAGCTTGCCTTTAGCCTGGTCGATTTTGCGGTCGAACGACGCGACGCCTGCCAGCTCATCAATAATTTCTCGCCGCTCGCGAGCATTCATCGAAATGATGCTGGTCACGTCCCCTTGAAGCACCACGTTGTAGCCTTCGGGGTAGATGCGAAAGCGCTGAAGCTGCTCGTGAAGCTGGTTTAGCGTACAGGGTTCGCCGTCAATATAATAGTTAGAGGTGTAGGTGCCTTGAGCGGTGACTCGCAGCCGCCGGGTAACTCGCCACTCTTGGGGTGATGGCGTACCGTGGCCGTTGCTTTGGCCGTTACTGTGGCCGTTGCCATTGTGAGAAACGCTCTGACCATTTTGGCCATTCTGACCGTTGCGAGCTGCCAGTATCTCTAGCTCCGGCCCGGCGATCGCTTCGATCTTCCCCTCTAGACCGTTTTCTACAGGGGTAGCCTCGTCTGCTTCGTCCTCGCGGATCAGCCTGTCGGCGACGTCGCTGATGTCAAAGGTCGCGGTGACGGTGGTTTCGACCGTAGACCGGCGTTTGGCCTGAGTTTGATTGACCAGATCCGGCAGCCGCTCGGCCCGCATCCCACGCGAGCT
Source organism: Phormidesmis sp. (assembly GCA_049646425.1). Classification (GTDB taxonomy): domain Bacteria; phylum Cyanobacteriota; class Cyanobacteriia; order Phormidesmidales; family Phormidesmidaceae; genus Phormidesmis. Next base: position 10,783 of record JBARVU010000009.1, on the reverse strand, counting down.
GGCCAAGCCCAAACAAAAGAGCAAAGAGTCCAGAATGTTCGACTTGCCAGAGCCATTGGGGCCAGAAATGACCGTAAAGCCTGACAAGAGCGGAACATCGGTGGTGCCACCGAACGATTTGAAGTTTGAAAGCTCGACTCTTTTTACGTGCACTCAGGCATCTCACTAAGCAGTGCGTATGTACCAACTAAAAAATAACACTAGTCACCCTGGTAAGTCGTATTCTTAACAGACAGTGGTACAAAATTCACCCCTTTCGCTGACAAATTCTTAAATATTGTTTTCGCTAACTGGCAAAATCCGCTAGTTGCGCTTGCTTTAATCCTAGCTACTGTTGTAGCCATAGTCTTGTTCGTCAGCTTTGCTAGAAAGCGTTTAGTCCGCCCTTACGAGTTTTTTTGCGTGTCTTCTCCCGAATCTCAGCCGCGATCGCCATCAGCGCTTTTAGGGCCAGCTTTGCTCGGTCTGGATCCGGGCCGTGCTAAGTGCGGCTTAGCAGTCGTCGGCATAGATCGCTCGCTGCACTACCACCAGGTGGTGCCTGTTGATGAAGTCACCAGCACGATTCAAACACTGCGAGAGACCTATCCCATTTCTGGGATTGTCATGGGCGATCAGACCGGGTCTCGGCAGTGGCAGCAGCAGCTACAGACGCTTCCTGACGTGCCCAGGATCACGCTGGTGGATGAGCGCTATAGCTCTTTGGAGGCGCGCGATCGCTATTGGCAGATGTATCCGCCCACTGGCCTCGGCAAGCTCATTCCGCAAAGCTTGCGCAGCATCCCCAGACCAATTGACGACATCGTCGCCATTTTGCTGATAGAGCGCTATTTGAAGCGATTATCGGGAGTGGATTAGGGACAACTCACAGCTGGGCTCTGATCGTAAACGAATAGTCTCCGCCCGGCTCCAGCTGGTAGTCAAATTTCTCCAAAAACCGGCCTAAAGGCTCTTGAATCAAGGCTCTGCCCAAAGAAGGCTCTACCATCAGCTGCCCTTTGCGGAAGCGCCAGCGAAAGCGCCATTCGAACTCGTTGGCACTCACCTCGCCTTCAATCTTGCCGTTTTGCCAAGACTGGTGGGTAATTCGAACATGCGCTGTGGTAGCAGGTAAATGATTGCGAGAACTCACGCGGCTCAGCGCTCCTAAAGAATTAGTTTTTTCAATATCTGTGTCGAGCTAGCGTTCTTTGACGCGCCTCAGCCCTTCTGACTTTAACCATAGCGGGCTGTCTCTTTAGCAACTACCCCCCAACCTGTAAATATTTCATTAAGAAGCCAATTTCTTCATCTCTCGTCACAAAATTACAAAGAAATGGTTTATCTGCATTTCCCTATTCAAGGCATCGCTATTGACGGTAGCCTGTAAGGTACTCACCGACATCTTCAGAATTTACCGTGCCTAAGGTTGGCATTATCTATAACGACATTAAGCCGGTGGCAAATGAAGCTGCTCAGACCCTGCGCACCCGGCTCGAAGCGCTAGACCATGAGGTTTGTATGGCAACAGGTGTGGCTGGGCTTTTGGGCTATTCCGAAGCGGGCAGACCCGTTTGCCACACGCCGGTAGAAAGCCTGGTGCCGCCTGGATTTGATCAGAGTATGGATTTTGCCGTGGTGTTTGGCGGCGATGGCACGGCGCTCTCGGCTTTTCGTCAGGTCGCGCCCAAAGGAATTCCGCTGCTAGCGGTCAATACCGGTCACATGGGCTTTCTGACCGAAATTTATCTCAATCAGCTCCCTCAGGCGGTCGAGCAGCTCGTGGCTGGCAACTATCAAGTCGAAGAGCGAGCAATGGTGCTGGTGCGGCTGTATAGCCATGACCAGCTGTGCTGGGAAGCGCTGTGCTTGAATGAACTGGTGTTGCACCGTCAGCCGGTGACGAGTATGTGTCATTTTGAGGTGCAGGTGGGTGACCATGCGCCGGTCGATATCGCGGCAGATGGCATTATTATTTCTACGCCGACAGGGTCTACAGCCTATTCTCTGTCAGCGGGCGGCCCGGTGATTGCGCCGGGTGTGTCGGTGCTTCAGCTGATGCCGATCTGCCCGCATTCGCTGGCCTCGCGCGGGCTGATTTTCCCTGATTCGGAGCCGGTGACAGTGACCTCGGCCAACCCTGAATCGCTGGTGATGGTGGGCGATGGCAATGCGGGCTGCTATGTGGTGCCGACTGACCGGGTGCGGGTCGAGCGATCGCCCTACCCAGCCCGATTTGTCCGACTCAAGTCGCCCGAGTTTTTCCGAGTGCTGCGCGAAAAGCTAGGCTGGGGTTTGCCGCATATTGCTAAGCCCACTTCTGTAGAGCTGCCTTAGGTAGCCTTCTTATATGAGTGCATCCAACTCCCCGCCTCCCTCCCCAAGCCTGCCCCAGGTGCTGATTGTCGAAACCGACGAGAGCTTGGCCAATGAGATCGGCGTCGATCTGTACGAAGCCGGGTATGGATCGCTCAAGGCTTACAGCTTGGCCGAGGGTTTAGCCCGCGCGCGTAACGCGTCGCCAGCGCTGATTGTCGTCGCCAGGCGGCTAGCTGAAGACTCCGGCCTATCGCTGTGTCAGCAGTTGCGAGCAGAGCATAACCGCGTACCGATTTTGCTGACGATGGCGCACGATGCGCTCGCGGATCGGGTTGCCTGCCTAGAGTCAGGCGCAGACGACTACTTTTTGGCCCCTTACCGTAGCGATGAATTTATCAAGCGGGTGAATGCTTATCTTAAGCCCAGCGAAGAGAGCGGTGAGCAGCTGCGATTTGCGGACTTGGTGCTGGATCTGGCCCAGCGACAGGTGATTCGCAACAACCGCGTGATCGAGCTAACGATGAAAGAGTTTGAGCTGCTGAAGTACCTGATGGAGCACCCGCGCGAAGTCCTCACCCGCAAACAAATTTTAGAAAGCGTGTGGGGCTACGACTTCATCGGCGAGTCGAACGTAATCGAAGTGTACATTCGCTATTTGCGCTTGAAGATAGACGGCGAAAACGAAAAGCGGCTAATCCAGACAGTGCGAAGTGTGGGCTATGTTCTGCGAGAAGGTTAGACGGCTTGAGCGAATTTGTGTTAGATAGATATCCTGCGTCTCCTATCTCTACACATGGTCACCCCCCGATGGAATCAGCTCATGCCTTTACCTCAGCGGGTTCGCTACGCCCTCTTGCCGCTCCTGCTCTACAGCCTACTCGCTAGCTGCTCAGTTGCCGATAATCCCGACTCGACGGAAATGCCCGCCTCCGACGGCGTCATCGCCCCATTCCCCACCCCCCAATCTCCCATCACGCTCAACGGCCCCGGTCAAATCCTTCCTATCACCGCCACTGCTGAGATGAAGGGTGAAACCTTCGAGCTCGAAGTCACCGAGACGCCTCAAGAGCGATCGCTCGGCCTGATGTTCCGCTCTGCCCTGCCCGACCATCGCGGCATGCTATTTTCCTTCGACCCGCCCCGGCCAACCAGCTTTTGGATGAAAGACGTGCCGGTGCCTCTGGACATGGTGTTTTTACGGAGCGGGGTGGTGATAGCGATCGCGCCCTCAGCCCCCCCTTGCGCCGACTTGCCCTGCCCAACCTATGGCTCCAGCGGTGAGCTGATCGATCAGGTGATTGAGCTACGCGGCGGTCGTGCCGCCGAAATTGGCCTCCAGCCGGGGGATACGGTCAATATCCAATCCTTAGCCGAGACGCGCTAAGGACACTATTAAGACAAATGTTAAGCGAATAAAGAAAAAATACTAAGCTTTTGCCGTTCTACCGTAAGATTACGGAACTCAAAACGAAATCTGAACTTGAACTTAAACATGATTTGGTGAAGCTGAGGATTTTCTTGTTTTTGAGGATAAAAACCGGGCTTACTAAGCCTCAGCATTTACCTGATTGAGCGCTGGTTTGACCTTTCCTTAATCAAGCTACTTTAGGTTTGGTTCCGTAAGTATTCTGCCTTGGCTACTGATGCAGTGAAGCAATATGTTCGTGCACACTCTCATCAGAAGATCTGGCTCTACTCACAAAGAACTCAACTTTTAAAGGTATTGCTACAGATAGAGTTGCTCCGCGCAACTTTAGGTAAAGGTATTCATCTATACCAACCGGCTGGATAATGCCTTCAAGCTCGTTCGTACCCCTTTAATATTCACCCACTCTCTGCAACAGTTATGCCGAGTGACTACGCCCCCCTCATTCGATTCCTCCAAGACGAACTCGCGATTCCGCCTACTTCGATTAAGCTGGCCCTGAAGCAGAGTCGAGAAGACGCTGGCCCACTGCCGATGGTGCTGTGGCAGCAAGGCGTGTTGACCTTGCAGCAGCTCGAAAGAATTTTTGACTGGATGGAAATGGCATAAAGAAAGGCGGAAGAGAACCGTTGCCTATTTTCTGCTTCCTACCCTAGATATATCAATTTCGTAAAAAATAGCTGAACTTACAGCAATTGTCTTCAAGGAATGCAATATTCGTAGCGTTGCTCTGCGATCGCTTCCGAGGACATCTAATATGTCGCGTTTCACCAAAGTTGCTGATGCCGTCATTCAGTGGACGCCAGCGGGCGGCAGTGGTGGACTGTTAATTCATTTTCTGTGGCAGCAAGAATGGTTGCAAGCGGCACTGATGTTTCCAGTCATGCTGGTGACGGTAGTATGGGCAAAATACACCGAGAACTTTATTGAAACCTTTGGCGCAAGTGCAGGCGAACGAGGCACAAGCGATGCTAGATCTCTGGCTGGCGGGCTAAGCCAGTTAAATAAGGGGCTGCAATGGCGCTTTTCGGGGGCTAATGATCGCTACCGACGGGCTCAAGCGATCGCTTGCCAGGACTACCGAATTGAAGGGGTAGGCGAAGCCCGGTGGAACGCGGTACCAATGCTGGAAGAAGTCTATGTACCTTTGGGCTTGAGAGGTGGCTTTGCGAAGGGCGGTTTTGTAGGGGCAGTGCCCTCTAGCCTCAAGGGTGCTGAAGGCTTAGCAGTTGAAGAAGAGAAGCCTCAGTATATTTGGGATTTGCTGCGGCAGTCTAAGCAGCAGCCTGGCTACCGGCGGATAGCGGTGATTGCGCGAGGTGGATTTGGCAAGACGACACTGCTGCGGCATATTGCCTATCGATATGGCCTCAACCCTCACCGCATCTGCCGTGAAAAGCAGGTGCCAAAGCTAATTCCGGTGCTGCTGTATTTGCGAGTGTGGCGCGAGGTGCTCGCACGGGCAGATGCGCCAGATTTGCCAACGCTAATTGCTGACTATCATGTGCCTCAGCTACCTGGAAAGCTACCCGGCCTGGATGCTGACTGGGCGAAAGGTTTGCTCAGTAGCGGCAGAGCGCTGGTGATGATCGATGGCTTCGATGAGGTGGCGGCGAATCAGTGCGAGGAGGTGAGTCGTTGGATTGACGCGGCCATTCGTGACTATGGGAAGACGGCAACCTTTATTTTGACTTCGCGCCCGGCAGGGTATGAGCGCTACAGCGGAGAAGCCTCTTGGACGCCAGTGGAGGTAAAAGAGTTTGACGCGGAGCAGCGCAATGACTTTTTGCAGCGGTGGTACTACTGCCAGGCTCGCCATGCTCGCGGCGGCCGTGAAACAGAAGATGTGAAAGATACGGCTGTAAGAGCGGCGAACAATCTGATTGAGCAGATAGAGCGGCGAGAAGAACTGGCGAAGATGGCAGACAATCCGCTGCTGCTGTGCATGATTGCGACCTACCATCGGTTTCACCCGACACGCCGACTACCGATTGCAAGACCCCGACTCTATCAGGGCTTTTGCCAGATGCTGCTAGAAGATCGACCCGCTTCTAAAGATATTGAGATGGCGCTGTCGGCTGAAAAGAGTCAGGCGGTGCTGCAAGGAGTAGCGCTGGAAATGGTGCAGCAAGACCGGATTGCCTTACCCATGGCTGAAATGGCACAAATAGTAGATAGAGAGTTGGAACGTTGCACAGCGGCTGGCCGACTAACAGTTACCGACAAATTCATTGAACAGATTGAAGAAGTGAGTGAACTGTTTGTTCGCAAGCAGGCTTCGGATGAGTATGAGTTTGCTCACCGAAGCTTTCAGGAGTATTTGGCGGCGATGGAGATTAAGCGCAGGCAGGAAGATAGCCTGTTGGTATCGCTCAGTAACGAATGGCGTGATACGGCGGTGCTATATGCGGCGCTGGCGAATGATCCGACGAGTTTGATAGAGCAGCTATGCGATAAAGGAGACCGTGAGGCGCTGGATTTGGCTTATGACTGCTGGCTGGAAAAGCAAGATGTGGTACCACTGGAAACCTTTAAGAGGTTACAGACTCTCTGCTATGCGCAGCTAGAGCACTATATGACAGTAGACAACTGGGAAGCAGCCGACCAATACACCTACCGGCTGATGACTCAGGTGCTAGGCAAGCGCTGGGGCGATTACTTTTCGGCTGAGGAGCTAATTACCTTTCCGTGTGACGATTTGCTTCGGATAGACAGACTATGGACAATGCACAGCCAGGGGCGATTCGGCTTTAGCGTTCAAAAAGATATTTACATTAAGTGTGGCGGTGTGCTAGACGGTAAGTATCATGAGGAGCCTCTTGTAAAGTTTATTCAAGCTGTCGACTGGTGCAAAGTCGGCACAAAGCAGTACGATAGCCTAAGCGAGCTACTAGATGAGAACGTATGGACGGACGAACGTATTTTTTCATTAAAGAAAGGGGTGTGTGGACACCTCCCAGATTCATGGGTTTTAGTGAATTGTGGTGTTTGTTTGTTCTTTCGCATCCAGACTTGTGAACTGTAGCACACGGTGGCTCCAGCCCATTTTTTAATTTTCATAAACGCTAGCAATTCATACCAATCCTCGTCGTTTCGTCAATTCAACGATACTCTTCTTGGGCTTGGCACCGTGCGATCGCCGTTCTGAAGGGGCTGTGCGATCACCTGAGCATCCATTAGGCGATTTGGGGTAGCGGGCTATAGTGTATCTGCATTAGCTCACTAGCGTTCAAAGTCTCTAACGCATAGGTTTTTCCCTGCAAATCTACAAACTCAACCTCAAGATCGTCAGACTCGTAAACTTCTACAACGGTACCGATCTGCCCCTTACGAAGATTTGAATCAGGCAAGTCTTTAGTCAAAACAACAACATCTAAAAGCTCCACAGCAGCGACTCCCTAAAACTAAAGGATAACCCGGCTTTATTTCCGCTGCCTCCTCTGTTGGTGGCGTAAACTTGTGCCTGCGTTAGCTGTGGCTTTTTGGCAACGATATCTTCCGGCTTCGTCCCGGCATTGAAGTCGGTGGCAATGTTTTGAACGGTAACGCGGGTTCCGGCAATTCGAGGGCGATCGCCGCAAACTCCGGGAGTGGTAACAACTAACGTGCCAATGTCAATAGCTGCCTGCATAGTCTGAGTCCTAAGCGCTTGGCTCTATGATAGCCTTTTCCCTAGCGGGCACCCTTCCAGAAGGAATCTGCTTCAGGTTATGGGGGTGGGAGTGATCGCATCTGTTCATCCTAGAATTGTGATGTCCCCACATCTTGAGTAGACACGTGTTATCTAAGGTAAAGGCTGTCTGAGTTACAATGATTGCATAGCAGGTTAATAGGAGGTCTTTCATGTCTGTTCGCCAACGACGCTACAGCAAAGAAGAAATGGCCAGGAGAGGGCAAGAACTCTATGAGTCTCAAGTTCGGCAGCAGGTAGAGGCTGGCAACGAAGGCAGAATTGTTGCAATCGACATTGAAACGGGAGCCTTTGAGGTCGATGATTATGTAACGCCCGCAACTAACCGATTGTTTGAGCGCTATCCTGATGCTCAACCTTGGGGCATCCGTATTGGGCATCCTGCGGTCTATCATTTCGGTGCAAGGAGCCTCAGAAAATAGCGATTTATGGTGTTGTAAGCTCACGTTGCGAGGCGATACTCTCGGTAGTGGTGAGAAACCCTGAAGGTCAGTCACAGATGCTCGATACGGTGATAGACACAGGATTCAATGGTTTCCTTACGCTGCCGTCCTCAGTAATCACAACTCTAGCGTTACCCTGGCAAATGACAGACACGGTAACTTTAGGCGATGGCAGCAAAGCATTGTTCGACTTATTTACCGCGACTGTGATTTGGGATGGTCAATACCGCGAAATTGATATTGCCGAATCAGAGACTGAGCCCCTTATCGGCATGTCGCTACTCTACGGATATAGATTGCAGATAGATGCTATCGGAGGTGGCGTCGTCAAGGTTGAGGCATTGTAAACATCAGTCACTTATGAGCCATAAACTCACAGTCCAACTACCATCAGATGTCACAGCCCAAGAGGCGCGGTTTTTATTAGCGGCTAAGCTGTACGAAATAGGTCGTATTTCTCTCGGTAAAGCTGCCGAACTGTCCGAGTATTCCAAGCCTACTTTTATGGAATTGCTTGGCAAAGCCGGGATTCCAGTTTTTGACTACCCGTTAGAGGATCTGGAGAAGGAGATGGCTCTTTGAGCGAGCTGATGACCGAAAGCTGTGTGGTGAGCGATAGTACTTGCTTAATCGGTTTGGAACGGATTGATCGTCTGGATATTCTGCCTCAGCTTTACAACAGTTTCTATATCCCATCTGCGGTTAAAAAGGAGATAGGCTTTGTGAAACCTTGGATGAAAGTGCGCAAGGTACGGAATTTGTCTTTGGTGAGCAGTTTGAGAAGTTCTATTGATTGGGTAGAGTCGGAAGCGATCACACTCACCCTAGAGCTAGACAACGCTGTCATTGTGCTAGATGATAAAAGAGCACGGCAGATCGCAGCTCGGTTTGACCTCACGATCACTGGCACTATGGGAGTACTCCTGAAAGCAAAACGGCAGGATGTGATCGCATCTGTTCGTCCTATCTTAGACTCTTTGGAAAGCGTGGAGTTTCGTATTGCCCCGTTCTTGCGCCATAGAACTCTAGAACTCGCTAATGAATTATAATGTCCCCACATCTTAAATAGATACGGGACTCAATAGCTTTCTCATGCGGCTATCTTTAGTTGTTCTATAATCGGAAAGTTGGGCAAAAGACTGTGTAGCGACGTGACAAACTTAGCAGAAATTGAATCAGCCATTCAGAAGCTTCCTCAAGTCGAAATTCGGCAGTTAGTAGACCGGTTGCAGGCATACCTGGAAGCCGAATGGGATAAGCAAATAGAAACAGATGCGGCGTCAGGTAAGCTAGATGCCCTAATTTCTAGAGCTGAAGCTGATATTGATGCAGGTTGGGTAAAAAGCTTAGATGAATCGTGGGACGATCTAGACGAAATTTTGGCTGACTGTCAGATGTCTACAGGCATTCGCGATCTAGCTCATCAGCATGACCATTACCGCCTCGGCACACCTAAGCGCGAAGATTGACCGCGAGGAAAGTTTTTGTAGACGCGGCTGCTTGGATCGCCCTGATGATTTTTGTCCGTTTACTCGATCCGAAGGCTGACGCTTGAGAATTGCCAAGATTCCCTGTCAAAAAGTTGACACGCTAAAAACAACACTGATACGCTAGCACTGATAGCTGTTGCCCAGAAGAAACCCTTCGACAGCAGCTAAACCCACCGCTCGAAAATTAGTCGCTGACGATGATTGCTGCGAACAATCACCGCCAGCTCGCCCCTCGAACTGACACAAGCAGTCCGGGAGGTTGTGCTCATGATGCCACAGCCACCCTGACCTTTAGCAAGTTGGGGTGGCTAATTTTCGTGCTTTCTTCCTACCTTCCCTGGAGAAATCATGAAAACGACTGCTTTCGCCGCAGAACCGCTCAGCTTTGGGGTCACCCCCTTCCTACAAACGTCAACACCGCTCACCCCGCCCGATAACTTTGAGGGGCATCCGCCCAGGGAAGAACTGCGCCATATTTTACTCGGTAGCCCGGCGGCGATTCAGCAAGCCATTCACCGGCTACATCAGCTCAACTATGCCGAACCGGGCCTGTGGAGCCCACTGGTGAGGGTGGAAGATCAGCTGATCATTACCTCCTCACAGGGTGCGGCGATGCGTTTGTTGAGGCGATCGCGCTAAAGCACCGCGATCGCCATCCGCTAGAGGGCATAATGTCAGTAGCTATGTTGGTAGTGAAGCATCATGACCGCATCCACTGAAAGCAATCGCCTGAATCGCATCGAGCAAAAACTGGATGCCCTGAGTCAGGATCTAGACACCCTGACCAAGGATGTTGAAAAACTGGCTACCGGCGTCGGCACGTTCAACGATAAGTTTGACAACTATCAAAAAGCGACACAGTGGGTTGTGCCGCTGGCCTTTACGCTGATTGCTAGCGCCACGATTACGGTGATTATTTCAACTGTTCTGTGAGAGGCCGCTATCGGTCTCTCTATAGTCTGCTGTGCTCTTGGGTGAGGGTGCGGAGGCGATCGCTCACCTCATCCGTCAGCAGGTCAGAGCTCTCATATCGCCAGCGCCAGTTGCCTGGAATCTTGCTGGGGTCGTTCATCCGAGCACTGCCATCCAAAGAGAGCAAGTCTTGCAACGGCACAATTGCCAGATCTGCAACAGAAGCCAGGGCTGTGCGAATCAGCTCCCAGTTAATTTCTGTAATCTCATCAGGGTTACTATAGCCAAGGTGCTGTGCCAGAAACTGTTTTTCATGGGCGGGTAGCGTCTGCCACCAGCCAATTGCGGTGTCGTTGTCGTGCGTGCCGGAGTAGACAATGCAGTTGGCGACATAGTTGTCCGGCAGGTGCGGACTTTCGGGGTCGCCCCCGAAGGCAAACATGAGAATTTTCATGCCAGGGAAGTCGAAGCGATCACGCAAAGCCTCCACTTCCGGCGTAATAATCCCGAGATCCTCTGCCAG
>JBARVU010000008.1:0-2271 GCA_049646425.1 Phormidesmis sp. | reverse complement strand
GCTTCGTAGAGTGCGGCCTGTGTTTTAGAGGTCAGATCTACCTCAGTTGCTGAGTCGGGGGACGGATCGACCGTGAGGTCAATGCGGTCTTTGTTGAGGATTCGTTCGTAGTTTTGAATGCAAAATGAGTCATCTGGCTCAACGCCCTTGCCGAGATCTTGGCGCTTCATTGTCGTAGAGGCTGACGAATCATAGTCGATATTTTGTTCATCTAGCAGAACTTTGATCATATCGCCCAGAGCAACTTTAGATTTCTCATGTCGAAAAAGGAGAGCCACTATGGTTAGCGTGTTGTTGTTGCAGGCAATGCGAGTACTGCGACTTTCTCCTAATTCATCTAAAATGGCTTCAAATTTTGGCCAGTCAATCTCTTCCAAGTCAACCTGTTGATCCGGCAATATTTTGATTTGTCTGAGCTGCAGGGTCACCATAGGCGCTCGATACTTGACCTGTGCTTGTTATAAAGCAGCATTGTCTAACCAGTCTTCTAGCTGAAGATTAGGAATGTTGGCAAAGTCTGCGGTGTTGTGGGTAACGAGTGTGGCTGAATGTGATCGCCCGATCGCTGCAATCAGTGCATCCATATCACTGGTCGGTCGCCCGAGCCTGCGTAACTCAGATTGAATAAGTCCAAACTCCTGTGCAACCTGTAGGTCAAGCTCAGCAATTGGGATGCGTTTGAGAAATTGGTATAGAACGTCCAGGTTTTCTTTGACCCTGCGAGAGCAGTAGGCACCTTTATAGAGTTCGGCAACGACAACAATAGGTACCATACAGTCGTCTCGCCTTGGATTGAACCTTCGCAGCACGTTTGGGTTGGCGTTAGTAATGGCGATGCAGATGTTAGTATCCAGTAAATACATCAGCCTATGTAATCGTCAAAAGTAGGGGTTTCGCGGCTTGTACTATGACGACGATTTAGCTCAATCTCTTTAAATATTTGATTGATTTCTTCGTCGTCTTTCCAAGCACCGACTGCCGATTTATAAAACTCGGCCCACTTGTCTTCTGAATCTGCTGTATCTTCAGGCTGCCTGCTGTCCTCGTTTACTAGGACGATCACTTCTACAGAAATGCCCACTGGCAGGTCTGGAGATGCTAGCTCAATAATGCCCCCTGGTTTTACAATCGCTTCCTGACGAATTCCTTTCAGCATGGCGCTGACCTGCCTCCGCTAAGTTTTTCCTACATTATCAGCTATATTCCTTAGATGTTTTCATTCGCATGTGGAAAGGGCATAGCTGATCGCACCACGCTTAGTTGGATGGGGTTCCATTCCTGGGCGATCGCGCCTCAACCAAATCGATCAGCGAGTCCTTGTAAGGTCATGTTTTGGGCGATCGCATCGTGCGGAATCAATACGTAGACCCAGGGCTTACCGCCATGCTGCTGCATGTATTCAGAGGCATTGGCGCACCATTCTACCGCCGCAGTTTCTGAAAAATTTCTCTCAGCTTCTTAGCAATCACATTGGAAGACTTATACACGTTGCGCAGCCGGTGAGCCTCATCAATCACCACCAGATCCCACTGTGTGCTCTCTACCTCTTCTGCCTTATTGCGAGCAAACTGATAGGAGCAAAAGACAATATGCTCCGTGTCGTCGAAAGGATTGTACGAGCCGTCCTTTTTTGCCTTGCTATAGGACTTTGTCTCTAAAATTTTCCCAGGCAAAAAAAACTTATCTTTCAGTTCCAGCAGCCACTGCTTACGCAGACTAGCAGGCGTAACTACCAAAATTCGCCTTTTTCTTTCTGCCCACTTCTGCGCAATCACAAGCCCCGCTTCAATCGTCTTTCCTAGCTCCACCTCATCGGCCCGCAAAGTGCCCTTCGACAGCGGCGAGCGAAACGCAAACAGCGCCGCCTCCACCTGATGCGGATTGAGATCAACTCGCGCCCCAGCAAACGTACTCACCAGCTTCTCCAGCTTGTCCGAAGAGCACCGCTTAGTCAGCTCATGAGCAAAATATTGAGCGTGATAATTAGTTAGCTGCATAGGTCGCCAGTCAAAAGCTAATAGCAGTATGGCTTATCTTACCGTTCCTGACTTCTAGAGCGGAGATGGCCTCCGAACCGCCGCTACCCCAAATTTTGCTCGCAGAATCCGAAGAAGGCTCTCAATATCCCTAATAGCGTAGGCATCCCGCCAGTACTATACAAAGGCGACTCACTTACATTGCCATCGATCATCAGACGGTAAAATTGCCAGCCATCACCATTAGTAACGATGCCGTAAATATCAATCACCTTACCTAGCTGCCGATTTACCC
>JBARVU010000007.1:0-19392 GCA_049646425.1 Phormidesmis sp. | reverse complement strand
GGTGTTGAGTGCATCAAAAGCAAAGACCACACCCCGATGGGCCAATGTCTTGAGCACAGGCGGCAGTGCAGTAATTTCATTACTCTTCTTGTCTACCGGTTGAATCGGGAGAATCAAGCCCCGTTCTACGACATAAACGGTGACCAGTTGAATCGCTCGGTGAGAGCCTGTCGTACTCGCTGGGGTATCCCACGAGTAAGAGCCTCTTAAAACCTTGCCATCTAGCGCAATCGTTTCGCCCGTCAATGGCTCAATTTCAAAGAAACTGGCCAAACATAGGCTATAAGCTTCGTAGTTTAAGTTCAGCAGCACCCGACGAATCGTACTGTAGGAAGGCAATCGATTTTTGGCCGGTGCAAATAGATCTAACAGCTCCTCTCGATAGCTAGCAAGCCAATCACTGATAGCAAGGAACCCTCGACAGCCTGCACTCACCGCCAGGGTGAACAGCGATAAACATAGAGCTTGGTCATGCCGACGACCTGCACCACGGCGCGGGTCAGGCAACTCCCGAAAGGCTTCTACGATAGCTAATGTACTCATGCTGGCTAAGGCCTCAATCAACGACTTCCCTTAGCTTTCCCTCAATGGCCTAGAATGAAATGACCCTGACTGCCAAAGAGCATGTGGCGCACTGGTTCGGCCTGGGCAGTTGGCGGCTGGTCAGCCGGCAAATCAGTTGACAGAGTGGACGCAAAAGCGACCTGAGCGAAAGGGATAGCGGTCATGAGCCTGGGTTCCGTGAATGAATGGACAAGGAAACCCAGAACTCGCGATTCCTTAGCCGCCCCAAGAACGAGTGCAAAACGGGGTGGCTAAAAGGTACGCTACCCTTAGCCGCCGGGATTGCCCGAGAATCTCCGGGGGTTAGCCGTCGGTATGGTGCTTGTAACACCTGCCGATGGCGCTAAGTCATGTTGAGTTCTGAGGAGGCAGTAATGAACATCACAGCCTCAGAAGCGATCATAAGCGTATTTATACGGAGAAGCAAGCCTAGCCATTTTCAACCTGAGCTAATTGTGACTAGGGATGAGTAATGATGCTTAGCTGATAAATAATCGAGGCGTTATAACGGGTATGTCTCGAAAAGGAGGAACGGAACGCGGCGACAGTACAGCACTAACAATGACATTGGTATCAATCACAAAACGCTCATTCTTCGTCACGCAGTAGTGTCTCCAAGCTCTGAGGCGTCAGCCCCCGGAGCTTCTGCCTTTGCTCCGATGTCATCCATTATTTGCTGTAACGAAATGTCAGATCGGGTCATGAATCTATTTCAGTTTCGAGGGCTCCAGTCGCACATTTCTGTAAAGCTGCTCGATAGGCAGCTCAACGCCCATACTCGCAATAGAAGCTACCTCGCCTGCTTTGTAAGGGAAATACAGCCACATCCGCCCTTCCCCGCGCCGATAGCACTCTACCTGCGTTCGCTCAGAGCTAATCAGCACGTACTCTTCAAGCGTCGGAATTTGAATGTATTCTTGAAACTTATCTTCTCGGTCTACTGTTTTAGTACTGGGAGAGAGCACTTCTACGATCAGCTTTGGGAATTTGTAGAAAGTGTCACTCGCATCGTCTCTATCGTCACAGCTAACGCATAAATCCGGATAACGAAATGAGTGCCCTTCATTGACCAGTACTTTCACATCCGAACCGCTCATGCTACAGCCCTGTGCCTCTACAGCGTCAATTAAAGCCCGCCTTAGATTAAACGCTAGTTCGTCATGTTTCTTTGTGCCCCCTGACATCGCAAAGACTTCGCCGTCGCAGTATTCATAGCGAATCTCTTGCGACAGCTCCCAGTCTAGATATTCCTGGGCAGTCATTTTCTGAGGATGGGGAGAAGCAATCATGGTGTGGCCATCAAAGCGCGACTTTTTTGAACGGGTACTTGTATCCTATCCTAATTATTCTTCTAGTCGAAGAGCGATCGCACCTCCTATCACAACCCCTCACCCCAAGTCCCGCTCAAATCTCTCCTCATCAAACCAATACCCGTCGCCTAAAAAGCCGACCAGACGTTTCGTATCATCCTCCGCTGTCTTTAGACAGGTCGAGGCTCCCGGCGAAGGGGTGATATTGAACAAAATATTTTTCCCGACTATCTTCGCTTCTCCCATCTCTAGCTTATGGGCCTGTAAGTTGACAATTTGAGGGCGGATTCCCCCATACCCCTTTGCGAACTTGAGCTCGCTGTACTTGATCAAAGGAACAATCTTTCTGACCTCACGGATAAAGAGCGCCTTGCCGATCAGCGGAATGTCATAGATAAAGTTCATCACCATGTACCAAAAGATGGTCATGTCACTGAGAATGGCTGCAAAGCTCTGAAGCGCGTCTAAGCTTAAGCCTGCCGTCTTAAAGTACTCGTACACCGTGCCATAGCGGTGACGCTCTAGCATCGGCAGCACCTTTGCCGTCGGCCCAAACCGGGTCTTACTGGCATCGTGCACTTCCGGATCGCCGTGAATTGCTGCAAACGGCAGTTTGGCCATCTGCACCATATACACCTTGCCCTTTAGCAGCGCCGGGGCAAAGTAAAAGCTGCCCGCTGCGCTAAGCAAGGCATAATCCTGGCCGTAGCCTAGCCTTTTCGCAAATAGCAGACTGTGCGCCCCGCTGGTGACAGCAACCGCCCTGGCCAAAATTGTTTGATCGTTAGCGCGGATAGCATAATAGTCGCCTTTCTCTTCAATCGATTGCACCTTGGTATTCATCATCAGGTCAATTGACTTATCGACATTCTCCTCGGCTTGCTCTAGCGCTTTCGCAACAAAGGACTGAGAGAGCTTTTCATAATCGACTGCGTAGCCTTCTGGCGTAGAGAGCGCGAGCAGTTCTTCAGCTTCACTGCGGCCTGCGGTGACGTGAGGTTCTAAAGCGGCAATCTCTTTGCGGTCAATTAACTGCAGCTGGGGAAAAAGGGTTTTGAATTCGGTGTAGCGATCGCTCAAAAAGTCCGCTTCCTCTGCGCCTACCGCCAGCACCATCTTGTGATACTGAGTGTGAATCTCCTGGTCCGGGTCGTACTTCAGCAGATAGCGCTTCACCATCGACGCGGCCCGGTTGACCTTGGTTGCCTTCTCCAGCGAATAGTTCGTCTCAATATCGCCAAAGTGCAGCGTCTGGCTATTGCTCGTATGTTTAGAATTGACCAGGGCCACCTCAGCATTTTTCTCAATCAGGGCCATCTTGCCCACGTTGGTGTAGTGGCTCAGGCTGTACAGCAGCGCCGTCCCGCAGACGCCACCGCCAATAATCACAACGTCGTAAATGCCTTCTTCTATCACAATCGTTTCTCTGCGCTTTCTTCTAGTTTAGCGAGTAGGCAGGGTGAGTATCTGCGATCACAAATACTAAAATCGTCTCAGAATTAGCGGGTCTTCTCCCCTTCAGCAGTGGCATACTATAAAACTGTAACCGCCTTGAACTAAGGAAAGCACTATGCCGCTCAATCGTCGTCGCTTCGTCATCCTCGGAGGATTAGCCGTTGGCGCAGCCGGTACCAGTGCGATGGCGAAGCCTCTCCTCGGGAGAATCGCCTGCGCCCGCTCTACTGGCGAGAACGCCCTCGCTGAGGAGACCGCCGCTTCTACGGCGCGCGTAGCTCAGGCATCCCAACTCCCATCAACGATTGGGTCAGCCATTGGCCCTGATGGTCTATTTGCGCCCGAGCGCGGCGACGTTCGCCTGGCGATTATCAGCGATCTCAACAGCGCCTATGGCTCCACCGACTATCGCCAAGAAGTCATTGAAGGCATTGCCCGCTTGCCCGACTGGCAGCCAGATATGGTGATCTGTGGCGGCGACATGGTGGCAGGCCAGAGCCTCGACCTATCGACCAGCGAAATTGCCGCGATGTGGGCCGCTTTCGACGAAAAAATCCTTTCCCCTATCCGCACAGCAGGACTGCCTTTTGCCCTCACCATTGGCAATCACGATGCCTCTGGCTACAAAGACAACGGCGAATTTATCTACGTTCTAGACCGTCAGGAGACGACTAAATACTGGGAAGGTCATCAGTCCGACACCGACCTGACCTTTGTCGAAGCGAGCGGCTTTCCCTTTTACTACAGCTTCAAGCAAAACGATATCTTTTACCTCACCTGGGACGCTTCTTCTGCTAACGTGCCGCCCGAGCAGGTGGCCTGGGCTGACCGTGCCCTCGCCAGCCCCGAGGCCCAGAGTGCCAAGCTGCGAATTATGCTCGGTCATCTGCCGATGTATGCGGTTTCTCAGAGGCGCGATCGCCCTGGCGAATACCTCAACCAGGCCGATGAGCTGCGCCAGTTGATGGAACGCCACACCGTTCATACCTACATCAGCGGCCATCACCACGCCTACTTCCCTGGCAGAGTCGGTGCCGTTAATACCCTCAATCTGGGTGCCCTCGGCAGTGGCCCCAAATCGCTGCTCTCTACGAATGCCGCCGCCTTTCAAACGCTTACCATTATGGATGTCTTTTTAGACGCTGCCAGCACCGTTTACACCACTTACAATATGAACACCCTAGAAGTGGTCGACCCTGAGGATTTGCCCCGACAGATCGTTGGTCCGAATGGGCGCGAGCTGCGGCGAGATGTCGCCCTGACTGACCTGACCCCGGAGGAGCAGGCACAGCCCTATATTCCCAGTCAGACGTGAATAGCGCTGACTTAAGGCATTGCCAGGAGAGTGAGTAGAGCCTTTCGCAGCGAGTGAGGTTCGTTCAGCTTTTCTAGCGATGGGCATCCTGAGGTCGCCGCTCATCCGCGACGGGATAGTCCTATGAAACCTCAGATAAAACGGCGTGATCTTGACTACGTTGTAATTGTGCTACTGGTCGGCAGTACCCTTCATGTGTTTTTCACAGGGCTGATTGCCGATACGATGGGCCTTCACCACTTTGGCTTTCACAGTCAGGTAGGCTACTTCTGGATGGCGTTGATCGCGATGCACCTGATCCAGACCTGGGCAAGGGTAAAAGCCTTTGTCCGCAACCGGTTTCGCGCTAAATCTGAACCAGGTGCCCTGACCGGTCAACCAAGTGCCCTCAGGCCAATCTCACCCTCGCCAACTGTCACTCAGCGGCTAGGAACTCAGCGAACCGGAACCACTCGGCGGAATATATTGCTGGCCATTTTAGCGATCGCCACCGGCATCGGCTTCAATCGCTTCGTCGATCCTGAAGAGAACACCGCGCTGGCCGAGGTCGATAACGACGTGAGTCTGCTGTATCACCAGTGGAGCCAGCCAGGCTATGACGACGCGATCGCCACCCTCCTCAACTGGGGAAAACAGCCTGAGCGCTATAAAACCTATCCAGACGCGCCTCAAATTGACCTGCCCCAGCCTGAACACGCTAGCCGTAAAGGAACGGATCTGGCGACTGTGCTCACTGAGCGGCGATCGCAGCGCAGCTACAGCACCAGCACTGCTTTGTCTCTCAAGCATTTGTCATACTTGTTGCACTTGGCCCAAGGCATCACCTTAAAAGACGGCCAGTTTCGCACAGTTCCTTCATCAGGCGCCCTGTATCCGCTAGAGATTTACCCTATTGTGCACCGAGTAGCGGGGCTAGACCCTGGTCTTTATCATCATGCCGTAGAACAGCATAAGTTAGAGCTAGTAAAACCCGGAGACTTGCGGCAGCCTCTCATCTCAGCCGGACTCAATCAAGACTTTTTAGGAGATGCCCAGGTGTGTTTTGTGATTTCAGGTATTTTTCAGCGAACCCGTTGGAAATATCACGAGCGTGCCTATCGCTATGTGCTAATGGAAGCGGGACACCTGGGCCAAAATCTGTATTTGACAGCAACAGCTTTAGGCTTAGGCGTTTGCGGCGTTGGGGCTTTTTTTGACGACCCTTTAAACAAACTGCTGGGAATTGATGGCAGGACAGAAGCTGCTTTGTACTTGGTCACTGTTGGTGAGAGTGTGGCATGATTTAGAGCGTTGGGCAACGGAATGGGTTGAGCCATCACCGATGCCATAAGCGATACAGCCGAAGCTAGAAGGGTCAGAAAGCTCTATGAAAAGTCTCAAAGCAGTTGGAATCGTCTTCAGCCTGATTACAATAGCGCCTACCGCTCAGGCTGCTCAAATCACCTTTGGGTTTGATGCCTTTATTCCTACGGCTCGCATAGACAATCCGGTCGCAGAAGTGCTCCCGCCTTTCTTCACAGAATTCATCGGTGACAATCGCGACTTTAATCGAGAAGCCACTTTCAACGGGGAGGCGCGCCTCTTTACTCAAGTCGTTTTAGACACGGATGCGCCAGATCCCTTAGTCAGCGCTCTTTCAGAAGCGGGGACGACCGTCGGCTTTCTTCTAAAAGATGGCGTAGAAGTTTCTCAAAGTGACAAAACTGCGCCAATCAGCAGCGTCGAAGCGACGCGGATGAGCCAGCGTGAAATTTTGCTCAAAGTAGCCGCTAGCGCGACGAATCCGCTGGTTGATAATTTTCTACCTCCAGAAGTCGAGGTTCCTCCCGCTGAATATATATATGACATCGCGTTGACGCTTTTCGACGGGGGTATTGGCTACAATCTGGTTGGCACGAATCGTGAGTTTCCCAGCTACTCGGTGTTTTTGAATCAGACCCCTATCCTACTGAATCCAGCAAATGCAGACGATGCGCTTTTGTTAGGCAATATTGAACCTGTGAGCGCAATGGGCACGGTCTCAGTAGATGAACCGGTAAAAGTGAACGAACCGGTAAGTTTGATAGCCCTCGGCATGATGGGTTTTCTCTTAGTGAGAAAGAAGAACTGGCGGGGCTGCTTGAATCGATGTGGGTAAAACGGCTGCCTACTAACAGCTTTTGCTAGCACATGCTAGTGCTTTTTGAGCCGTCGATAATATGATCAATCAGCCCATAGTCAAGCGCGTCCCGCGCCGACAGGTGTAGGTCGCGCTCGCTATCTTGCAGAATTTTCTCAACCGATTGGCCTGTTCTTGCCGCTAAGATGCCAGCCAGCATCCTCCGCAGCTTCAAGAGTTCTTCGGCCTCAATAGTCATGTCGCTCACCGAACCTTCCCGAATGATGTGACTGGGCTGACTCAATGAAATGCGAGCGTGAGGAAGTGCCAGCCGCTTCTTAGGAGCGCCCATTGCCAACAAGAATGTCGCCATCCCGGTTGCCGCCCCTGCACAAACTGTCATCACGTCAGTATCCAAACACTGCATCGTGTCATAGACAGCCAGTCCTGCGGTAAGCGAGTCTTTCTCCGTACTGCCATAAGCATGAATATGCAGTCGAATATCTGATTTGGCGTCCTCAGCATTGAGATAGAGCATCGCCGCTATGGTTTGATTTGCGAGCTCACTATCCACTGCTTTGTTGAGAAAAATCAGCCGGTCTTGAAGCAATCGATCATAGAGATTGAAGTTTTGATCAGCTGACGGCGCTGGAAAATCATCAGGAACCATTGGAATATGGACAGTCATACGCTTTCTCCATGGTGAATTGCTTTGCGCGAAGAAGCCTAATCAAGTGTCCTTCAAGAGAATTATTGAGATCCTAACTAAATTGCCTCGTCAGGCGATCGCTTGCTGGCTTAAAACGGTGGGTAGCGCTTTCTGAAGTCTTTGCCGCCAAATATCCTCAGCAGTTATTTCCAAAAAGTCGAGATGGCCTGCTGCGCTAACTTCGGGTTGACTGTAGGTATCCGAGAGCGTCAGCATAGCGCGGGGAATCTGCTGCCCCGGGAATCTGTACGCCTGCTCTGACGAGGGCTGTTGTTGAATAGGAGATACAGCCCTGGCAGAAATGACAGCCGCTTTCAAAGCACTCTCTCGTAAACCACTCTCTCGTAAACCACTGTGATGTAACTGCACTCGGGTACCGCCTTCAGTGGGCGTTAGCAGCCAAGTTACCGTCGAGGGTGCTGACATGCCGAAAGTCTGCCAGGTATAGACCAGTCGTCTGGGCGGATCCAAAGCAATTACCTCGCAGTCGACTACGCACTTTAGCCCTGGTGAGGAGTCTTGAAACTGAAAGCGGTGTCCCACATGGGGTTCAAAGTTGTTGTCCATCAGCCAGGCGGCCAGCGCTTCAGAATTAGTCAGGGCTTGCCATACGTGCTCCAGGCTATGAGGATAGCTCTCACTCAGCATTAAACAAGATGTCATCATTCTTCCTCCAGGTAATCTCCTAAGCTTGCCAATTTGTCTTGCCAGAAGTGCTCATAGTCGGTCACCCAGTCAGAGACTTGTTTAAGTGGTTCAGGGGTGAGTCGATAGAATCGCTGTCTGCCTGCTCGCCGCTGAGTCACCAGCCCCACATCGCACAGCACACTCAAATGCTGCGAAATGGCGGGCATTGACATGTCGAAAGGCGCTGCCAATTGCTTCACCGGTTGCTCCCCTTGGCGGAGGCAGTCAAGCAGCGATCGCCGGGTCGGATCGGCGATCGCCAAAAAAACGTCTGTATTAGCAGGCAGTCTACTCATTTCACCTTCAGAACACTTAAGCATACGCTTAACTAACTTTAGTATAGATAAGCATTCACTTAACTGTCAATCCAAAAGGCGTTCTTCCAAAAGAAATCATTTTTGCAGCTCCTCGAATTGCCGCCATCAGCCCCCTTCATTCTGATAGGCTAGACGCGATAGAGAAGCCTCTCCTATTTGCATTCCAAAGACACTTCCTATGCTAGTCACCGAACCTCTTGTGTATAAAGACGCTGCCGGTACGTTCGAAGGCACCGTCAGCTGGGACGAGGCTTGGACTGAGCCAAGACCTGCTGTGATGATTGCCCCGACCTTTAGAGGGCAGTCTCGCTTTGAAACTAAACAGGCTGAGCGGCTGGTAGGCTTAGGCTATGTGGGCTTTGCCATAGATATCTACGGGCAGGGTAAACGGGCCACCTCGCCAGAGGAAGCGAGTGCGCTGATGAATGTGTTGAATAGCGATCGCGCTCTGCTGCTTAGACATATGCAGCTAGCAACGGAAACCGTTCGCAATCTACCCCAGGTCGACGAAAGCAAAGTCGCCGCCATTGGCTTTTGCTTCGGCGGCAAGTGTGTCCTCGATCTCGCCCGCTCTGGGGCAGACATTCGCGGAGTGGTCACCTTCCATGGCATTTACGATCCACCCTCGCAGCCAACTGCCCGGCAAGTTCAGGCCGCTGTGCTGGTTTTGCACGGCTGGGAAGATCCGCTCGCACCGCGTACGCAGACAGTAGCTTTAGCAGATGAACTGACCCAAAAAGGCGCAGACTGGCAAATCTGTATGTTTGGCCACACCGGCCACGCATTCACCAATCCGCAGGCGCAGGCGCGAGCAGAGGGGATGTTCTTTGTCCCTAAATCTGCGCAACGGGGATGGAAAATGATGTCAGCTTTTTTAGAAGAGCAGTTTGCCTCCGCCTAGCCCCTGCTTAAACGTTGTTTCCTAAAGTAGGACACTGTAATGAAACCGCCACGTCTGGAGACGTTGGGCACACCGCCCAACGCTTGGCTAGTCAATGAGACCGTTGCCGATATCACGCGAGTCCCCCTGACTGCTCGGGTAATGTCGCTAACAACCGCCACAAAAAGTCTTCGGCTCGATCTATCTAAGGCGGTCATTTTAGTGATCGATATGCAGAATGATTTTTGTCATCCTGAAGGTTGGCTAGCCCAGATCGGGGTTGATGTCGCGCCTGCTCGGAGGGCGATCGCCCCCTTACAAACCCTGCTACCGGCATTGCGAAATGCCGATGTCCCTGTGCTCTGGCTCAACTGGGGCAATCGCCCCGACTTGCTCAACATCAGCGCTGGTCTGCGTCACGTTTACAACCCCACTGGCACTGGCATCGGCTTAGGCGATCCTTTACCTGCTAACAGCGAACCTGTTCTCACAGCAGGAAGTTGGGCCGCAGCGGTCGTAGACGAACTAGAGCAGGCACCGCAAGATATTCGGGTAGATAAGTACCGCATGAGCGGCTTTTGGGATACGCCCTTAAACAGCATCCTCCGCAATTTGGGCCGCACAACGCTCTTTTTTGCAGGCGTCAACGCTGATCAATGCGTCATGGTGACCCTTCAAGATGCAAACTTCCTGGGGTATGACTGTATTTTGCTAGAGGACTGTACGGCTACGACGTCACCCGCCTTTTGCCTGCAAGCGACGCTCTACAACGTCAACCAATGCTTTGGATTCGTCGCACATTCGGAAGAACTGCTGGCAGGATTGAAGATGTGCAGCTTATAAATCAGTTGATTTGGGTCAGGATCGCTCCACCACAGCCTCAAACTGAGCCTCACTCAAACGACCAGCAGCAAGGAGCGTTTCCGCAATCTCGGAAATCTTCAGCACCGCATGCCCTCGATAGCCCTGCTGCGCCAGCCGCTGCATTACCCCTTGCTCATGGTCAATAAAGACCACAATATCTTCTACCTTCAAGCCTACCGACTGAAGTTTAGAGGCACCTTCAATGACACTTTTGCCCGAAATAACAATGTCGTCGACGACTACAACTGTCTCTCCGGCAGCATAATGGCCTTCCACCAATCGCCTAGCCCCATGTGCCTTGACCTCCTTGCGCGGGAAAATCATCGGATAGTTAAGCCGCAGCGCTAAGCCAGTTGCCGTGGGTAGAGCGCCATAGGGAATGCCCGCAATCCGCTCAAACTTGAGCGCTTTGAGCAGGACAGCATAGGCTCCAATCACCCGCTCAAACACCTGAGGATTGGAAATGATCGTTCGCAGGTCAATATAGTAAGGAAAGGTCTCCCCTGACGCCTGCACAAATTCTCCAAACTGAAGACAGCCCAAATCGTACAGTTGCAAAATCAGCGCGACATGCTTAGGAGGATTTAACAGACAAACATCTGAAAACCATACAGAGCAGGCAGGACTCCGCTGAAGCACGGATGTTCTCGCTTGGTTAACCTCAGCGCGCAGATCCTGAATCTTTCCTATCAGGCGCTTTCTCCCTTGGTCGGATGGAGTCAACACCTCCAGAGGCACGGGAATCAACAGTCCAGCACCCTCTGAATTGAGGCCAGCGGCTAAGAGCGCCGAAAGGTCAGTGCCCTCCTTCCAAACGCTCCGCGCTAGAATTGTCCGTTCTGGAGCTGCCGCCCGAATCCGCGCTAGCACGTCGGGGGTGGGTGCACCAACTTCCAATCCAACTTGTTCGGGCGTTCCCCAAGTCCGTACTGCTGTGACCAGGTGCAGGTAGAAAGGGCTCTCGGCAGTCGGATATGCCTGCAAGCGCTGAGCGGTAGGATTGGTCGTGGCGCAGAGCACAAAGACAGCGCTGTCAGGATACATTAGAAAAGGGATAGCCAGATCCTGACCGGCAAAGGCGTTTAGGGTGACTGCATCTACCTGCCAATCACAGAAAGCCGTTTGGGCAAATATCGTACTGCTATTGAGGTCGCCGTGATTCGCATCTAAAATGATCGGAATAGACGCAGGAATAGCGCTCAGGGTCTGGTGCATCAGCGCTATTCCTGCCGTTCCTAGAAGCCAATAGAATTCAGGATTGAGCTTGTAGGCACAGACCAGATCTGCGGTGCTACCAATCAGCCACTGTAGCCAGGACTTCAGCTCCTGTAAAGGCGGACGATCGCACAAATCCGCCTGTGAAGCACAGGCCCCCGGGGAGGCGAGCCGCTGCTCATAGCACTCAGACCACACCTCTGGATTTGGATCCAAGCTCACATAGAGAAGACTCTGATTTTCATCAATCGCCCGGCTTAGCTTATCGAAGAAGGTCATCTGAGGTATCGGCGAGGGCAATGAAGAATCGGCGGAGAATCGGCTACAGAACAAGAGAATTACAACAGAAAGCAGAGAGCAAGCCGTCTACCGATGACTCGCTCTCTGCTTTGATAGACTCTTTAGTGAACGCAAAATTGAAACAGTATTCAGAACAACAATAGCAAGCAATCTCTTACTTTTCTAGGAGATTCCTTAGAGATGCGCTGAAATAACAGTATGAAAGCCTTTCTTAGCTACCTTATTTCAACGACAGTGCTCTCTTATTTAAGCAAGACAGAGATATTTAGCTACTGAGATGAATGCTGCTGCGGATATGTCAAATGAACGCATACGGTTATCTATTTTTGACCTCCTTTGGTAGTGGGATACGAAGCTTGATTTACGGATCAACTTCATGCCTTCAAGCATACTCCTCGCAAATCTTGCCAGACCCGCATGATACAAAAGTTTAAAGAGCAATGAGTATCTACCAGCCCAAAAGAGAGTTCCAGGAGTAGACTAAAGAAAAGCGGGAGTAACAACCTGCTTACTTACATCGTCCTTGGCTAGCCTCCCAGAACATAGCTTGCGGGCAGCCAAGCATCGTTTACTATACGGAGGCATCGTCATGCCTGAAAAAAATGCCGCTCATGTCTACAAGCAGGTCACACAGGCCCAGGCTGATCGCGAGCGAGAAAAAGCGCTGAGCGATCCAGAGGCTTTTATCAAGTTAGCTGCTGCCCAAGGTCACCACTTCACAGTCGGAGACCTAAAAGCGCAGATCGAGCAGTTATCGGACGAGGAGGTGGCCGCAATTTATAATCCGGGTATTTCCCCTCGGCGACATCTGTTCCCTCGATAATCCCTCCTATAGCAGCGGTAATCCTTAGTGAAGGACGATCACACCAACTCTTTCATCAACGCGACCATACCCAGTTCTTGATATCATCCTCGCATCGCGACTTACGCTCTACATAGGGGCAGAGCGTCTCTAGTGATACTTGGGTTTGCCTGCGGCTCGTCAGACCGGACACTGGGAACGTCAATTGCGGTAGCAGACAGCAAAGTGCGGCTGCATAACGTCAGAGGCGAGGCTGCGCCTAACGTAGTGGTGCCCCTTTAGCTATGGCTATACGTACTTTTCAAGCCACTTTACCTGTTGTACTGTCAGGTCTCTATCCGATAAAGTGTGTTTGAGCAAAGTGCCCGGCGCTATAGTTGCAAAAGCAAGATGTTTGTCAGCGTGGAGTCAGCGATGCCATCCGAGTTTGATTTTTTTCAGCAGTGGTATCCTGTTTCTCCTGTGGAAGATCTAGATCCCAGGAAACCTACCCCGATTACACTTCTGGGGAAATCCTTTGTCATTTGGAAATCTGGTAGCTTATCTGGACGCTCGGCTTCTGAGCATCTATCTACGGAGAATCTGGTCGATGCCTATACCGCCCTCAAAGACGAATGCCCTCACCGGCTGGCTCCCCTGAGCGAAGGTCGGATTGACGACAAGAGCGGAAATTTGATGTGCAGCTACCACGGCTGGCGGTTTGATGAGACAGGCAGGTGTCAGCGGATTCCGCAGGCTGATAACCCCACATTGCTGGAAGAGAACCGCGAGCACTTTTGTGTCACGGCCTTCCCTTGTCGGGTTGCAAATGACCTAGTGTGGATTTGGCCAGACGCAGAGAGTGCGGATCTAGCTGCTGACAAGGCGTTACCTCTTTCTCCTCAAGTGGATGCTGAAAAGGGATATGTGTGGTCTTCGATGGTGAGAGATCTCGCTTACGACTGGCAAACGCTAGTGGAGAATGTGGCCGATCCGAGTCATGTTCCCTTTGCCCACCACGGTGTTCAGGGAAATCGTGATCGCGCCCGCCCGGTTCCCATAGAAATCCTAACTTCCACCTCAGACCGGATTGAAGCCCAGACTCAGGGTGTTTTTAGTTCTCATATCACTTTTGAGCCGCCCTGCCGGTTAGAGTATGCATTGGACTTTGGGAAAGGTCGCAAGGTGGGGCTAGTCACTTACTGCGTGCCGACAGCGCCGGGAAAATCTCGTATCATTGCTCAGTTTCCTCGCAACTTCGCCAAGCGACTCCATTACTTTACTCCTCGTTGGTTTGAGCATCTTAAAACCCGTCACAAGGTTTTGGATGGCGATATGGTGTTGTTGAATCAGCAGGAGAAAACACTGCAGGCGCGTCAGCAAACAGAAAGCTGGAAAACAGCTTATAGAATGCCTACAAGCGCGGATGGGCTAGTCATTGAGTTTCGCAACTGGTTTGATCGCTATGGCCAAAAGTATCCCTGGAGTGCCTTGCCCGCTGAAAGCCCAACCCGCAGAGCTGCCCTGGATCGATACCATCAGCATACGCAGATTTGTGGGAGCTGCCGGCAGGCATTGAAGCAAACTAAGCAGCTGCAGCTGGCCTTAATCGGAGTGTTTGCGATCGCCCTGGCAATAACAGCTCTGTTACCCAATGAAGTGCGTCTGCGGCTACCGCTGGTGATTTTGGCCTTAGCTGGATTAGGCGCAGCCGCTTGGCTGAAACTTTGGTTAGAGCCACAGTTTTATTTTGTCGACTATATCCATGCGGAACGCTGAATAAGTGTCACCATTCCCGTTTTGCCCGTCACAGATACTGACTTAGCAGACTCAGAGCAATTAATCAAGCCGGCTACTAATGGACCTATGGATTTGGCCGATGTTACACAGGTTCATCTCGCCGAAAAAGCAATCCCGGCAAGGGCTAAAAACCTTGGAGGGATTGCAAAGTGATTGATTTTATTAGGAAGCTGGTGACAAGACTCGAACTTGCGACCGGCTGATTACAAATCAGCTGCTCTACCAACTGAGCTACACCAGCGAGGTTACAATCATATCAAAGTTTGTGGATAAATATAGACAGTTTGGTGCTGATTAGGGAGATGGGGGAGAATTGGCTGTGGCTCGCTTAAAACGCCTCCCAACCTCCCGATTTCTCTAGCTCCCTAATTTCCTCAGCCGAAGCGCTAGACCTAGCGCCACATTTCTATGCCTTATTGTTCTCCACAGCCCAACGAGCAAGCTCTGTGCGATTGTGCAATCCAGTTTTACCGAGCATGTTGCTCACATGGCTCTCAATCGTTCTTTGGCTGACCCTAAGCTCTTCAGCAATTTGGCGGTTGGCCATACCGCGAGCCACAAACTGTACCACCTTCAGCTCGGTTGGCGTCAGTTCCACATCGAACGGCACCTGAATGGTCGGGATAGAGCTCGATCCCTTATTTTGATGGTGAATGAGACGGGTCGCTTGCTTGAGTGAAGATTCTACTTGGGCAACGAGTTCTTCTGGCTCGAACGGCTTCACCATGTAGACATCAGCCCCAGTGGTCAAGCCCTTTACCCGATCCTGGCTCTGTCCCTTAGCGGAGAGGAACAAAATGGGGATCCAGCTTTTGCCCGGCTCTTGGCGAACCTGCTCGACAAAAGCGTAGCCATCCATCTCAGGCATCATCACATCGCAGATAATCATGTCAGGAGACAAATCGGTTAGAGCCGATAGTGCCTCCCGACCGTTGCCCGCTGTCATTACCTGATAGCCACGAAACTCTAAATAGTCTTTTACCAGCAGGATGAGATTAGGATCGTCATCAATGAGTAAGAGCTTCTTCTGTTCCCCTGTGTTAGCTTCTTTCATGCCGTGTGCTCGCTCGTGTTCGTCTCTGATGGAGTTTTGTATTGAATATAGATGGAAAGCGCTCCAAAGCATCCTTTGGTTAGCAGGCTAACCATCTGACAGTTACTTTAGAGGAACCTATACAGATGCGATCGCACCTCACGCCCGCCATCGTATTTGTAAAGATAAATCAGAACAGTTTGACTTTGAGTTAGCTCAAGAGAAATTAATCTGATTAGTCCTCAAGTCGATACGGTCTGAATCAAACCGGACTGCCTGACTGGAGATATCACCAACGAATCCTTAATATAAGGTAATCGCGCAAGCGCGGAACTTTTCAGTTCGCCACATCAAGTATTCCCAAAATGTCGATAACATCACTCAGATTTGTAGGATCTGAAAGCTTGCTTATTCTGTCGCTTCTATCAAAGGATGCTGCAAAAATGCGTAATCCAAAACGACCTTTCCGCCAATAAGATGCTCCTGAATAATCCGCTCGATCACGCCAGGGGTCGCGCTGTGATACCAAACGCCCTCCGGATAGACCAACAGAATTGGCCCTTTTTTACAAACTTTTAGGCAGTTTGCCTTCGTCCTAAAAATGAAGCTAGCATACTGGTTGACTGGAACATCTAGTTTCAGTGCCTTTAAGCGCTGTTTTAGATAGTTCCAAGCGGCAATGCTCTCTGCTTTGTCACAGCACTTTGGAACGGTTTGATCAGCGCAGATAAAAATATGTCTTTGAATGTCGGCCAACGAAAGTGCCTGCACGCTCTCTTCGAGCGCGGTTTCCTCTGACATAGGCTGATTGAGTGGCATATCAAATGCACCAAATTTATAGTATAAAGCTAAGACCCTAAGTAAAATCAATGATCACTATCACAAAATCTTGGTATCAAATACGACCAAGGCTTTGTAGCTTAGTGTCGGAGTGCCGCCGATGATTACGTTGCTCAGCGACTTTGGCCACAGAGATGCTTATGTAGCTGTGATGAAGGGGGTGATAGCGATGATCGCAGGCGACATCACGACCTGCGATTTGACCCACGCGCTGCCGCCTCAGGATATTTCGGCAGCTAGATTCAATTTGACGATGGCCTACCCGCATTTTCCTGCGGGAACAGTGCATTTGGCAGTGGTTGATCCGGGTGTCGGCTCGGCTCGTCGGGCGATCGCGATTCAATGCCCCAGCGGTTTCTTAGTAGGGCCAGACAACGGTCTGTTCAGCGGCGTTTTGCAGCGGGAAGCTGCGCTGACCGCCGTGACGCTGAACAATCCCGACTACTGGCGAACCCCTCAGCCTAGCCATACTTTTCACGGTCGAGATATCTTTGCACCAGCCGCTGCTCACTTAGCCAAGGGCGTGCCGATAGAAGCGTTAGGCGATCGCCTCGATGCCGCTAGTCTTACCTCGCTAGAACAATTGCCCTTTACCTGCTCGGCGAACCGATGCACTGGCTACCTGCAATATATAGACAGATTTGGCAATCTGATTAGCAACATTCCAGGGCAGGTAGTTCCCGACCGACCCTGGCAGATCACCTTGAAAACGTCCTTTCAATCGTATGACTTTCCGGGTATAAAAACTTACAGCGATATGCCGACAGGCTCGCTTTCTGCGCTGATCGGCAGTCACGGCTGGGTAGAAATCGCTTGCTGTGGTGGGAGTGCGGCACAGACGCTAGGGGCAGCCGTGGGCGCTCCGGTAGAGCTGGGGTCTTTGATAGAAGGCGAATAAGTTCAGTATCTTTACCGAGACCCGTTCGTCCGGACAGAGACGTCCGTTAGAGAATACATCAGTAGCGATAGGCAGCGGTTTCACCCCCTATCCTCTACCTTACTTTTTGGCTGTAAAACTATGACTATGCTAACTGGGATCAAAGCATTCGAAGCTCGTTGGCAGGCACTCAGAGACACCTATGTCACGACGCTGTCTGAGAGTCGTTTGCTCATGCAGGCAATGGGCCGCCTAATCGATAACTATGCGACTCAAGAAGAGATTGCTGGTGAGCTGCCTTTCGTTTTGCAAGGCTTGTTCCTACGATTAGTCGATGCCTATCTGAATGGCTATTGGCTAGAGGATGCCGAGCAGTCAACCCGCCCAGTTTTCTCTCCAGCGCTGCTGAGCGCCCGGCAGCTGCGACAGCAGGAGATGCCAAAGCCAACCGCTGCTAGCGAGGCAAGAACTTACATCATTCCGGACGTCAGTGCTGACTCAGGCGTTTATTCAATGTGTGTAATTTAGGCGGTGTGACTCCGTCAGCGGAGGCTATCTGACCTTGTTGAGGCAGCGGGTTGACTCAAGCCTGCGCTCACTCTTTGGCTTAATCTCTGACTCAATCTCGGAAGGGAAACGATATCTTAGTAGCAGTGGCTGCTGAGAGAAGGCGATCGCCACTGACTGCCGCTCAACATCTGTCCTAGGTTAGCCCGCTTGTACGAACCCCTCCACCATAAGTATCGACCGCAGACATTTGCTCAGCTCGTGGGCCAGAGGGCGATCGCTGATACCCTCACCCATGCCCTACAGCAGGCACGAATTGCCCCAGCCTACTTATTTTGCGGTCCGCGCGGCACCGGGAAAACTTCCAGTGCCCGCATTTTAGCCAAGTCGCTGAACTGCCAGTCCGCCGCCGCGCCGACGCCCGAGCCCTGCGGCCAGTGCGACGTGTGTCAGTCGGTCAGTCGCGGCAATGCGCTCGATATTGTTGAAATCGACGCAGCCAGCAATACTGGCGTCGATAATATCCGAGAGCTGATTGAGCGCGCCCAGTTCGCGCCTGTGCAGTGTCGCTATAAGGTTTACGCAATCGACGAATGTCACATGCTGAGCACAGCAGCATTCAACGCGCTGCTGAAAACCCTGGAAGAGCCGCCCGACCGGGTGGTCTTTGTACTGGCGACGACCGATCCGCAGCGGGTGCTCCCGACGATTATTTCTCGCTGCCAACGGTTTGACTTTCGGCGAATTCCGCTACCTGCGATGACCAAGCACCTCAGCTACATCGCGGCTGAAGAAAATATCAAGATTGCTGAATCAGCTATTCAGCTCGTGGCGCAGATCTCTCAGGGTGGACTGCGAGACGCTGAAAGTCTATTAGATCAGCTTAGCTTGCAGGCCGATGAAATTACCGTCGAGTCCGTTTGGAGCTTGGTAGGCGCTGTACCTGAGCGAGACCTGCTGAATTTGGTGCGGGCGATCGCTGCCGACGACAGTACCGCACTGCTAGATCGCACTCGCCAGCTCATGGACAAAGGCCGCGAGCCGCTGATCGTGCTTCAGAGCCTGGTTGGATTTTACCGCGACTTACTGATTGCCAAGAGCGCGCCTACCCGAATCGATTTGGTCGCCGTCACCCCCCCAACTTGGGCAGAGATGACAGACTTTGCGACTAGCCTTTCAGCCGCGCAGCTACTCGCCGGCCAGCAGCAGCTCCAGTCGGCAGAAGGGCAGGTCAAAAATACGACGCAGCCTCGTCTGTGGCTAGAAATCACTTTGACTGGATTACTGCCGAGTGCGCTGGGCGCTGCTGCCAACCTGACGGTTGGGAAGGTTAACAGTGCGACCGTCCGCGCTGGGCGCTCTTCACCACCGCCCGCTGCGCCCGCTCAATCACCTGCCCGTCCGTCAGAATCACCGGCTGTGTCCCCTCCCAGTGAGCCCGCTGCGCAGCCGGTAAAGCCTACCACTAACTCTCCTCTGGAGCCCAAAAAGCCCGCTGCTGAAGCCGCCTTTGGCAGTTTGGATGATCTCTGGGCTAAAATCTTGGCCGCCCTCAAGCCCAGAGGTACGCAAATGCTGATGTCCCAACAGGGCGTCCTGCTTGGCTTTGATGGGGTCGGCGCAAAAGTTGGGTTTCGCTCGTCTTCACTTCAACGAATGGCCCAAGAGCGCATTCCAAACTTAACCACAGCCTTCGAAGCCGTCTTTCAACGCCCGATTAAGGTTTCTCTAGAGGTGCTGGTCGCTGAATCCACCGCCGAAGAGGAAACCCCAGATCCCCTTTCTGCCCCCGCTCCTCCCACCCCTCGCGCTTTTGCGCTGCCGAACGACCCGCCTAGCC
>JBARVU010000006.1:0-5992 GCA_049646425.1 Phormidesmis sp. | reverse complement strand
GTCTTATTGTGACACATCCGCCTTGCAGGGTTCAGAGGGAGAAGCGGGTCGAAGGGGCAATAGCCGCTATGAAAACGACTGTTTAGAGAAGACTATCTTAGAGAATATCGCTATGAACATCGGGATCGTCGGCTTGGGCCTGATTGGCGGATGCCTGGGGCTGGACTTGAAGGCATTGGGACATCGGGTATATGGCGTCGGGCGGCGCGCAGAAACCTGCACTCAAGCGCTCAACCTGCAGATTGTAGACGCGGCGAGCACAGACATCGCGACGCTTCGGCCCTGCGAAGTCGTTTTTATCTGTACGCCCATTGCTACAATTGTGCCCATGGTGATGAAGTTGGCTAAGGTTCTCAATTCCAGCACTATCATCACCGAAGTGGGCTCTGTCAAGACAGCGATTGTCGCCGAGGCGACTGGGCACTGGGCACAGTTTGTCGGAGGTCATCCGATGAGCGGTAAGAGCGAAGCGGGGTTAGCCGCCGCTGAACCGGGGATTTTTCAACAGCGGCCCTATGTGATTACACCGGTAGCCACCGACCGCTATCAAACCAATCCTAGCGCTGTCAGCACTATAGAGCACTTGGCTCAGCAGCTAGGCTCGCAAATTTATCACTGCTCGCCTGAAGCCCATGACCGCGCCGTCGCTTGGATTTCTCACTTACCGGTGATGGTCAGTGCCAATTTGATTTATGCGGCCCTGCAAGAACCCGACGCAGAAGTTCTCAAGCTAGCGCAGCAGCTCGCCAGCTCCGGCTTTCGCGACACTAGCCGGGTGGGTGGCGGCAATCCCGAGTTGGGCACGATGATGGCCCAATATAACCGAGATGAAGTATTGCGATCGCTCCAGCGCTACCGGGATGCGATCACCGCTACCATCGAGCAGATAGAATCTGAGGACTGGCAGGCGATCGCCCATCAGCTCAAGACGACTCAAGCAGCGCGACCGTTCTTTGTCTCTGAATGACAGGTCAGCTAAATACCCTCAAAGAGACGCTACAGACTAGATCCCTCCATCACCGGCTCCTGGTACAGCAAAGCAGTGAAGATCACGGTCGATCCTAGCCCCTCACCCATACTGATGAACTGAACCTTACCGCCCATCGCCTCTACCAACCGCTGAGAAATCGCCAGCCCTAGACCTGTGCCTTCATACTGGCGCGTCCGAGTACTGTCCACCTGAGAAAACGTCTGAAACAGCCGATCCTGCTTTTCTAGAGACACCCCAATACCAGTGTCAGCCACGCTGATTTTTACCAAGCCGGGCCAGGTTTGGCCTTCAAAGTCAACCTGCTGAGGCTGAATTTCTGTGCTAATCGTGATCCCCCCTTCATGGGTGAACTTATTGGCATTGCCTACTAGATTGAGCAACACCTGCTTTAGTCGCTGATAGTTAGCGTATAGCTTGATTTCGTCCAGCGTCGCGGGCAGCACAATGTCAAAGCCTAAGCCACCGAGCTCAATATGAGGGCGCAGCGAATTTTCAATTTCAGCGAGTAGCTCCTTCAAGCTGACTGCGCTCATGTCTAAATTCATTTTGCCAGCTTCAATTTTGGCAATATCCAGCACGTCGTTGATCAAGTTCAGCAGGTGAATGGCCGAGTTGTGAGATTCCCGAATGAACTCTAATTTTTCTTCTTCGTCGTCGGCCATGTCATCAAGCACCAGCCGCAGAAACCCGATCATCCCATTGAGCGGCGTTCTCAGCTCATGAGAGGTGTTTGCCAAAAAATCGCTCTTCAGCCGAGAGGCTTCTTCAGCCTGCTGTCTGGCCTCTTCTAGCTCGTCGTGCTTGCGCCTCAGCTCAACGTTGGTCTGTCGCAGCGCTGTAGACTTTTTGCGCAGCTCCTGGGTGATGTTTTGGCTCTCGCTAAAGAGCTTGGCATGGGCGATCGCTGTGCCGACCTGATCGGTCAGCTCCTGAATTAGATCAATTTCAAACGGCTGCCAGGGCCGATCAGGGGGCTGCTGTAGCACCAGAATGCTGTTGGGTGCACTCCGGTAGCAAGTCGCCACTGTCAGCACGGTATAGGGTCGGTCATCTTCCCCACGTTCAAAATCAGAGATCTCCGGCTTTAGGCTTTGGAGCGTCTTTAAGAAATCAGGCTTCAAAGCTAGGTCAAACGTCTTGCCCAAACAGGGGTGAAGTTCTACCTGGTGATACTCGGCGACTACCGTCACCGTCTGCATCTTTTGAGAGTAATCACATACCAGGCAGCGGTCTAACCTCAGCAGCCCTCCCAGGCCGTTCACTGTTTGTTGCCAAATCGTCTGGAGGTCGAGCGTTTTACGAATGTTGGAAGCCACTCGCGACAGCAGCGCGTAGTAGCTGATATCCCCATCGCCACTTGACAGCCTAACCTCAGAGAGCTGTGCTACCTCAAGGACGATCCGGCGACCCACTCCTACCAAGCTCGCGGCTTTGTGCGGCGTCTCCAGACCTGCCTCAGTCGGCAGCGGGCTCAGCAAAAATTCAAAACTTACCGGCTGATTACCACAGCGCACCACGCACTGGAATTCTTCAGGTTTTTGGGTGGCAAGCACCTGCTGCATCCGCTGAAAATAATCTTCTATTGCCACCGGGCCAAATAGGGCCGACACCGACTCCCCAACCAGGCTCTGGCAATTCTGGCAGTCGACGATGTCAGGCCAGTGGAGAGATAAAATTTCACCCTGAGCAGTATGGGTAACTACCAGCGCGTTGGCAGGCTGAGCTGACTGAGCCAGCTCTGTCGTCAGCGCTGTATCAGTGAGCAACTCCACCGCGTCTGTAACGGCTGTCGGGGTCGACTCAATGGACAAAGATGGACGAATAGGCCGAGGCATCGCTTCAACTAAAATTGTGCATACGTCCTAGAATCACAAGAGAATCACAAGGCAGGAGGTGACAAAGACAACAGTCAAAGGGCTGCGCAGATTTTGCGTCACTTAAGCCAGGCAGCTCGTGAGCCAAGCGTCTCATCAAGATTATCGCTTATTGGCTAAGATTCCGGCAATGACACAACATTAGCCGGTAGCTTACGCCATTGCTGGCCCTTACTGGCCCAGTCTCTACCGAGGAGGTAACCTCTATGTAGCCCACTAACGGGCTCAAATCCTCACGGTAAGACCTAGTATGAGTTAAGATTCTCCTTATTTTTCTTAGCGGCCTCTTCATGACCGACGTACCCGTTTCTCGTCTGCGTAACTTTTCCATCATTGCTCATATCGACCACGGCAAGTCTACGCTGGCTGATCGGCTTTTGCAGACGACCGGGACGGTGAGCGATCGCGATATGAAGGCTCAGTTCTTGGACTCGATGGATATTGAGCGGGAGCGCGGCATTACCATCAAGCTACAAGCCGCTCGGATGAACTATACCGCCAAAGACGGCGAAACCTATGTACTCAACTTGATCGATACGCCTGGCCATGTGGACTTTACCTATGAGGTCTCTCGGTCTCTCGCCGCCTGCGAGGGAGCGTTGCTTGTGGTGGATGCTTCCCAAGGCGTAGAAGCCCAGACGCTGGCAAATGTATACCTGGCCATCGACAACGATCTAGAAATTATTCCGGTACTCAATAAAGTAGACCTGCCGGGGGCCGAACCTGAGCGAGTGAAGCATGAAATCGAAGAGATCGTGGGGCTCGACTGTAGCGGTGCTATTTTGGCCTCTGCGAAAGAAGGCATCGGCATCGCCGAGATTTTGGAGTCGATTGTCTATCTCGTGCCACCGCCGGTCGATACGACGCAAAACCCGCTGCGAGCGCTCATCTTTGACAGCTATTACGACAGCTATCGGGGGGTGATTATCTATTTTCGGGTGACCGATGGCGTGGTGAATAAGCGCGATCGCATTCGCCTGATGGCCTCTGGGAAAGAATACGATATCGACGAACTGGGCGTGCTTTCACCCAATCAAGTGCAGGTCGATGAGCTGCATGCAGGCGAAGTTGGTTACATCGCCGCTTCGATCAAGTCAGTAGAAGATGCGCGCGTAGGCGACACGATCACGCTGGTCAAAGCCCCTGCTGCTACTGCCTTGGAAGGCTACGTAGAAGCAAAGCCAATGGTCTTTTGCGGACTTTTCCCGACCGACGCTGACCAGTACGAGGATCTTCGCGAGGCCCTAGACAAGCTGCGCCTGAATGACGCGGCTTTGCAATACGAACCTGAGACTTCGAGCGCTATGGGCTTTGGCTTTCGCTGCGGCTTTTTGGGCCTGCTCCACATGGAGATTGTGCAGGAGCGGCTAGAGCGAGAGTACGATCTAGACCTGATCACCACTGCGCCTTCCGTCATTTATCGGGTCACCGATATTAAGGGTGAAGTGATCGAGATTGACAATCCTAGTCTACTGCCGGACCCTCAGTACCGCGAGAAAATTGAAGAGCCCTATGTCAAAGTCGACCTGATTACTCCTGAAGAATTTGTCGGCACCCTGATGGAGCTGTGCCAGAGCCGTCGAGGTGACTTTCAAGATATGAAATATCTGACCCCGGGGCGAACCACGCTGATGTATGAAATCCCTTTGGCAGAAGTCGTCACAGACTTTTTCGATCAGATGAAATCACGCAGCAAAGGTTACGCCAGTATGGAGTATCAGCTGATTGGCTACCGGACAAATCCCCTGGTCAAGCTCGATGTGATGATCAACGGTGACCGAGTAGATCCGCTAGCCGCCATCGTACATAAAGACAAAGCCTATTATGTGGGCCGCGCCCTCACTGAAAAGCTCAAAGAGCTGATTCCTCGCCATCAGTTTAAAATTCCGATTCAGGCGTCTATCGGCAGTCGTATTATTGCCAGTGAAAGCATTCCGGCACTGCGGAAAGATGTTTTAGCAAAATGCTACGGCGGCGATATCTCCCGTAAGAAAAAACTTCTGAAAAAGCAGGCCAAAGGGAAAAAGCGACTCAAGTCAATTGGGACAGTCGATGTACCTCAGGAAGCTTTTATGGCTGTGCTGAAGCTGACACCCAGCAGCTAGCCACAGAAGCTTTCAGCTTAGAGTTCCGTCGCTCCCTAAAAGTACGGAGAAAATCAGACATACTTTGTTAAGGCATTAGTCGTTTTGGGTATGTATAGAAACAATTGAAGTTTCAGTAAACCCGAAGTTTTTATCCGTGGAGTCTGAAATTCTTTGCTACATTTTTAGGCAGTTTCGGTTCGTAGCTGAATAAGTATCCATTTAGACGTTTTAGACGTTAAATCTAAGTCTATGAGAATTTTAGTCACCGGGGGTGCTGGTTTCATCGGCTCCCATCTGATTGACCGGTTGATGGAAGCCAATCACGAAGTTATCTGCCTGGATAATTTTTATACTGGGCATAAGCGCAACGTTTTGCGCTGGCTGGACAATCCTTACTTCGAGGTCGTTCGTCACGACATTACAGAGCCTATCCGCATGGAAGTTGACCAGATTTACCATCTGGCCTGCCCTGCCTCTCCGGTTCACTACCAGTACAATCCGGTGAAAACGGTTAAGACCAATGTCCTCGGCACACTCAACATGTTGGGCTTAGCGAAGCGAGTGAAGGCCCGCTTTTTCCTAGCCTCTACCTCAGAGGTGTATGGCGACCCGGAAGTCCATCCCCAGCCTGAAGAGTATCGCGGCAATGTCAACCCCATTGGCATTCGCAGCTGCTATGACGAAGGCAAGCGAATGGCTGAAACCCTGGCCTTCGACTACCACCGCCAGAACGATGTCGATATCCGCGTAGTGCGCATCTTCAATACCTATGGGCCCCGGATGCTAGAGAATGATGGCCGGGTGGTGAGTAACTTTATCGTCCAGGCGCTCAGCGGTCAGCCCCTGACCGTTTATGGGGATGGCTCCCAAACTCGCAGCTTTTGCTACGTTTCAGACTTGGTAGAAGGCTTTATTCGGCTGATGAACAGTGCTCAAACTGGCCCTATCAATCTGGGCAATCCCGGCGAGTACACCATTTTAGAGCTGGCCCAAACCATTCAAAAGATGGTAAATCCTGATGCCGAGGTGCAGTATAGACC
>JBARVU010000005.1:0-17865 GCA_049646425.1 Phormidesmis sp. | reverse complement strand
GTCTGTATCTGTGCCGGTTACCAACAAAGCTGCCATCGCCTGCCTCTAAAATCCAATCGCTTACAGCTCATCGTCTGACGGTATTTGAAGCGCCCTCTCCCCCTTCACTCCCCTAGTTAGAGGGCACCTGCGCACTGGCTCTAATCTCCAGGGTAAATTCTGCTCGCTGGTCGGCGCTGACATCGACTGAGTAGTCTCCGCCGACCGGTAGAAAGCCTTCCCAATAGACAATGCCGCTGGCATCGGGAATCATTTCACCACCGGGCAGCAGTACGTCAAAAGTTGCCTGCCCCGGCGAAGACCCGGTGATTTGTACGGTCATGATTTGTCCTTCGCGGGCATTCACCACGTAGCGGCGAATTGTCCCTGGCCCGACGCCGTTTGCCAGCAGGACGCCGTCTGATCCACTTGGGAAAGAGACCCGCTGAGAGCGAACCTCTGGCTGCACGGGCCGGGAAGATTCGGTGGGCCTAGGGTTAACGGGTAGGTCGGTGGGTTCGGGCTCGGGCTCGGGCTCGGGCAGCGGACTTAACGTAGCATCCAGCCGATAGTCACTGCTGCTAACGCCGCGCACCGGGCTTAGCCGGATCTTATACTGCCCGTTTTCTGGGAGGACGCCTTCCCATCGCACGACGCGATCTGCCTGAGTGCTGATTGGGCTGCCATCTGGCCCCAGGACGCTGAGCAGCACACCTTCTTCTAGCTGCTCGACGGTCAGGGTCTGACCTGCTTGGGCAGTGAGCGGATAGTTGACCGTATCTCCCTGGCGCATGTTGCCCTGTACCCGCTTGGTCACCCCCGGCGCTAAATCCAGCGGCTGCTGTTCATAGTCCACCGGCTGGGGTGTAGATTGGGTGGGCGTGGGCGTGGGTTCGCTGGTCAGCGGGGGGAGCGAGGTGAGCGTGGGTGTAGGTGTGACCGTGCTATCTAGAGACTGCACCACTGCCCAACCGCCAAACCCGGCGATCACTGCCAACCCCACGGCCAGTCCGCCGACGGCCAGCGGATTTTCTAGCATTGATGAGCGCTCTCGCTCAGAGGGCATGACGATGGGCGCTGCCTGACGCGCCGTGACAGGCCGGTTGACGGTAGGTACGCCCTGCGTAGAAGTGGCGTTTGGATTGGGTCGACCGACGGCAACGGTCTTCATCTGGGACATCGGCGGTGCCTGCCGAGAGGGGGCAGGCTGCACGGCTGATGGCGATCGCGCCCCCGTGAGGCCGCTGTCGATCACGCCCGACTTTAGCGCTTGGGCCATCTGGCTGACTGACTGAAAGCGATCGCCAGGCCGATAGCTCAGCGCCTTGTTCAAAATAGCCGCCAGCTCACTGCTGACTGTTACCCTATCCTGCCATTTCCAGTTGGCATCCACATCGTCAAACAATTCCTGCGGCTCTTTGCCAGTCAGCAGCACAATCGCCGTCACAGCCAGCGCATAGAGATCGCTGCTGGGATAAGCGCGGCCCGTCTGCATTTGCTCGCTGGGCGCATAGCCTGCTTTGCCGACCGTTGTGGCGTGAGAAACCACCCCGTCTAGCTGCATCCGAGTGACGACCTCTTTCACCACGCCAAAGTCAATCAGCACGGGCAGCCGGTCTTGCTGACGCAGAATAATATTGTCAGGACTGATGTCCCGGTGAATAATGCCTTTGGCATGGATATGGGCGAGCACGGGCAGTATTTGCTGCAAAAACTGTCTGACTTCAGTTTCTGAAAAAGCCCCCCCCTGCTGCCGCCGCTGGCTCAGCACCTTGTGGTAGGTCATCCCCTCCACGTAGTCCTGCACTAGAAACAGGCGCTCTTCTTCTTCAAACGTCGCCCGAAACTTGGGAATTTGTGGATGGCTGATCTGGTACAGCACCGATGCCTCCCGCTGAAAGAGCTCAGTCGCCTTGTCTGAGAACCGGTCTGCTCCCTGAATTGGGACAAATTCTTTGATCGCGCAGCGCTCATTAAAGCGGCCCTGGTCTTCTGCCAGATAGGTGCGGCCAAATCCACCCTGCCCTAAGAGCTGGACAATGCGATAGTGGTTTTGCAGAATCGTGCCGATGGGAATAGCAGGTTGCATAGGCCGAAGACGGATCTAGATATCTATATATTAAGGACAGAACAAATATAGAGGGAAAGCGGCGAAAAATTGTCACCCAGTTTGCTTCACCAGTCTACTGCATGTTTTTGCGGATCAGTGACCTACGTAAAGGGGTCTAAGCTCAGGCAAACTTTACTTCTCTTCAGTATTTTCTCTTCAGGATTTTGCGCAGTGCCGGGTCGATCTCCTCCGAGGCTTAGGGAATGATGAATTCAACGATTCTTCCTTTCCAATGCACAGCGCATGACCTACGGTACTTCTAAACCGACAGAGCATAGCTCCGCCGACAACATCCCTCAGACGCGGCTCTCTTGTCTCTTAGAAGGGCGTTCTCCGGCTCAGCGTGAGCGCGATCGCATCCAGGCCCTAGCGCACTACAAGCTGCTGGGTACCGACGCCATCCCCATATTCGACGAAGCCACCCAAACGGTATCGCGGCTGCTGGCTATGCCCATCTGTCTGCTGAGCGTCGTCGACGCCGACACTCAGCGATTTAAGTCCGTTGTCGGCCTTTCCAGTCTGGGGCTGATGAACCAGCTCGCCACCGCCCGCAGCATTCCGCGTGCAGAGTCTTTTTGCACGCACGTTATCGACAGCGGTAAAACTTTTGCCCTGGCCGACGCGACCGCTCATCCGGCCTTTTCGCGCAGTTTGCTCGTTCAGCAATATGGCATTCAGGCTTACCTGGGCGTTCCTCTCATCACCACCGAAGGCTGCTGTATTGGCACTCTTGCGATCATGGACTTGCTGCCTCATCAGTTCACTCAGCAAGAAATCGCCTTTTTAGAACTCAGTGCCCTCTGGTGCATGAGCGAATTTGAAAAGCAACAGGCGATCACCGCCCTTACAAAAGCTGTTCATTCCCCTCAGTCAGTGGCTAATGCCCTGACGACTGATTCACTGTTGTCAAGAATCGACTGCGTCCGCTCCGATCTAGTTGTTCAGCTCACTCAAGATCTGCGCAGCCCGCTGACCTCCATTGCGGGTCTGGCCAACATGCTCAGCCGAGAAATCTACGGCCCGCTGAGCAAAAAACAGCAAGAGTATACCCAAATTGTTCACAGCAGCAGTCAACGGCTGCTCAGCATGGTGGACGAGATTGTGGAAATCGGCGATCTCGACGAAGTAAACTATCAGCTAGACCTAGCCTCTGTAGACATTGAGATGATCGGTCAGCAGATTCTAGCAGCTTTAGAAGAGGTGATAAAACAGAAAGATCTGAAAATTAAGCTGACCGTAGAGCCCGGTTCTCGCATCTGGAACCTCGATAAGCGGGTAGTCAAACAGCTGATCTACCACCTGGTCTTGAGCATTGTTAAGATGTCTTCAGCGGGCAGCACGGTACGCCTCCATATTTCTCGCAAAGACAACAACATCAGTATTGCGCTCTGGGTTTCTAATCCTTGGCTTGGAGAAGACCTACCTCAGGCGCTGATCGCTTGGGAACAAAGCAACTTCTCTACTACTACTACTACCAGCCAGCCAGCATTCGCCTCAGAAGGTGCGCGGGCTATTGCGAAAACACCCCCTGTCTCTGTAGATACACATTCTCCCAACGGTTTTGTACAGAGTGAGTCAGCGGAGATTTTTGAAGCTCTGGCTACTGCCAAAAAAGTAGATGCCTCTCGCCAGGAGCTTAGTCTCTTATGGAGCCACCATTTGATTAAAAAACACGGCGGCGAAGCAATTATCCAAGGGTCTCCGACTACTGGCTACCGCTATATCATCACACTGCCCTCCTTGGCGTCACTTAGATAGTCAAGCGTGATCTACGCTCTTATTTACGTAAACGACACTTGTATAGAGAGAACAAAAGATTTCAATATTTAGGTAATTTGCCCTAGAACTATAGGTGTAAATCCGGGCAATATACCTCTGGCAGTGTCCTAAACTTCACAGAATAGCTGTTTAAGTTAACGCCTGCTTCAAGGATCTACCTCATCTTCGAGAAGCTAACCCTTCTCAAAGATGAACTTCTCAAAGATGAACTTCTCGTCAAAGCACCTTAGCGGCCTTGGGTAATCTCAAGGCGGCTGCGCTTTTGCTGTCTACGCAGTAATGAAGCCCAAGATTAAAAGCACAGCGCACGTTTCTCCCGGTCGGCTGATGCTCATCGGCGACGTTTTGAATCCTTTCATTTAGTCAGCCCTAGCTCGAACTCTACTTAAAAAATCAGCAACTGCAATAATGGTAAAAACAGAACAGA
Source organism: Phormidesmis sp. (assembly GCA_049646425.1). GTDB lineage: Bacteria > Cyanobacteriota > Cyanobacteriia > Phormidesmidales > Phormidesmidaceae > Phormidesmis. Next base: position 13,570 of record JBARVU010000005.1, on the reverse strand, counting down.
AAACATCTCGCTGGCAGACCTATAAGCCTCTTCTCGCTACCGCCCTGGTAGTCGCTGGCGCATTCAACCTGGTGAGCGCCGCCATCGCTGAAGGAACTGCCGCTGGCACTCCCATTACGAACACTGCCACCGCCACCTATAACGATGGCGATCCTGCCAACGTTATCAACGCCACCTCTAATACAGTCACTATTATCGTGGCTGAAGTTGCCGGTATCACTGCCGTGCCAAATGGATTTTTAGATGCTAACGGTGGTGCCATCGAAGGCACTGACCTCTTGACCTATAGTTTCCTGGTGACCAACACCGGTAACGATGCGACAGATGTCTTTATCCCAGGTACTGACAACATTAGTGCCTTAAACTTTAATGTGAAGGGAGCGGACGGCAAAGTTGAGATCTTTTCAGTAAATGATCTCAATACTCCGTTAGGCGTAGTCCCTGCAGCGGGGGGCAATTACTCCACTATTGTGGGAGGCAATGCCACTGTTCTCCCTGACGGGCAGTTCGTCGTTAAGGTGACGGGTCGAGTTGCAAATGGAACCATTGCTGGCCAACCCGTCAGCGTCACGCTAGGTGATGTCCCTGACAATGACAACACGCCAGCTACCCAAAACCAACCGCTATCCCTTGGAACCAATCCTCTTGCCAACTTATATACAGTCGATGCTGGCATCATTACTCCTGGTTATGCCCCGCGTGAAGCCAGTGCATCACAGAGTAGGCCATTTGCATCAGCTGACAACCCACTGGCACTTGCCACCGTCCTCAAAAATTCATCGGTAGTCGGCAATTCGTCTACTAGCGCTACAGACGACCAAATCACTTACGATTTGGGGCTTCGAGTTGAGTCAGTTGTTCCGCCTGGTAGTGCATTTAAGGCAGGCTCGTTAGCAGGTACTCCCATTCAGCTTGACGGCACGTCCCAGACGCGCGTTTTAATCTCTGATGCAATTCCGGCAAACACTGTCTTACAGTCTGTCAGTACACCGCCCTCAGGATGGACAGCGGTGTACTCTACTGTCGCAGCGTCAGGCTCTGATCCGCTAGCGACGACCCCCACCTGGAGTACAACCGCACCGGCCATCCTCTCCGACGTCACTAGAATTGGTTTTGTCAACAATGGGCCGCTTGCGCCAGGGTTCTCTGTTGCAGGTCTCAAATTTACGGTCGTCACCAGTGGCCTAACTTCACCTGGGGGTGTTGTTAATAACCTGGCTCAGGTATTTGGTTCAACTGTAGGCGGCCCCGTCAATAACATAGTTTACGACGAATCAGGTGACCAAAACCCCAACAACTTTGAAAACAATCAGCCAGGGGCTCCTTACTCTCCCGGCAATGATGATGGTGTCGTTGCCCCCAACCCTGCTCCAGGTAATATTGACCCAGGCGGCAACACCGGTACTGGCCCGGGTGGTGAAGTCAACCAGGTAACTATCAGCCTCACCACTAGCAGTATTCTGAATGGGCCTAACGCTACCCCTGCCGCTGTGGGCCCTAACAACGATAACGATGACTTTACCAACAAATCGACCATTGTGCCTCCCGGCACCGGCCCAGCTGGCCCAGGTAACATCCCACCAACAGGCGTCTTCAATCCAGGCCTGGTTACTTTCGACAACACATTGACTAATCCGGCTACCGCTGGATTCTTATCGAATGTCACCCTTCAGCCAATTGCGCCATCCCTGGCTGCTAGCACCACAACTTCTCCCATTGACCGTTACGGTTCTAACAGCTTTGCCATAACATCCACCGGATCAACTAAAACACCTATTGACATTCCTGATGGCACGGTCGTCACCATTGACTATTCTGGTAACACCGCTGTATACAGATATACTGGTGGCACATTCGTTTTTGAACCAGGTACCACTGCTCATATTAACGTGGGTAGTGTTACTCCTAATCAACAAGTTAATTACACCGTGGCGGTTCAACTGCCAAATGGTCAACCCGCACTACAGTCGGTTGCTATTCCAATCATTGCCTTCCCAGATGATGACCCTGTTGCTTCCCCAGGCTTCGGTAACGAGGTGACTTACAACATCACTATCGACCGTATCTATACTGGCTTTGTATCTTTGTTCAAGCAGGCGCGTGTTTTTAGTGCCGATAATACCACTACCCCGCGAATAGACTTCACAGATACGTTCACAGCAGCTCAAAACATATTGCCTGGTGAGTTTATTGAGTACAAGGTTGACTATGTGAACATCTCAGAGGCTTCGGCCGGGAGCGGTAACGTCACGCTCAGCGCCAACAACTTTGTGGTTGCAGAGGACGGCACAACAGGCGGGAATAACTGGGCTGCCAATACAACCCACCAACAGAACACTCAGTTCAAGCCAGGGACTACAGTTCTGTACACTGGCGCGACTAGTGCAACAACTTTCAGTACCGATCCGGTCAGTGGGACTAGGGTTGATATTTATCAGAACACGGTAGGAACCGTTTTGCCAGGCCCTGCCAACGGCGGCTCTCTTATATTCCGTCGCCGGATTAACTAGGTTCGCTAGCAGTAAGGGATGAACGCAGAGCACAAGCGTTCGTCTCTTCAGCTCTATGTAGAATCACTCGACTACTTTGTACACCAATCAGGATTAATTAGGAATGAAGCGTAAGTTTTTGTTTGGATTTGGTTTTGCGGCCTTAGTCGCGATCGCTCCCCTGGCAGTGAGTACGCCAGTATTGGCAAATTTGCAGGAAGCGGGTGAGGCGATTGTTCAAAGGCTTCGTCAGCCAGAAGTAAAGCTGGTGATGAGCGCTGACAAGCAGGTCACCGTGACCGATGAAAATGGTCAGCCCAAGCTGGCTTGGGAAAAGTTAGAAGGCGAGGCTACCGTGCAGCCTGGAGATGTGTTGCGCTATGTAGTGGCGTCTAAAAATGAAGGTGACGTTTCTGCTGAAAACCTGGTGGTGACTCAGCCGATTGCGCCTGCAATGACCTATGTGTTGGGGTCAGCTAAGGGCAATGAGATGGCGACAATTACCTACAGCATCGACGGCGGCGAGACATTTGTCGCTGAGCCGATGGTAGAAGTCACTCTGCCAGATGGCACGGTTGAGCTACAGCCCGCACCCGCCGAAGCCTATACCCAGGTGAAGTGGGCGTTTGACAAGCTGAGTACGACAGAAGCGGTTTCTGTTTCTCATGAAGTCACCGTTGAGTAAATCTGTAGCCTGATGGTGTTGGCTCCTTTCCACTAGGGCCCAACATTGTCTGGAGAGCCTGGGGCAACACCTCTAATGCCCCAGGCGATTTCAGGCCGCTACCAAATCTTTTATAAGACGGATATAATGCCCCTCTACAAATCTCCCTGTTGGAGATACGTCAGGTGGAAATACTTCTTCGCAAGTTTTTTGATTGTCCTTCTGAGTCAGCCTGCGACTGAAGTGTTTGGCCAAACAGTTCCTCTGCCCCAACAGGCTCTCTCTATTGATAATCAAGCAACCGCTCGCTATGAAAGTTTAGGGGTGGCGGCTGGCATTATCTCCAACCCCATCCAAATTCAAGTGGGTGCTGCACTCATTGACCCCGCTGGCGTTTTACTGGGGTGTGAGGGGCAACCGCTGGCTAGCTATGCTGGGTTCTCCTTGGCTTTGTATGAGCCGGGGGCTAGCGGCTTAGATATCGGCAGTTTGGTGGCGCTGACGCCAACCCAGGGCGCTGACAGAATTCCACCCAATGAAGATAATCGCAATCCGTTTGATCTGGGAGCCAGTCAGGGACGCTACAACTTTTTGCTAGACATCAATGCGCCGCTGACCAGCCCTGCCAATGCCGGTTTAAAGCAAACCTCGGCGGGGGCTCAATATATTTTGGTGATTAATCCCTCGGCCTCGTCTGCCTTTAGAGAGCGACGAGTGAAGATTGAGATTTTAGAAACTGTTAACGATCTGGCTAACAATACCCGCAGACTTGGCTACCGGGCCACTTCTCTAGACGGGCAACCCATTGGCGTAGACGGGCTTACAGAAGTCGTGCGAACGGTCGAGGTGCGTGATGCGGCTGCGCAGAACCTGATTTTTGTAGAGCTGGGTCTCAGTACGGCGCTGTGCGAAAGCAGTCAGATTCGCCTGACCAAATCTGCCGATCGCTCGGCAGCGCAGACTGGAGATGCTGTCGTGTACCGGCTGTTGATCCAGAGCTTAGCGAAAGCGCAGGTGGAGTCGATTGTGGCAACTGACACGCTGCCAGCGGGGTTTAACCTGATTTCAGAGTCAGTCTCTGGCCAGATTGACGGCGTACCGATAGCAGTCAGCACCCGACAGGCTGGCGCGACAGTGAGCTTTAGTGTGGCTGAGGCGATCGCGCTCGATCAAACCCTGGAGATTATCTATGCCACTCGAATTACCCCCGATGCCAGAAGAGGAACAGGCCGCAACAGCGCTATTGTCACCGCTGAACGTGCCGACAACAGCTTTCGCCTTCAGGCTGGGCCGAGTACTCACCAGCTAGTGCTCGATCCTGGCTTGCTTTCTGACTGTGGCACGCTGATTGGCCGAGTGTTTGAAGATAAAAATTTTGACGGTGAACAGCAAACCGGCGAGGCAGGCATCCCCAACGCCGTGATCTTTTTAGATGATGGCAATCGCGTGGTGACCGACGCCGACGGTTTGTTTTCGGTACAGAAAATGCTGCCAGGGCAACGAACCGGGACGCTTGATCTGAGTGCGTTGCCGGGCTACAGCCTAGCGCCAAATCTGTACTTCAACGAACGCAACAGTGATTCGAGACTGGTCAACCTGGCACCCGGCGGATTGGTGCGAATGAATTTTGGGGTGACGCCTACCTTCCAAGAGGAGTCAGGGTCAAATGGTCTCTAGAAAAACCCATCAAATCTGGCGAATTTTGTTGGCTGGCCTGCTTTTATGGGCGGGGCTGATACCTGTTGAGGTCGCTAAAGCAGAGCCTACTCCATCTGTTGTGCCACAGATTGACGTGCAGCCCGCAGCAGACCCGGTGGACCAGATTGAAATTCGCTCACGCGATGTCCGTCCAGCGGCAACTCGACCCTCCGAACAGCTGGCCTACAATCCAGCGGCCTTGACTGAAGACATCTCAGAATCGGTGCGAGTGGAGGGGCAAATTGCGATCGCCTCCCCCCAGACCTGGTTTCTCAATCCGGCAGTAGAAGCAGCCGAGGCTCCTCGCTGGCTCAGAGCATTGCAGACTGATTTAGATCTGGCTTTAGTTGAATCAACCCTCGAACCCGATCAGCCGAGCCTGACTCTAGACCGCAGCCCGGAGGTGCCTCGTCTGGCGATCGCCGCAACCGGACTCAATCCTTCTCAAGCGGTATACGACCCCAACAGTTTGCCTCAAATTGCCATCACCCCGGCTGAACTTGCCAGTCCGAGTGAAAAGGCAGTAGCGGTTTCATCCGATCAAGTCGAGATCTTAACACCGCAGACAGGCACCGTCTTAGACATTCCTTCTACCTCAGTGGTCGTGCGTTTCCCAGTAGGCGCGCAGATTGTCCTGCTGGTGAATGGTCAACTGGTCGATGCCAGTCAGGTAGGGCGTACAGAGACCGATCCCACTACTCAGATTAGAACCCAAACCTGGTATGGAATCTCTCTGGCCGCTGGAGACAACCGGATTGAAGTCGTCTCGACTGAGACCGGGCAGGTGCTTGCCAGTACCTCGGTCGTCGTGCGTGGTCAGCCCGAAAAGCTGACGTTGTTTGCCCCAGAGACGCTACCGGCTGACGGTCGTTCGACGGCGACGGTGCGCGGTCAGCTCATAGACCATACGGGCATTTCATCAGTGTGGAATACAACCGTCACGCTCAATACGAGCGATGGTGCTTTTATTGGAGCTGATCAAGCGCCTGACCAACCGGGCTTTCAGACGGCAGTAGTAAATGGAGAGTTTACCGCTGAGCTACGCTCTTCGCTAACAGCTCACCTGGTGCAGTTACAGGCAACAGCCTCCGGGTTTGAAGCCTTTGGTCAAATTCAGTTTGTACCGCCGCAGCGACCTAGTCTGGTTTCCGGCGTGATCGATCTTCGTTTGGGTGCCAGGGGCACCGATTTTTACGATAGCTATCGAGACTTTTTACCGCTCGATAATGACAATCGCTACGCGCTAGATGTAGACGGCGCTGTCTTTGCCACTGGCAATATTGGTGAGTGGCTGTATACGGGTGCTTATAACAGCGATCGCGCTCTAAATGAAAACTGTCGTGGTGAATCGACGCTCTTTAGAGCCAGCGACGGCGACTGCCGCAATGTGTACCCAACCTACGGCGACGATTCTCAGTCCACTGTGGTTGCGCCCTCGCTCGACAGTGTGTATTTGCGGTTTGAGCGCAGCTCACCGGCTACGCCAGCAGGCATTGACTATGCCATGTGGGGTGACTTTAACACTGAAGAATTTGCTACAGCCGCGCAGCTATTTACCGCCACCAATCGCCAACTGCACGGCTTTAAAGCTAGCTACAACTTTGGCGATTTGGCGGTGACGGGTCTCTATGCCAACAATGTAGAAGGCTTTCAAAGAGATACCATTGCCCCCGATGGCACCAGCGGCTTCTACTTTACCTCGCAGCGAAACCTGGTGCCGGGCAGTGAGCGGGTTTATTTGGAGCTAGAAGAGTTGGAACGGCCAGGAACGGTCTTGGCGCGGCAGGCACTCTCTCGCGGCGCTGACTATGAGATTGATTATGACCGGGGTACGCTGCTTTTTAGAGACCCGGTGGCCCGCACTGCGGTGAATGATTTTGGTCAACTGCTGGTGCGGCGAATTGTTACCACCTACCAGCATGAAGATGGCGGCAACACCGACATTTTGGCAGGCCGTTTGCAGTACAGCCTTAGCCGCACGCAGGGGCAGGAGTCTTGGGTTGGCGCTAGCTACCTCACTGAAGCGCAGGGCAACCGTGACTTTACGCTCTATGGCGCAGATGCTCGGATTGCCCTGGGCGATCGCGCTCAAATCACCGCCGAAATCGCTCAATCTACCAGCGACTTTGACACAGCTGGCAACGTCAATGCCAACGGCAGCGTTAGCGGCACCGCCTACCGCCTGGAGCTCGACGGCAGCCTGGGCGATTGGCTCGATGGCCGCGCCTACTTTCGCTCGACCGATGCGGGTTTTACCAATCTGGCCACGACTAGCTTTGTCCCCGGTCAAACCCGCTATGGCACGAACTTAACTGGTCGCTTAGGCAGCACCACCTCGCTGCGAGCCCAGTTTGACCATGAGGATAACTTTGGCACTGCGCCTCAAATCATTACCGACCTCACCGATCTGTTAGATGGGCAAAATACTGCGCCCGGCACCGCTCTGGATAATTCGCTGACGACCTACTCGCTGGGGCTGACTCAGCAGCTAGGCGAGAGTACCGCTGAAGTGGATTGGATTCACCGCAATCGCAGCGATCGCCTCAACGCTCTTCCCAGTGTCACTTCAGACCAGCTCAGAACCCGCCTCACCACGCCCATATCCAACAAGCTCACCCTCATCGCCCAGAACGAACTCAACCTCTCTTCTGCTGTAGACCCGATTTATCCTAGCCGCACGCTGATAGGTCTCAACTGGGAGGCCATGCCCTGGCTCAATCTCGGCGTCAACCAAATTTTCTATGGCGGCGGCGGTAACAGCCGGGGAAGTGTCACCACCCTCGATGTCTCAGGAGAGCACACCTTTGCCTCTGATACCACCGTTCACGGTCGATTTTCAACAATTGATGGTCGCCAGGTCGGGGGCACCATTGGTCTGGAACAGGGGATAACGCTCGCACCGGGCCTCAAGCTAGATTTGGGCTATGAGCGGGTCTTTTCTACCTTTGGCAATGAAACCGCTGCCAGCACTCAGTTTAGACAGCCCTATGCGATTGGCAATACCGCCTCTTCCTTAGGGTTAGCAGGCGGTGAAAGCTACAGCATTGGCCTCTCCTACACTGACAATCCAGACTTCCAGGCCAGCACCCGGTTCGAGCATCGCTCGTCTTCACGAAATTCAAATACGGTGTTTAGTCTGTCGGCGCTCGGTCGGCTGTCGCCCGAACTCACCGTGCTAGGAGACTATCAGATGGCCCGCGCCGCCAACCAGGGCATCAGCGGACTGGGTACAACCAGTCTATTAAAGCTGGGTCTGGCCTACCGCAATCCTGAGAATGATCGCTTCAACGCCCTGCTGCGCTATGAGCATCGTCTGAATCCCAACACGATTCCGACCAATGCCATTTTTGGTAGTAGCACGGACACTCAAGAACACTTACTGGCGGCTGAAGCGATTTATGCTCCTAACTGGCGCTGGGAGCTATACGGCAAATATGCGCTGCGCAACAGCCGCACCGCGATCAACAGCGCTGGCGGAAATTTCTCTACTAGCAGTATTGTACAGCTTGCTCAGCTCAGAGCCACCTATCGTCTGGGCTACCGCTGGGATGTGGTGGGTGAGGCCCGCTGGCTGGGCGGCGGTGGCTACCAGGAAACCGGATTTTCAATAGAAGGAGGCTACTATCCGCTGCCCGATCTGCGGCTTTCGGCGGGCTACAGTGCCGGGTCAGCTCATGATCGCGACTTTGGTGAAGACCGCAGTGCCGGAGGCTTTTACCTGGGGGTGACGGCTAAGCTCAGCGGCCTGCTCAATGGCTTTGGCACCCAGCCTAACGCGCCCTTTCAGCAGCGAGAAGCTGTCGTTGGCGCTGAGCCCGCAGAACCCGCTGAAAATCCGGCCAGCGTTGATCCTCAAGAATCCAATGAAGTGCCAACAACCGTCGATGCTGTGCCTGCCAGTGTTGCCCCTTAAATGATTCTCTTCTCCACCAATATGCTTCCTATTCTTCACAGTCCAACCGATGGCCCCACCACTACTTAAAAAACATCGTCGAATGCTCGCTACGGGCAGTGTGCTTAGCGCCCTGCTGCTGCCTGCGGTTGGCTGGAGCCAGGTTGCATCGCCATCGCTGGTTCAAGTGACGGTGAATAGCCCAGGCGATGGGCCAGTTCAGGCAGATGCGGTGATTACTTTGAGAGAGGCGATCGCCTTGATCAATGGCACGTTACCGCGCTCGGCTTTGAGCGCGGCTGAGCAGCAGCTAGTCATTGAGCAGTCGACTCCAGAAATCCGGTTTGATCTGCCGGTTGGTCAAACGACCATTGAGCTGACTTCGGTGCTGCCCGCGATCGCTCAACCCAATGTCACCATTGATGGCACCACTCAACCAGGCTACGAGGCCAACCGCTCAGCAACTGCTGAAATCGCTGTGCCCATTCCAGTCGTCACGATCCGACCGGCGAGCGATGTCGAAGTCTTTCGCGGCCTCACCCTCTCGGCAGACAATATCACGGTGCGAGGGCTGAGCTTGTATGGGTTTACCACTCGCAGCCAAACACCCCAATCGACGCCGCCCGCTGACATTTTTATCACCCACCGCCCCGCCCCACTAAATCGTGAAACGCCGCTGCCACCGGCGGGTGTTAGCGCATCTGACCAGCCGCCCACAGGCATTGTGATCGAACAAAACTGGTTGGGATTGCCTCCCGACGAGACCCTGCCAGCGGTGCTCTCTAGCTTTGGCGTGTCTGTTTTTGATAGCGCTGGCACCACGATTCGCCAAAATCGGATTGCGTATCACACGGGCAGCGGCATTATCAGCGGTCGTCAGGCCAACAATTTAGAAGTCGTAAGTAACATTCTTGTCGGCAATGGTCTGGCAGGAATGCCCGATGCCATTCGCTTAGACGGGCAGGTCGAGGGCGGCCTGATTGCTAGCAACTTGATCTGCGGCAATGACGGCAGCGGTATTTTCTTATTTAAGCCCGAGGGTGCCGTCACCATTGCCGATAACAGCATTCGCTCTAACGGGCAGCGGCTGAGGCGAGCAGCCGTATATGTGATGGGCAGCAACCATCGCATTGTCGGCAATGAAATTTCCAATCAAAAAGGCAGTGGCGTCACGGTTACCGGCTTTGGACAAGGCCCAAACACCCAGAGCCAGGGGAACATCATTACCGGCAACCGCTTTGATCAGCTAGAAGGGCTGAGCATCGATCTAATTGCCAGACGCGATCGCACCCCGCAAAGCTTTCAGCGCGGCGACGGCCTCAACCCTCAGAGAGACTCTCGCAACCGCCGTCAGGACACAGGCAACGGTGCGGTCAATGCACCTCAGTTTGTCAGTCCTGAGTTTTTTATCATTGAGGCTCAAACGGTTGTCCGGGGTCAGGCCGATCCAAATAACGAAATTCAGCTCTACCGCTCTACTAGCGCGATAGGTGAATATGGGCCGCTTACTGAGCCTGTTGAAACAGTAACCGCTGATCGCAACGGTGATTTTGAATTCAGGCTAGATGGACTCTTTGGGGGGGAAGTCTTCAGTGCGATCGCCACCGACTCCCGCTACGGTACCTCCGAACCTGCCCGCAACACCACCATCCGTTCCCTATCTAACCCGGTAGCGCCTCCTGCGCCAAGCATGACCAACATGCCCCAATGCACCACTCCCCCCCTTCCCGATTCCCCCATTTCCCCACTCCCTCCTCAAGAAATCCAACTAGAAATCCCTCGCACCATCCACTACGGACTCGACGAAGACTTTATCAACCCTGACAGCGCCGTTATCCTGGAGCGAATCGCGGCGGTCATGCAGCAGCATCCAACGATAATTCTTGATTTATACGGGCACACTGACTCTCGGGCAAGCGCGGCTTACAACCAGGACTTGGGCCGTCGCCGCGCCGAGAATGCGCGACAGTACCTGTTGCGCTCAGGTGTAGCGCCCGAGCGGATGACAATTCGATCTTTTGGAGAAACTCAGCTGCGGGTTGAAGAAACAGATCGGGTGAACTATGCCCGCAATCGCCGGGTGGAGTTTGTCTTTAGCGATATTCGAGAGGCGGAGATTACCTTTATAGATCGGGAAGAAGATTTGCAAGTAGAGCAATAGACCCTTCGCAAAAAATGCCACTTCAACCCTTGATGCTCATGCCTGTTGCAAACTCGCCCTTTCATAGCTATGCCTAACGCAAAGAGATTCCTCAAGCAGTTCAAAATTTTCAACTCAGACCGTTGGGGAATTCAGCAGCGATCGCGCCGAGAAAAATCTGCTTCAGGCGATGATTGTTCTCAGCCCATGTCGGGGCAGCGGATTGGATTTTCTTTGGGGTTGGCAAGTGCGATCGCCCTCAGCTATGCCTCTACCGCATCGGCCCAAACGGCTATTACAAATCTCAATGCCACCTATCAACGAGGGACTAGCAGCAGCTACACTACCACAGTAGCAAATCCCTGTAGACCAGAGTACGGAGCATGCGGCAGTGGCATCACCCTGAATTTTGGCGACGGCGCAACAAACGATCTCAAGGTTACCGGCTTCAGAGTCAATACGGCTAACTATTCTTTAATTCGGCTGGCTGACAACATCCAATTTCAACGAATTAACAATGCTGGCGTCACCGGACGAAGAAACGTTCTATTTTTTGAACAGGGCACTTCCACTACTCAACTTCGCTCCACCTATACCAACAGCGTAGAAGCGGGCATTCTGGGTGACATTTCCAACCGTGGCATCGATAACGCCTTCTCAAATTTAGAAGGTAACGTCTCTAGCAACAATGTTGAAAGAATTGACTACGTTGTCTTAAACGGGCTCACGGAGTCAGCGGCGGTTCAAAGCGATATTGGCTTCTTGATACTCGAACGGGGCGGCAACGATCCGTTTAAGATCGCTGCTATCACATCGTTAGATGCCAGCGGCAAACCTGCCAGCTATGGCCCCCTTAAGAGTATTGCCTCTAATGCCTGGGGAGCTTCGGGCTTCAACCTAATATCTGCGGTAATGCGCCGGGAGGAAAGTGAACCCGCTTTTAGGCCTTCTCACATCGTTGGCCTTCAAACGATTAACGGCATTTTTCTATCTCTGACCGATTTAAGTGCTTTGCCCGGACAAACCATTTATGGCTATTCTCTTTTTGCCAATGATACGCCTGCCAGCAGTACTTCCAATAATCTGGTGAACCTGACGAACTTTCCGGTTAACACACCAGAGAATTCAGGCGGGTTAGATCTAGTAGCAGGCGGAGGCATTTATCTTAGAGATGGTGTTCAACCAACTCAGCAAGACTACGGCGATGCGCCAGATACCGGCACCGGTACCGGTACCGGCAACTACAAAACCACTTTAAGCGACAATGGCCCCAGGCATACACCTGTAATAACGCTCAAGCTAGGAACCAACATCGACACTGAATCCGGCACTTTGCAGAATGTGACAGCAACCGCCGATGACAACGACCAAACGCCGAAAGATGAAGACGCCTTTACCACGTTACCAAATGTTCCTTCGAATGGGACTTATAGCCTCAACAGCATTCCTGTTGTCAACAGCACCGGCGGCAGTGCGACCCTTCATGGCTGGGTAGACTTCAACAAGAATGGCAGCTTTGAAGCGGGTGAATATGTCAGTACGACGGTCGCCAACGGTGCGACCAGCGCTAACCTCACTTGGTCAGTTCCCAGCGGCACCACAGCCGGGACAACCTATGCTCGCTTCCGTCTGAGTACTCAGACCCTCACTGACGATACTGCGACAGTCAGTCAAGATGAGCGCTCCTTTGGGGCAGCTAGCAATGGCGAAGTAGAAGACTATCAGGCAACGGTCGTTTCGCCAACCGAAGACTACGGGGACGCGCCAGATGCCGCCACGGGCACCGGTACCGGCAACTATAGAACTACGTTAAGCGACAATGGCCCCCGGCATACATCAGTGGCAGGGCTAAGACTAGGAACCAATATCGACAGCGAATTCGGCACTTTGCAGAATGTGACAGCAACCGCCGATGACAACGACCAAACGCCGAAGGACGAAGATGCCTTTACCACGCTGCCAAACGTACCTTCGAACGGAACCTATAGCCTCAGCAGCATTCCTGTTGTCAACAGCACAGGCAGCGCTGCTACCCTTCATGGCTGGGTAGACTTCAACAAGAACGGCAGCTTCGAAGCGGGTGAATATGTCAGTACGACGGTTGCTAGCGGTGCGACCAGCGCCAACCTCAACTGGTCAGTTCCCAGCGGTACCACAGCGGGAACTACCTATGCTCGCTTCCGCTTGAGCACTCAGGCCCTCACCGACGATGCTGCGACAGTCAACCAGGACGAGCGCTCCTTTGGAGTAGCTAGCAATGGTGAAGTAGAAGACTATCAGGCAACGGTCGTTTCGCCGACCGAAGACTACGGCGATGCGCCAGATGCCGCCATCGGCACCGGTACCGGCAACTATAAAACCACCCTGATCGATAATGGCCCGCGCCATACCTCAGTGGCAGGGCTAAGACTAGGAACCAATATCGACAGCGAACTCGGCACTCTTCAGAACACAGCGGCAACCGCCGATGACAACGACCAAACGCCTAGAGACGAGGACGCCTTTACCACGTTGCCAAACGTGCCTTCGAGTGGAAGCTATAGCCTCAGCAGTATCCCTGTGGTCAATAGCACCAGCAGCACTGCGACCCTTCACGGCTGGGTAGACTTCAACAAGAACGGCAGCTTTGAAGCGGGTGAATATGTCAGTACGACGGTTGCTAGCGGTGCGACCAGCGCCAGTCTCAC
>JBARVU010000004.1:0-12738 GCA_049646425.1 Phormidesmis sp. | reverse complement strand
GAGCCATGTCCAATCGGCTCTATCAGGTCATAGCGGTTTGAAATTTTACGCCCAGCGTTAGGATCTGACATTATTGTCGAGCCAGCTCAGCTTCTATAGTGCTAGTAAGATAGTGCCCCGCCATGACCCCCCCCGAAAAATGATACCGCTCAGGGCCAATTTGGCGCAGCGTCTCAAAGCCGGTACGGCGTTGCTTGTCGCTAAGTCCCCAGTAGCGTTGCACGATTGTCTCTGGGGCGATCCAGCCCTCGCCTTCGACCTGGCCTAAAAGACTGTGCTGCAAGACAAACGTGTACTGCCTTTCTGGTTGGGTCATCCGGCCTCTCGACTGGATCACGATGTCCTCTTGCTCATCTTCAGGAAAAGATAGCTTGGTTGCGATGACAAAGCAGCCATCCGGTTTCCAAGCCACTAGAAACTTGCCCTTGACAGGGGTCGGTAGGGCCTCCCGAGTTAGCCAAGTACCTTGCAATGTCCATCGACCAGGCTCAAGTAAAAAGCTGTGGGCCACAGCACTACCCCTATTACCAGCACTTTAGGGTGCCCAAATTTCACCGAGTAAGCAAGACCGACTCGCACCTGTGACGCCAGGCAAATTTCCAGGAACTCCGTGCCAGCGCCAATAGGCCAAAATCGCAAAAGCCAAAGCCTCTTTGTAGTCTGCATCGAGCTGACGATCACTCGTAGAAATCACTTTTGAAGCCGGTAGCCGCCCTTGCAGGCGCGCCATCAGATAGCGATTGTGGCTACCCCCGCCGCCGACCAGCGTTTCGGTCGGGATCTGCGGCAGAAACTGGCGGTAGCTGAGCGCGATAGTGGCCGCTGTAAAGTCGGTAAGGGTTGCCAAAAAGTCTTCAGGGCTAAGGCTTTTAGCTTGGGCTACTTGCCAGCATCGAGCGGCATAGCCAGCACCAAACAGCTCTCGTCCGGTAGATTTTGGCGGCCTTTCCTGAAAAAAAGGATGCTGAAGCCACTGATCTATCAGAGATTGATCCGGAGTTCCTTGAGCAGCCCAGTCACCGTTTTTATCGTAAGTTTTCAAGCCTCGCGAAAGCTGGGTAGCGGCCCAATCTATCAAAGCATTTCCTGGGCCAGTATCCCACCCTTTGATACCTTCAGGCGGCGTTATCGGATCGGCAGCGCTGCCAGGCCGCAGTTTTGGCCAGGGCGGCAAGTAAGTGACGTTGCCAATACCGCCGATGTTCTGAACGGCAAGATCACAATCGGTTCGGCTGAGCAGGCAAGCGTCAATCAGGGGAACCAGAGGAGCGCCCTGTCCGCCGAGGGCAATATCGGCCGTGCGAAAGTTGCTGATGGTTCGGCAGCCAGTGGCTTTGGCAATCAGGTCGCCCCGACCCAGCTGTAGCGTATGGCCCAGTCTACCGGCTTGAGGGGGACGGTGGTGTAGGGTTTGGCCATGAGAGCCGATCAAATCGACGGTGGCAAGATCACTGTCAAGAGCCCGGATAGCCTGGGTGAAGTGATCGGCGATCGCATCATCTAAATCAGCCAGCGCTGCTAGCGTCACAGGTTCATTCGCGCAAATTGCCAGAATACGCGATCGCACCTCTACAGAATACGGATAGGTGATGCCCTTGATCAGCTCAGCTTGAATTGAGTAGCCTTGTCCAGATATCTCTGTCAGCGCCGCGTCAATACCGTCTACTGAGGTACCGCTCATCAATCCTATGACTTTCACCTATGCCCCTCTTGCCCTAAGGTCTTGCTGCTGCTGTCTGCCCTCTACACCGGTAGCCGGTCGATTCCCCGGTTGTCACCAATGACGACCATCAAGCTGCCGCTTTTCAGGCGAGTAATAGGGCTAGGGTTGATAATGAACTTATTGTTGTCATCTTCTTTGGCATCATCCTTACTGATAGCCATTAGCGTCAGACCGTAATGATTGCGTAGGTCGACTTCCATGATCGTTTTGCCGTCAAACGCTTGTGGCACAACCACTTCTACAATGCTGTGATCTGGATCAAGCTCAAATCGGTCCAAAATGCCAGGTCGGGTCAGAGATCTGGCTAGCTCGCAGCCCATTTCGTGTTCTGGAAAAACAACGTGGTCGGCACCCACCCGTACCAGCAGCTTGCCGTGAATTTCAGAAGAAGCCTTGGCGACCACGTTAGCCACGCCCGCTTCTTTAACATTTAGCGTGGTGATGATACTTTCTTGGACATAGTTGCCAATCGCAATAATTACGGTGTCAAAATCGGGAATACCCGCTTCGATCAGCGCTGAAGGTTGAGTCGAGTCGAGCTGTACCGCATGCGCCGCAATTTGATCGGTCAACACCTGGGCCACCCGATCCTCGTTGTAGTCTATCCCCATGACCTCATAGCCCATGCCGTGGAGGGTCAAGCAAACCGCGCGGCCAAAGCGACCTAAGCCAATGACCGCAAACTGACGATTGGTTGCCCTGAGATTTCTAAAAAATTTGAGAGACGAAATGTTTACCATGGGCGATCGCTCAGAGAATAAAAACGGCGAACAGAAAGGCCGTAGAAAAAGCTGAAGATGCGAACCTTCGAAACCATCTAAGCATCTTACTCGTTTCGCTGGGTCCTCCTAAAATATTGGGTGATCGCCATCTTCATGAGTATTTCTCAATACCGGCCTCAAAACCCAACACTCAATCGATTTCTTTCTTTGGTAGGCTAGCTAGATGGCTCCCTCGGGTAAGTAGGTACGGATGTGAATATTCAAATTGGTCGTGGCAAAACAGCGCGGCGGGCTTATGGCATCGATGAAATTGCTTTGGTACCCGGTGCTAGAACGCTAGATCCTCAGCTAGCGGATACCAGCTGGCAGATTGGGGGAATCACGCGGGAAATTCCTATTATTGCCAGTGCTATGGACGGCGTGGTAGACGTTGCGATGGCAGTGGAGCTCTCTCGCCTAGGCGCATTTGGCGTCCTTAACTTAGAGGGCATTCAAACTCGCTACGAAGATCCCAATCCGGTTCTAGATCGAATCGCTGCAGTCGGCAAAACAGAGTTTGTTCGCCTCATGCAAGAACTCTACGCGCAGCCCATTTTGCCCGAGCTGATCGAGCAACGAATCGGCGAAATTAAAGCAAAGGGTGGCATCGCCGCAGTCAGCCTTACTCCAGCCGGCGCTGGGCAATTTGGCAAAACGGTGGCCGCTGCGGGCGCAGATATGGTTTTTATACAGGCGACGGTCGTTTCAACCGATCACCTCTCGCCGCAATCGACATCCCCTTTAAACCTAGCCCAGTTCTGCCAGGAAATGCCGATTCCGGTTCTGCTCGGCAACTGCGTCACCTATGAGGTCACCCTCAAGCTGATGCAGGCAGGCGCGGCAGGGGTCTTGGTTGGCATTGGCCCAGGTGCTGCCTGTACTTCTCGCGGTGTGTTGGGGGTAGGCATTCCCCAGGCCACGGCTGTGGCAGACTGCGCCGCTGCCAGAGACGACTATCAGCAAGAATCCGGTCGATATGTACCAGTCATTGCCGACGGCGGACTGATCACCGGTGGCGATATCTGCAAATGTATTGCTTCTGGCGCAGATGGGGTGATGATTGGCTCTCCTTTCGCCCGTGCTAAAGAAGCGCCCGGCCGTGGATTTCACTGGGGAATGGCGACGCCTAGCCCGTTATTACCGAGAGGAACTCGCATTCAGGTAGATACAACCGGCACACTAGAACAAATTCTCCGAGGGCCCGCTCAGCTAGATGACGGCACCCACAACCTGTTAGGAGCACTGGCAACCAGCATGGGAACTTTAGGTGCCAAAGACATCAAAGAAATGCAACAGGTAGAAATTGTAATTGCGCCGTCACTGCTCACAGAAGGCAAAGTGTACCAAAAGGCACAGCAGTTAGGCATGGGTAAATAGCCGTCTCAAACAGCCCTCACGAGCACTCTGCCGGTATCGTTATCACGGTGCCCTCATCAGCAAGTACGAAGATATACGGATAAAGTATAAGCAAAGCTTAGGACTTATCTTTGATGTTTTCGTAATACGGTGGCAAATCGCATTAGGTCTCTTACAATTGAGAGAAGCGGAGACGCAAGTTTCCGTTCACTCCTCACACCACACCCCGCCTGAATCTTCGGATTTGGGCGGTTCCTCTTTATGAGCGCTGGCTGCAGAAAGGGGAGTATCGCTTTTGAGAGCCCTATTGCATCTGTCAAACGTTAGAACTTGATGACGCGATTGGGCGTGAGCCCGCTTCCGAGGTAGCTGCTGGCGGGAAGTCGATAAAAAATCTGTAGATGCTCACACTCAAGGGCAGACTTTGGCTATGGTAAGATCTGCATACACGAGTGACAAGGATTTTTTAGAATGTCAGCCGCACAGGTAACTGATTCGACATTTAAGCAAGAAGTTTTAGAGAGCGAGACCCCAGTCTTAGTTGACTTTTGGGCTCCTTGGTGTGGCCCCTGCCGGATGGTCGCTCCAGTTGTAGACGAAATTTCTGAACAGTATGATGGTCAGGTAAAGGTGGTCAAGGTCAATACTGACGAAAACCCCAGTGTGGCTAGCCAATATGGCATCCGGAGTATTCCTACGCTAATGATCTTTAAAGGCGGTCAGCGTGTGGATATGGTAGTTGGCGCTGTTCCTAAGACAACTTTGGCAAATACTTTAGAGAAATATCTTTAGAGAAGCATCTATAGAGCAGGCTACTTACCGGCAAGTGATCGCTAGCTGAGCAGGTAACTGCTGTATCTGAAGCAACGTCTGCATTTGAAGCAACGTCTGAAGTGGGAAGGTTTTGGTAATCGCCAAAACCTTCTTTTTTGAAGCGCTTACGGGACCTAGAGACTGTTTGAAACCTCATGTTCTAGCTGTAGGCTATCTAGAGGAAGGTTAATTCCAGCTGAGAATATAGCCCGTTAGCAAGACGACCCATTTTTATCTGCACACCTTATGAATGCTTCTCCCTTAGAAGGCTCAGACCGCAGTGATGGCAGTTTTTCCGGCACAGACCGGCTGCGCTCGGACGTCCTACGTGTGCTAGAAAAGCTGCCTACTTTAGAGAATGGGGAACTGCTGAGGGAAATCTTCGAGACGCTGGTACGGATGGCAGAGCAGGAAGCCGAACGGCTTGATTGGAAAATTTTGAGCCATTCTCTTCTAGATATGGAAGAGGGCTTTAAGTCATTTTTTCCCTATCGCCACACGCGTAAGATCACCATTTTCGGCTCGGCTCGCACCCCTCATGACAGAG
The DNA here is from genome assembly GCA_049646425.1 of Phormidesmis sp. Taxonomy (GTDB): domain Bacteria; phylum Cyanobacteriota; class Cyanobacteriia; order Phormidesmidales; family Phormidesmidaceae; genus Phormidesmis. Next base: position 7,538 of record JBARVU010000004.1, on the reverse strand, counting down.
CTGAATATCAGATGGCCTTTGAGTTTGCTCGTCGAGTAGCAAAGCAGGGTTTTATGGTCATGACGGGGGCCGGAGGGGGCATTATGCAGGCTGGAAACGAAGGCGCAGGCCGCGATCACTCTTTCGGTCTCAATATTCGGCTGCCCTTTGAGCAGGGGGCAAATCCGGTGATTACCGGTGATTCTAAGCTGGTCGACTTTAAGTACTTTTTTACACGAAAGCTGTTTTTTTTGAAGGAGAGCGATGCGATCGCCCTCTTCCCCGGCGGGTTTGGCACCCAAGACGAAGCCTTCGAATCGCTGACGCTGATCCAAACCGGTAAAGCCGATCCGCTGCCGCTGGTGCTGATTGACCGGCCCGGCGGCGACTATTGGAAGAGCTGGGATTACTACGTACGCAACCGTCTGCTCGATCAGGGGCTGATTAGTGCTGACGATACGAGTTTATATCACCTGACCGACAGCATAGACGACGCCCTAGCGTACATTGAGAGCTTTTACCGAATGTATCATTCCAGTCGCTACATCGACGGGCAGCTTGTGATTCGGCTGAAAGCGCCCCTGGGTGCCGGCGGTATCGACCAGCTCAATGCAGAATTTTCTGACATTCTTAGCCACGGCAACATTCGAGAGGTCGAGGCTTTTGATATAGAGCGCAGCGATGAGACAGCCGCGTTATCTCGGCTGGCGCTGTACTTCAATCAGCGCGACGTTGGCCGCTTGTATCAGATGATTCATACGCTCAGCAAGCTCGGAATCGCCTGCGAAGCCGTTGAACATCCTGAGAAGAAATAACTCCGCCCCAACATCTGTAGCCTTACAGCCCTCGCTCTAAATGAATCAGAATGCCTTGTGCGATCGCCTGCGCCATTCGCTCTCGCCAGGCAGGGTCAGCCAGGTTCGGCGCATCTTCTGCACCCGTGACAAAGCCAGTCTCGATCAGAATAGCGGGCATCGAGGTTTGGCGAATGACGTAGAACCGGGCGCTGCGAACCCGGCGATCGCGCAGCCCCATTGCCCCTAGCACCGTTGCGTGAACGGTATTGGCCAGCCGTTGGCCCGCACTAGAAGCATAGAAGGTTTCTAATCCGTTTACGTCCGGGCGGCTCATGCTAATGGCGTTGGCATGAATACTGACAAAAATAGAGGCATTTGCCCGCTCAGCGGTCGCGACCCTCGGTTCCAAGTCAACCTCAACATCGCTGGTGCGAGTCATCACCACGTTCACGCCCTGCTGGCGCAAAATAGCAGCCACTCTGGGCGAAATATCATTCACCACCACTTTCTCTTGCAGTCCGCCAATCCCAACCGCACCCGGATCTCGGCCGCCATGCCCAGGGTCAATTACCACCGTAAATCGACCGTTGGATAGAGTAGGCAGCGCATCATCGCTGGCGATTTGTCGCGCTGCGGTAGATGGCTGGGTAGCCGGCGGCGTGGACGCAGCGCTCAGCCCAACCACACTGCCGTTATCGGGCACCGCGCTGATCGACATATCTTTTGGCAAGATCACCACACCGTCTGGGCTCGCAGAAATATCCCAGTCGGGGCTTTCTTCTGCAAGTGCCAGGGTAATGTTGACGCTAGCTGGCTCACTCGACACTTGCTCGACTTCCCAGCTACTGATGCTATATCGATTAACCGGCAGCCGCGAGCGACTAGGTGCCAGGGCTGTCTGCTCAAAGGTCAGGGTGATATACCGCTGTCTGCCTTCTGCAAAGCGATTGACCCGGATTCGAGGCGTCTCCCCTTCCGTTCTGATAAAGAAGCCATCAGCGGTGGCTGTGATGCCTTGAATCCGGGTACCGGGCGATGAGGCGGGGCGATCCGCTAGCTGAACGTCAGAGCCTGTAGGCGCGCTAAGTAAATCTATCGCCCCGTGAGGGGGGTTAGAGAGCAGTTGAGTGGTTGGCTGAACATCGTCTTCCGTGGTAAACGTCAACTGACTTTCTTGAGAGTCAGACTGCCAGGACTGTATGGCCGCTTCTGCTGGCAGCGATAGCAGCAGAGCCCCTACCAGGGTTGCACCTGGTAGCAGACGATTCAATCTCACAATTTATTTCCTCAATGTCCGAATGAATGAGCTGACGACTTCCACCCTAAATACTGTGAAGGTTTATCAGCACTTTGTAAAATCTAGAGACTTAGCATCGGGAGGGGACGGTAATGGGTACTCCGTCGATGGGCATTCCGTCTAATAGCCTGCCCTGTTAGTCTAATGGTGTAACAATTTACTTTTATGTAATTTATTCAGCCCGCAAACTTGGCGATGCGGGAGCCAGGTAGGTTAGGGCAGTATTGTCTGCCCAGCGCTGGCGTCAGCGGCTAGTAGCCAAAGCCAGATCGGGCACATCCCAAGTTTTAGGTACGGCTGAAGTGAGTACCTCGTGCCCCGTCTCAGTAACCAGCACATCATCTTCTATACGAATGCCGATGCCTAGCCAGCGTTTGTCAACGGCAGGCTGACCTTCTGCGGGTTCGTAATCTGGAGCGATATAAATGCCGGGTTCTACGGTCACCACGTTGCCCGGGACAAAGGGTTGCCAGGTCTTGTCTGGATTGCGTAAGATGCCCGCATCATGCACATCGAGTCCTAAGAAATGTCCGGTGCCGTGCATAAAGAAAGCCTTGTGTTTTTTCTCTTCGATCAGCTGGTCGACCTCGCCTTGTAGCAGCCCGAGGTCGACCAGTCCGGTGGTAATAACCCGCGTGGCTGCATCGTGAAAGGCATTGAAAGGCAGTCCAGGCTGTACCTGTTCAATGGCGGCTAGCTGGGCCTGAAGAACCAGATCGTAGAGAATGCGCTGTTCTTCTGAACAGCCATCCCCGACTGGCAGCGTGCGAGTAATATCGGCGTTGTAATAGTCATAAGCGCAGCCTGCATCAATCAGCAGCAGGTCACCTGCTTGCAGGGGTTGATTGTTTTCGATGTAGTGCAGGATGCAGGCATTCTTCCCGGTCGCGACGATGGAAGGGTAAGCTGGGCCTAGCGCCCCTTCCCGACGAAAAATGTTTTCAATAGCCGCCTGAATTTCGTACTCATAGAGGCCCGGACGCACCATTTCTCGGACAGCGTTGTGGGCTTTGACGCTGATGGCGATCGCCCGCCGAATTTTTTCCAGCTCAAGCGGGCTCTTGACTCGCCTGAACTGCTGCATCAGCAGATGAGAATCCTCGATGGCGACCGGGCCTGTGCCCTTCTTGGTCATTTTGCCGAGCAGATGCTGCCATAGGCGAATGATGCGGCCATTGAATGCCCTGTCTTGACCGAAATGATAGTAGAGCCGAGGCGCCTTTTCGACATACTGAGTAAGCTTCTCATCCAGTTCACCAATCGGATACACCTCGTCGGCCCCGTATTTTTCTTTGGCGACTTCTACCCCGGTTCGATAGCCGCTCCAGGTTTCTTTCTCCTTGTCTTTGGGCTGTACGAACAGCACGAACTTATGCTCGTCGTGAGCAGGGGCCAGCACCGCCACCGCATGGGGCTCGTTGAAGCCGGTCAAATAGAAAAAGTTACTGTCCTGCCGGAACAGATAATCGACGTCATGATGCATCACTGCTGTCGGCGCGCTACAAAAAATAGCCGTGCCCTGACCAATGGTCTCCAGCACAGCCTGCCGACGTTGCCGATACTCACTCTGCATAAGCTTCTTAAGCGGTTGATTTAAGCTATTAATACACCTTAAAAAGCATAGCTTAAAACCTCAATACGCATCCCGCTGCCAGGAAGGTTGCTAGGGCTGAGACTGAGGGTGTTATCGCCCTGAGTCACTGGCGTACCAGACATCAGCGCAAGAAATTCGCTGACGCCGACAATATCACAGGTGTCTGCATCGGCGGCTGGCGTGCGGTAGTGAGTCGGAATGACAATTTTGGGGTTCAAAGAACTCACGGCCTCGACCGCCTCTTCTGGGGTGTAGGCTTTGGGGCCACCGCCGACGGGTACTAGCAGAACATCGGGTCGTCCAATCAGAATTTTGTCTTCGATAGTGATCGGGGCCGCCGCACCGCCTAAGTGCACCACCTTGATGCCCGCCTGGTTCCACACCCAGGCGACGTTGTTACCAAAGCGCCGACCGTTGAGCCGGTCGTGAGGCATGTTTACCCCTTGAATCGCTAAACCGCTGACCGTATAGTCGCCCGGTTCATCAATGACTTGAGAATTGGCATAGCGATCGCTCAAGAATCCCTCATCGAATAGCCGACTACTCAACAGCACCAAATCAGTACTCGCGGTAGGTTCCGCGTAGCCAGCCGTACAGCCAATCGCCCTAAACGGGTTGACCAAAATGCGTCGCCCGCCCCCACTGAATAAAAAGGCCGTGTGGCCCAGCGCTGTAATGGTCAGAGGACCACTGTCTGAACTAGTTTGAGCCTGATAAGCCTGGTAGTTAGCTGCCAGCCCTAGCCCCAGCGTACTGACCAGAGTTACGCCAGCGTATTTCAGCAGTTCTCGCCGTTTCATCATGTCCTTAAATCAACTTTCTCACAGGTATGCTCTATCGTCCCGCATGACTGGTCATTCAGCCTAACCAGACTAGGCCAGTTTACAACAGCGGCCAGGGCTCAGATCCTCAGCCTAGCGCCTTGAGAAAGTTTTTGAGCAAGTCCTTTCCAGACTCTGTTAAAACGCTCTCCGGGTGAAACTGGACGCCCTGAATGTGAGGATAGCGGCGGTGACGAACGCCCATAATCGTGCCGTCGTCTACCCAGGCCGTAATTTCTAGGCTGTCAGGGCAGGTTTCTCTTTCGATGACCAAGCTGTGGTAGCGCGTCGCAATCAGCGGATCGGCGAGTCCGGCAAAGACACCAGCGTTGTTGTGACGGATGGGAGATGTTTTGCCATGCATGAGTTCTGCTGCGGAAACGATCTTGCCACCGTAAACTTGACCGATGCTTTGGTGACCTAAGCAAACGCCGAGAATCGGTATCTGTGGCCCTAGCTTTTCAATAATCTGCAAGGAAATACCCGCATCATCCGGGGTACCGGGGCCGGGTGAAATGACAATGCCATCAGGATTTTTAGCCTCGATCTCGGCGAGCGTAATTTGATCGTTGCGGACGACTTCTATTTCGCTGGCAACCGCCAGGGTTTGCCCCAGTTCGCCTAAATACTGCACAAGGTTATAGGTAAAGCTGTCGTAATTGTCAATGACCAAAATCATGAGGGTTGAAGCCGGAGAGCCGGGTATACGTCATCACACCCCAAACGAAGTAGCCAGATGAAGGGGTCAAATGAAAAGGGTTATGCCAAGTAGATTTGCAAATTATCCCAGAGCGGGGGAACAAAGATCAGCGCGGCAATCAGCAGCGCCACAATCGCGGACATCAATACCGCCCCTGCCGCACAGTCTTTTGCCACTTTAGCCAGTTCGTGGTAAGTCTGACCGACGGTAAGGTCTACCAGCGATTCGAGCGCGGTATTGAGAATTTCCATTACCAGCACTGCGCCGATCGTCAAGCAGATGACCGCAATTTCGACGGTACTGACGCTGAGCGCCCAGCACAGGATCATCGCCAGGATGCCGACCCCCGTGTGCACCCTAAAGTTCCTTTGGGTTTGGAAAGCGTAAGCGATACCTGCCCAAGCATATTTAAAGCTGGTGAAGAGGTTGGGAGCTATTTGCCAGGACTGCGATCGCAGCTTCTCTTCTACAGAGGAGGGCTCCACCGGTGCAGCGAGTTTAGCAGATGTCTTTTTACTAGGATCAGCGAGCTGGCTATCGCGATGGCTGTCGTGGGTGACCTCGCTATCGCGGGAAGATTGGCTGTCGCGAGAGAACATAACAGATGCGGCCGGTTGGCTTCGCTACGTACGGATCGTAATCTTACTGGTCGTTCAGCAAGAAACAAAGGCATCCTCGACCCCAAAATTTGCCCGGTTTCCAAGCCGATGTAACCTTAAATCCGGACTTATCTACGGTATGTTAGCAATTTAGCGGCCTAACAATCTCTCTTTCTTTTGGCGAGCAGTTCTGAAGCCTCTAGATTAAATGATATTAAATAACCTGCTCTCGCGCCCCTTGCCAAGTCCACGCTTCAATCCATCAAACGTTGACCAAGCTCATGAGCTGAGTTTGCTTCTCAAGCATACGCATCAAGCTGTCTTCATCCGGATGATCCCACCCTAGCAGGTGGAGGAGGCCATGAGCAGCCAACCAAGCGACTTCCTGGGCAAGTGAGTGCTGGTGCAGCGGAGCTTGGCAGGCAGCTGTTTCAACTGACACGATGATGTCACCCAGGTAAAAAGGCTGCTGTTGGGACAAGTCCTCCATGCCCGGTAAGTCAGCGTCTAGCGCGGCAAAAGAGAGCACATCAGTAGGCTTAGCCTGCTGGCGATAGTCGGTATTGAGCTGTTGGATTTCGGCATCGTTGGTCAGCCGTAGGCTCACTTCGTAAGCATTGATGGGCGAAACCGTCGGGGCTAAGTTAGTCAGCCAGGTATGCAGCCAGTGATGATAGTGAGCGATCGCCACGCCGCCCACCTGGTCACTCGCGCTGCCATCGACAAAAGTTTCGACCTCAATGGCCGATGCCGTCTCGATTGACGCCTTTGGGTCTGCTGCAGACATTGCGCTTTTCCTCGGTTTTACCGAGTCAGATAGGCGAGTCCGACGAACAGACCAAGCAGGGCTACCGACGAAAGGAAAAAATGATAGAGCGATGTGCCGCCCTTTTTTACCATGTTGCGCATGGCCAGTTTGATAAAGCTAGGGGGCGGCCCATCCAAGGGCGAAGCCGATTTTGCGGGAGCGGTATCAACGGATTGTTCGGTGTTCATCTAGGTGCTCTTTTGGGCAAACGGGTATCTACTGATAGTTTACAGCGCTCCCTCTACACGACGCTCTCCGAGAGCATCTGATCCTGACGAAGATACGCCTGGGTAAACGCCTCCAGGTCTCCGTCCATAACATCGGAAACGGCAGTAGTCTCAACGTTGGTACGCAAATCTTTGACCATTTGGTAGGGATGGAAGACATAGTTGCGGATCTGGTTGCCCCAGGCAGCTTCAACCATATCGCCGCGAATGTCAGCGATTTCCTGGATGCGCTGTTCTTGAGCAATCACCAGCAGCTTCGACTTCAGAAGCGCCATCGCTTTTTCTTTATTTTGAAGTTGCGATCGCTCCTGCGTACATCTCACCGAAATCCCTGTCGGCAAATGGGTAATGCGGACAGCCGTCTCGACCTTGTTCACATTCTGGCCGCCTGCCCCGCCTGAGCGAGAAGTCTTAACCTCCAGGTCTTTGTCAGGGATATCGAGGGTAACGTCCTCATTGAGGATAGGCATGACCTCTACACCTGCAAAGCTCGTTTGCCGCTTGCCATTGGCATTGAATGGAGAAATTCTCACCAGCCGGTGAGTTCCCTTCTCTGCCTTGAGATAGCCATAGGCGTAGCGCCCGTCAATTTCCATCGTGGCCGACTTCAGCCCCGCCTCATCACCTTCCGACTTTTCAATCAGCGTAAAGCGATAGCCATTTTGCTCACTCCAGCGGCTGTACATCCGCAGCAGCATTTCAGCCCAGTCTTGAGC
>JBARVU010000003.1:0-3949 GCA_049646425.1 Phormidesmis sp. | reverse complement strand
GAGCGGAATGGTGTGAATGTCGGCTCCGGCGATCGCTGGCCCTCGAAAATGCGCTGGATAAGCAGGCGTCGGCACCAGCACGACATCACCGGGATCGATATAGGCCATCGCCAAATGACCCAGCCCTTCTTTAGAGCCCATCAGAGGCAGTGCTTCTCCGTCCGGATCGAGCGTGACCCCATAGCGACGGTGATACCAGCGGGTAATCGTGCGGCGAAAGCTAGCCGTGCCTTCAAACGGCGGATAGCCGTGATTACTCTCATCGCGAATCGCGGCCAGCGCTGCCTCGACAACCGGTTGAGGCGTTGGCCCACCGGGATTGCCCATACCCAAATCGATCAAATCAACCCCTTCAGCCCGGGCATTGGCTTTCAGCTCGTCCAATCGGGCAAATACGTAGGGAGGGAGGGAAGCCAGCCGATCAGCAGGCTTCAACCAGTCAAGTGTCATCGAGGCGACCTCTTAAGGCTTTGGAATCAGAGAAGTTTGGAGTCAAGAAGAGTGAGAAAGCGCTTTCAGGCAGTCGTCTGCTCCGACAGCGGCAGCTTGACAGGAGACTGCTTTACTATCGAAGCCGTCGTTGAAACCATTGCTGCCATCACCTGCTCAGGCTGAACGGGGAACGGCAGATGATGAATATCTGAACCGGCTTTGCAGGCGACGGTGGCGGCTTGCTGCAGCTGAGCGATGGTCAGCCGCTCCAGCCCCATGTCAGCTAGAGATTGCGGCAATCCTAGCTGCGCATAAAACTGTAAGAGCTGCTGCCGCGCCGTTGCCGCTAGCGCATTGCCAGACGCCATTTCTTCTAACCGGAGCTGCACCAAAATGCCATAGGCCACTTTTTCACCGTGGAGCGTACCGTGAGCGGCCACATGCGTCAGGCCATTATGGACGGCATGAGCGGCGACGGTGCGGCACTGAGCCCCGCCCATGCCGCCGATCACACCCGCCATTAGTACTGCCGCGTCCACCACTTCTCTCCAGTCATCGCCACCCGGATTTTCCAGTGCAGCTAGCGACTTTTGAAACAAAATATCGCGCAGCACCCGGGCCTGCTGTACCGCGCCAATCACCATCGTATGGGCCGAGTGACCGCTGCTGACAGAGGCTTCGTACCATTTGGCGATCGCATCTCCAATCCCTGCAATCAAGGTTCGCCTGGGCGCAGTGGCCACCAGGTCATAGTCCAGCAAAATCATCTCCGGACAGCTCGGCAAAGCTACGTCGTACAGGAAAGCCCCCTCATCCGAATAGACATTTGACAGCGCTGTCCAGCCCGCGCAGGTCGCCGCCGAAGTCGGCACGGTAGCAATGGGGAGCCGTCGCTGATAGGCCAGCAGCTTAGCCGCATCTAGCGCTTTACCGCCACCAATACCGATGACACAGTCAGCGCGGTGACTTTCTGCCGCTTTGTGCAGGGCGGCCAGGGTTGCTTCGCTACAGTCTTTTCGATAGGTGGCAGTGGCCGTTGTTAAGTCAGCCAGCGGCGCAGTTAGAAAAGGGTAGGCGGCAGCCAAAGAGCGATCGCCCCCCACCAGCAGCGGCCTCTGGCCTAGTCGGGCAAACAGTCGTCCGCTGTCCGCCAGCACACCCTGTCCGCGAATTACCTGAGCCGGGGCAATGTTCAAAATCGCAAAGGTGGATGAAGCCATAGGAATGCCCAGAAGATAGCGGAAACGAGGACTTATACCCGAGATTATGACGCAGCTGCGTTGGCCTTTGCGAGCTGGTCAGGATAGATTTCGACCGTCGGCGATTTTGCATTTGCGCCAGTTCCTGGTGTTACTTTGCCCATATACACCAGCTCTGAGACCCCAGGCTGATGGACAATTGCCCTTGCCCGGATGGTCGGCGTTGTCTGACCCGACCCACCAATCCGGCTGGGCTTGAGCAAATTGCTCGCAGCCTGCAAGAGCGTCGCCTCCAGCTCCGTCTCAGTAATGGCATTCGGCACGGCAATCACGATCTGCGACGCGCCAGAATCAAACACGGTCTCAAACGGCACTGCCCCCGGCACCGCCGTTCGCATCAGCGGCTGAAAGCTCAAGCCAAAGAGCCCGACGGTCAGCACTCCCATAAATCCGGTCGCACCCACCAGCCGAAAGCGCAGTCCCCACTTCAAGAAAAAGGCGATCGCCGTCACCGCACCAAAGGCCAAAGTACCGATCGCAAACCAGCCAGCGGCCTGCAAAAACTGTTCGGGAGTGAGCATAAGCATCTCAGAAAAAGCTGTGATCAATTATAGAGTTTCCCCACCCCCATCCCGAAGATTTCAAGATTCGCAACTGCCCAAACCAACTGTCAAATCGACTTTGGGCTAACTAAATACAGGCTCAAATCTCAAAAACCAGCCCCTATTCCCCCTCTCCTCCCCTCCACCGCCTCCCATGGCCACCTCCCAACGCTCCCGCAACCAGCGATGGATAATTCTCTTCACGCTCGGCCTTTTGTTGACGGTCGGCAGCACCATTTGGCGGCTTACTCACACCCCTCAGCCCATCGCTGAGAGCCTCCAGCCTGCGGTCAGCCCGCTGCCACAAGATCCTTATGTACAGGTGTTTTTCAACCAGTCCGAGGCCAGTGTTTATACCGATACCTATCGTCAAGTTGAGCGCTACGGAGATGACTTAGAGCAAATTGTGATCGCTGCCATTGAGCAATCTACTCGCTCCGTTGACATTGCCGTTCAGTCGTTCAATTTGCCGCACTTGGCCCAGGCAATTGTCAAGCGGGCTCAGGCAGGCGTAGCAATTCGCATGATCTTAGAAAATCAGTATGCCAACCCGACTTCTGCGTCCGCACAAAGAGAACAGGCTGAAGCTTGGATAGGGATTGCGGATAGCGATCGCGACGGTACCCTAACCGCCATCGAACTTGCTCAGGCCAATGCCCTCGGCATCCTGAAGAGCGCCCGTATCCCGCTGATAGACGACACCGCTGACGGCTCTAAAGGCAGCGGCCTGATGCACCACAAATTTCTGGTGATTGACAACCGCTGGGTGCTGACTGGTTCGGCCAATATGACCCTATCCGGCGTCCATGGAGACGCAAGCGATCTAGCCAGTCGGGGTAATGCCAATGCCCTACTCAAAATTGACAGCCCGGCCCTAGCTGAGCGCTTCACCGCCGAATTCAACCGGATGTGGGGCGACGGCCCAGCGGCCCGGCCTGACAGTCAGTTTGGCCTGAAGAAACAGTACCGCCCAGCCGAAGCGATCACACTACCCACTGGCAGCATCACCCTCCAGTTCTCACCGCTATCCCCTACCAAGCCCTGGAATGATAGCGTCAACGGATTAATTGCCCGCACCCTTGCTCAGGCCAGTCGCAGCATTGACCTGGCTCTTTTCGTGTTTTCTGAGCAGGAGATCGTCAATCAGCTTGCGCCTCGGGTAAGCGCAGGCATTACGCTACGAGCCCTTATCGACCCAGGGTTCATCTATCGGAGCTACAGCGAAGCGCTCGACATGCTAGGGGTAACCTTACCGGATCAGCGCTGTCGCATAGAAGCCCACAACCGGCCCTGGCCGACACCTATCTCTTCCGTCGGTACGCCCCGGTTGCCCCCTGGTGATAAGCTTCACCACAAATTTGCAGTGATTGATGCGGCAACGGTGATCATCGGCTCTCAAAACTGGAGTCAGGCCGCGAACACAGAGAACGATGAAACGCTACTGGTGATTCGCAATCCGATGGTAGCCGCCCATTTCAGCCGCGAGTTTGAACGGCTGTATCGCGACCCATATTTAGGCAACACGCCCCTGCTACAGCGGAAAATAGAAGCAGGCCATCAGCGCTGTCCGTCTTTCTAGCGCGAATAGCTAAGGAATGAGGATTATATAAAATCCAGCAGTAGGATCATTTAAGATAGGTTGAAAGAGAACCCTGGGACTAACGCATGGTGACCCCATATCCAAAAGCTATCGAACAGCAGATGCATCGCTACTAC
>JBARVU010000002.1:0-5844 GCA_049646425.1 Phormidesmis sp. | reverse complement strand
TAGACAACCGCAGTCCGGTTTTGGTTATGACGCTTTGGGGGCATAGCTTTCACTTCGAGGGGGATGCCTGAAGTCTATGGCCTGACCACGCTTTTGTCACTAGGCACCAATTTTAGATCTATCTGCTCTCGTCAATCACAGCATCTCGATCCAGTAGAAGTAGATTGCGGAGCTGATCCGTATCGAGTTCGGTCAGCCATTGTTCGCCAGCGCCCACAACCTGCTCAGCTAGGGCTTTTTTACTGTTGATCATGTCGTTGATGCGTTCTTCCAAGGTGCCGGTCGTGACGAACTTATGCACCTGCACGTTTTTAGTTTGCCCAATGCGAAAGGCGCGGTCTGTTGCCTGATTTTCTACGGCGGGGTTCCACCAGCGATCAAAGTCGAAGACGTGGTTGGCGCGGGTGAGGTTGAGGCCAACGCCGCCTGCTTTCAACGAGAGAATGAAGATTTTGGGGCCGTTGGGGTCGAGCTGGAACCGGTCTACCATTTCCTCTCGTTTGGCTTTGGAGGTGCTGCCATACAGGAACTGGGTCTGAGTGCCCAGGCGATGTTCTAAATGGTGGCTGAGCAGCTTGCCCCATTCGGCAAACTGGGTGAAGATTAGAGCGCGATCGCCCTCTGCAATCACTTCTTCCAGCATTTCATCAAGCCGCTGCAATTTACCCGAACGCCGATACTTGCCCAAGCTATCCTGCTTGAGAAACTGGGCTGGATGGTTACAGATTTGCTTGAGCTTCACCAGCAGGGCCAGGATCATGCCGCGTCGCTGGAGTCCTTCGGCCTCGTCAATGTCGCTGAGGGTTTCATCTACCAGCTTTTGATACAGGCGGGCCTGCTCAGCAGTTAAACCGCAGTAAACGGTCATCTCCTGCTTTTCGGGCAGGTCTTGGATGATCGAACGGTCGGTCTTGAGGCGGCGGAGAATGAAGGGTTGGACAAGCGATCGCAACGTCTTCAGCGAATCGGTATCGCCATACTTTTCAATCGGGGTAGCAAACCGTCGCTTAAAGAAATTCAGCGGCCCCAAATAGCCTGGATTGAGAAAATCCATAATCGCCCACAGCTCAGAAAGCCGGTTTTCGACCGGTGTCCCCGTCAGCGCGATCCGAAACTCACTTTCCACCTCGCGCACCGCCAGCGACTGCTTCGCCGATGGATTCTTAATGTTCTGCGCTTCGTCGAGCACCATGCCTCGCCACTCAACCTTTTTAAGGTCTTTCAGGTCTCGCTGAACGAGCGTATAGCTGGTAATCACCAGATCTAGCTTTGCAGCCGCCTTGACTAAAGCTGCGCCCTTTGGCCGTTTGTCGCCGTGGTAGATCAGCGTCTTCAGCTCGGGGCCAAACTTTTTCACCTCTCGCTGCCAGTTTGTTAGCACAGAGGTCGGGCATACCAGCAAAACCGGCCCGCCCAAAGCGCTCTCCTGCTTGAGATAGAGCAAAAAGGCAATCAGCTGAATGGTTTTGCCCAAGCCCATATCGTCGGCGAGGCAAGCGCCCAATCCCCACTGCTCCAAAAAGGACAACCAGGAGACGCCCTTGGCCTGATAGGGTCTGAGCTGCCCTTCAAAGCCGTCTGGCTCTGACATTGGTTCCAAGCTTTGATTGCCAGTGGTCATCGTGGTGATCAGCTCGTCGAGCTTACCTGAAGCGTCGAACTTGACTACGGGTAGCTTATCGATCAGCTGATTGTTGCCGGTACTAATCCGCAGCGCTTCTTCTACCGAGAGCTTGGTCTGCCCTTTGCGCTTGTCGAAAAACTCCTTGGCCGCTCGCACATCTTGAGGCCGTAGCTCTATCCACTGACCGTTGATTTCGACCAGCGGCGTGCCCTGCGTAATCAGCTCGTCAAATTCTGCCTTGGTTAAAATCTGGCCGCCGACCGAAATATCCCACTTAAAGTTCAGCAGGCTTCGCAGACCCAGTCGCTGCGGGTTGGAGGGGGCCGGAGCGCGAATTTGCAGACCCCGTCGACTGGCCCCAACTTTGCTCGGATCGACCAAATTGTCGGGTAAAATCACGCCGAAGCCACTGTCTTGCAGTCGCCAAGCGGACGCTTTGATAAACTGATATGCCTCAATCGGATCTAGCGTGCAGTGACTGGGGCTTCGCTCTGCAAGGGTTTGCTTAATTGGTTCGTATAGGCGCGTGGCCCGACCCAGGCCGCCCAGTAGGGTTTCCTGGGGCGCTTCTATCTCTCTGCCCTGGTAGACCAGCTCGTCGGTAGGATGCTGCCAGATCGTCTCGGCGTCAATTCTAAAGTTGCTGTCGTCAATGGCCTGCAAGCCATAATCGAGCGTCCAATTGACCGTGCCATGAAGCGGTGGCGTCAGCGAAAAACAGGTGCGAAAGCCATCAGCGCTCTCAGTCAGGTTTTGCAGAGAAGCTGTCCAGGTGGTGAGGATGTCGTTGAGGCGCACCACCCCGGTCGGCGTACTTTCAAAGTGGGGGTTGGGCTGGCCCAGGGCATCTAACCACTCGCGCAGGGGAATGTCTTTGCTGAGCGGTGCACTGGCGGGCAGCTCATTGGCCTGCGCGACACTGCGAACCTGGGCATCGACCAGCGTCTCTAAAAAATTGCGCACCAGGGGTTCGGCTAAAGCCGGTAAGTCAGTCCGCAGGGGGGAGGCTTTCCTGGGGAGGGGCGCGGGGTAGCTGCGGCAGACGAGGGGGAGGCGATCGCAAAATTCCTTCAGCCGGGTCTGATCCAACGCGCTGTCGAGCAGGAGCTGCCAGGAAGCGATCGCCCCGCCTTTATCCGCACTCACCACCGGCACAAACTTCCCCCGCGCCAGCAGATCCAAACACCAGCGCGTCAGATGCGACCAGTAGCGCAAGTCTGAGCCGACAAAGGCACTCGCCTCCGAATGGCCCAGCGGCAGCGAGCTCAGCAGCTTGATGGCCGTCCCCGTCTCTAGGACACTGCCCGAGACCTGCCAGGGATAGAGCACTTCTGCTGCCTCTGAGGACAGGGCTGGCAGCAATCCCGGATCGAACTTAGTTGGTAATACAACGATTCTTGACTGCCAGCTTTGCTGCGACTTCGCTTTACCCTTACTCTCAGCTTTATTCCTAGCGGTGATCTGCGGCTGCATCCAGGTCAGATCGAACTCTTCGCTCTTCTGGAAGCAGTCTGCCAGTGCCTTTTGGTCAAGCTGGTACGGCTGTTTAGCCAGTACTGGTAATTCGCCTTCAGACAAATCAGGCAGCTCAGGTGCACTTACTTTTCGCCAGGTTTCCCCCCATACAAAAAAACGCTGAAGGTCAGGCAGCCAGTTTCCATGTAAAGTCGCCATCAGGCAAAACGCTCGTACGAACGGCTAAATCTTAGATCAATATCAGTGCGCTTAAATCAGACCTGAAGGATTAAATCTTCAGCAGCACAGCAGCCTTTAAGCTTCAAACGCTTCATAGGCCGCGACGATTCGCTGGACAAGCTGGTGGCGCACCACATCAGCCTTCGTCAGCTGACAAAATGTCACCCCGTCTACCTTAGCCAAAATTTTGGTTGCCAAAGATAGCCCCGACTGCTGATACTGCGGCAAATCGGTCTGAGTCACATCGCCGGTCACCACCATACGGGAGTTGAATCCCAACCGGGTGAGCACCATCTTCATTTGAGCGGGAGTCGTGTTTTGCGCTTCGTCCAAGATCACAAAGGCGTTACTCAGCGTGCGGCCACGCATGTAGGCCAGCGGCGCCACTTCAATCACGCCGCGCTCCATCAGGTGAGGAATGCGCTCCGGGTCGAGCAGCTCGTGCAGGGCGTCGTACAGCGGTCTGAGATAGGGGTTTACCTTTTGCTGCAAGTCACCGGGCAAAAAGCCTAAGCGCTCACCGGCTTCTACCGCAGGCCGGGTGAGGATCAGCCGCTCAAATTCTTCATTCATCAGCGCCTTGACCGCGACCATCGCCGCCAGAAAGGTTTTCCCAGTTCCAGCAGGGCCCGTGCAAAAGGTGAGATCGCTAGTGCGCAAGGCTTTCACATACTGCTGCTGGTGAAAGGTCTTGGCGCGGATGACCTGGCCCCGGCGAGTTCGGGCAACGATATCGCTTTGAATCGCTTTGAGTTCGTCCTCGCGGTGCGTATCGAGGGCATGAATCGCCGTCATCACGTCAGTGAGGGCAATCGTTTGCCCCTGGCTCCAGGTGGGCTCCAGCGTTTCGACGATGCGACGAGTGCGCTCTACCTGATTGTCGGTACCAGCGATATTGAGTTCACTGCCCCGTAAAACGACAACAGCCCCTGTTTGCTGGGCAATACGCTTGATGTTCTCTTCGTGCGGACCCGCCAAGGCCATAGCATTCTCAGAACTCATCAAGCCTAGTTTGTAATTATTTCCCATGCAGATGTCAGTTCACCTTCTGGCTTCCCTTTTGGCTTTTTTACTTTGGCTTCTTCTTGGGAGGCGCTGGGTTTGTGCTAGGTCTAGGCGGTCTACTGTCGCGATCACCCCCACGGCCCCGTCCGCCACCTGAGCGGCCACCTGAGCGGCCACCTGAACGGCTGTCTGAGCGATCGCCGTCCTCACCCCGATCTGAGCGTTCAGCAACCGGTTCACCAAATACACTGAGATTCACCGTCATCTCTGATAGCTTGGCCGCCGAGGCGACCACCGTCCGAATCGCGTTGATATTCCGGCCACCGCGACCAAACACTCTGCCCTTGTCCTCTTCCTCGTCGAACGCTGCTCGCAGCCATAGCTTTTTGCCACCTGCCAGAGTCTCAGAGTGGAACTTCAGGGCCTCTGGTCGATCCAAAAACGGGGCGATTAAGAAGCGGGCGATCGCCTCAAAATCACGCTCGCTGGTCGGGCTTGGGCTGACCGAATCTTGAGCAGTTGGATCAGGAGTCACACTAGCCCCCTAGCTGTTCGTAGACGTTTGCTCTTTTGAGAATATGCTCGACCGTCTTAGTAGGCTGAGCGCCCTCTTTTAGCCACTTGACGATAGCCGGGACGTCCAGGCGAGTTTCGTCCGTTCTAGGGTTGTAGAATCCTACTTCTTCCAGGGGCCGACCATCGCGGCGATCCTGCGCGCGCATCGCGACGATACGATAGCTAACTTCGCGCTTTTTACCGTAGCGCTTGAGTCGAATTTTGATCATGTGTACAGTTTGGCGACGGCTGAGCCGAAGATAGTTGAGAACGTTATTTTTTTGAAGGTTGCGCCTAGCAAAGTCAGCCTTTGAAGCTAAATTATCAATGCTTAGTCAAGACCTAAACTGAGAAAAGCTTAAGACGAAAGCCAATTCCGTTTGAGCAATCGATTCTAACACTCACCGCGAAACTCAGGCAAAGCACCCCGCTCAGCCAGAGCCTCGTCAGCCGGTGAAGGCGCGTCAACGAGCTGATCAAATGGCGACAAAATCAGTCTTCGTGATCTTCAAAAGGATCGCTCAGTTGCTTGCCCGGTGGGCCAAATGCGGTATATACCGCGTAGCCTGTAAAGCCGAAGACAATCACTGCCACCGAAACAATAAGAACTGTTGCAGAATCGAGATTTCCCATAGAGTTGCGTCCGTTAATTACTCTATGATATTACAGAATATAAAGTAAATCTCATCCCCGATTACTCCATGGCACAGCGTACAAGACTGGGCAACATCCTCAAGCCCTTGAATTCTGAGTATGGAAAAGTCACCCCCGGCTGGGGTACGACCCCGGTAATGGGTGTATTCATGGTTCTTTTCCTCGTGTTCTTGCTGATTATTCTTCAGCTTTACAACTCATCTTTGATTATTAACAATGTCGATGTGGACTGGAGAAGTCTAGGCGGCTAGGCAGCTTCGGCAAGTCTCCGGCAGAGCGTCGGATGGATCGCCGAACAAATAGCTCAGATT
>JBARVU010000001.1:0-4211 GCA_049646425.1 Phormidesmis sp. | reverse complement strand
CTATTACATTTTTTAGGGTTTTGTGAGGGCGGGGGCCGGGGGCTGTTTTATGCTTGGAGTGATCGCCGCTACAGTTTAGCTATGAAATTTGATCTAAACGACGAGCTGCTACCCGAATATAGGTTTGACTATGCTCAGGCAAAGCCTAATCGTTTTGCGAGCCAGGAGGGAGCATCGGCAAAGTGCGTAGTGGTACTAGATCAGGATGTGGCTCAAGTCTTTACGACGCCGGCGTCGGTGAACAAGGTGCTGAGGACATTAATTGCCTCCATGCCTCAACCGACAGATCCAGAAAGGGTTTAGTGCTGCGTGGCTGTACGCTCTTTTATTAGTTTCAACTGTCCCTCGGATATTCTTGATTTAAGATATGCTGTATTTCAGAATTTAATTCTGGGATTTTGGTGCTGACTACATCCCAAACGATATCGTAGTCGACGCCAAAATAATGATGAATGAGGCGATCGCGCATTCCAGCTATAGTGCGCCATTCCGTTTGATTGTACTTTTGACGTAGCTCCTGCGGTAACTGTTTGACGGCTTCGCCAATGATCTCAATGCTTCTGGCATAGGCTCTTTTGAGGGTTTCGTTCTCTAAGAAATCAGCTTTGGTTATACCCTCTGAGCTAGTCATAACGTAGTGAGTTTCATCGAGAATATGCTGCAAAAACTCACGCGCGAGTAGAGACATATGCTACCTCGCTGAGAATATGCGGGCCGATATGTGGGCTCAACGATTCGGTTGTGACAAGATCGACTGTTCTTCCCAGCAGATCTTCTAAGAAAAAGCCGAGATGCATGAAGTTATCAAAGGTCTTTTTCTCGGGCTCAAAAGAAACCAGAATGTCAACGTCACTGAGGTGATGAACGTCGCTATCTCGACCAAAGGAGCCGAAGATACCATAGCGTTCGACTCCAAAACTTTTAAGATTTTGACGGTGGGCATGAAGCATTGACAGAACCTGAGCTTTTGTCTGCACAGGTTCCACCCGTTGAACGCTTTTAAGGGGTTGGTCAGACATCATCGAGCGCGGCAGGTTCTGTGACAGGTCTAAAAAGGCAATGTAATTGATGCTATTACATTTTTTAGGGTTTTTTTTGTGAGGTTGCGGGTGGTGCGCTGCGTGGCTGTGGGCTCCTGCGGTATGCTAGCCGCAGCGAGTATGGCAAAAACCGGTGACTCAGGAAGAATTGCTCAGGCTGATTGATGAAGCGGCGGCGGATGGTCGCCCAACGTTGGATTTGGCGGGAGAGAACCTGAGTGAGCTGCCGCCGGAGATTGGCAAGCTGACGAATTTGAAGACGCTGGTTTTAGGGCGTTGGGATAAGAAGCAAGGATCCTTGGGCAATAATTTGAGTGCGTTGCCGGATGAGATTGGGCTGTTGCAGGAATTGCGATCGCTCTTTCTCTATGGCAATCAGTTTATAGAATTACCAGAAGCTGTCGCAAAGCTAAGTAAGCTGCGATCGCTTTCTCTGCAAGACAATCAGCTCACAACTTTGCCGGACTGGTTAGCGGAATTGACTGAATTGCGATCGCTCAATCTCAGCGGCAACCAGCTCAGCAGCCTACCGGAATTCATCGGTCAGCTCACTAACCTGACATCGCTCTCCCTCAGTGGCAACCAGCTCAGCAGCCTACCGGAATTCATCGGTCAGCTCACTAACCTGACATCGCTCAACCTCTGGGACAACCAGCTCAGCAGCCTACCGGAAGTCGTCGGCCAGCTCACCAACCTGACATCGCTCAACCTCTGGGACAATCAGCTTAGCAGCCTACCGGAATTCATCGGCCAGCTCACTAACCTGACATCGCTCAACCTCAGTTTCAACCAGCTCAGCAGCCTACCGGAATTCATTGGCCAGCTCACTAACCTGACATTGCTCGACCTCAGGAGCAACCAGCTCAGCAGCCTACTGGAATTCATCGGTCAGCTCACTAACCTGACATCGCTCAACCTCAGGAGCAACCAGCTCAGCAGCCTACCGGAAGTCGTCGGCCAGCTCTCCAACCTGACCTCGCTCGACATCAGTCGCAGCCAGCTCAGCAGCCTACCGGAAGTCATCGGCCAGCTCACTAACCTGACGTCGCTCAAACTTGATGACAACCAAGTAGTTTCTTTATCACCCGTCATAAAGCACCTTCTCAATCTCAAAGTTTTATCACTGGGTGGCAATTGGCTAGAAGACCTACCTGTCGAAGTCAGCAGTTTATCCCAGCTCAAGTACTTAAGCTTAGGCAGTATGCAGTTCGTGGGCGAAGACTATTGTCAGTTCAATGTTCTTAAAGGTCTAGGAGCATCAAAGCAAGGAAATCGATTCAAGCACATCCCTGAGTGTGTGTTTGCCTTACCTAACTTAAAAGTGTTGGATTTAAGCTTCAATCAGTTATCCACTCTGACTTCAGAAATTCAAAATCAAAAAAACCTGAAAAAGCTAGATTTGAGAGGTAATCCTCTGCCTATTCCACCTGAGATTTTGGGGGGCAAGGGTTTTTTGGCAGAGCCAGGAGACATCACTAACATCCTGAGTTTTTATTTTCAGGTGCAAGATGAGGAAGGCTCCGTACCTCTGTACGAGGCAAAGCTTATTCTCATTGGGGAAGGAGGCGCAGGTAAAACCTCCCTTGCCAAAAAGATAGAAAGTGAAAAATACAAACTTGCCGAAGACGAAAAGTCCACTGAAGGCATTGATGTCATTCGTTGGGACTTCAGCCTTGCTGATGGTACTCCTTTTCGCACCAATATCTGGGACTTTGGCGGCCAAGAAATCTACCATGCGACTCATCAGTTCTTCCTCACCAAGCGCTCTCTTTACTTTTTAGTCGCAGACATCCGCCAGGAGAACACCGACTTTTACTATTGGCTTAAGATTGTCGAACTCCTCAGCGACAGCAGCCCCGTCCTCATCGTCAAAAATGAAAAACAAGATAGACAATGCGAAATTGATGAAGGTCTCTTCAAAAGCCAATTCAACAATCTAAAAGATAGCATTCCCGTCAACCTCGCAGACAACCGTGGCCTCGCTAGTATTAAAGACGCCATCCGCTACCACATCATCCAACTCGAACATGTCGGTAAACCACTCCCTAAGATCTGGGTGCGCGTCCGCTCAGCTTTGGAAAACTACGCCCAAAGCTGCAATACCATCACTATCGAAAAGTACTGTGACATTTGCCGCCAAAACGGTTTCACCGACAAGCAACAAATGCTATCCCTCAGTAGCTACCTCCACGATCTCGGTGTCTGCCTCCACTTTCAAGACGACAAACTCCTCAAAAGCACCGTTATCCTCCGCCCCGACTGGGCCACTACCGCCGTCTATAAAGTTACCGACAGCGACACCGTCCGTAAAAACAAAGGCCGCTTTACCGATGCCGACCTTGCCGAAATCTGGAGCGGCAGCCAATATACCGACCTCCAAGACCAGCTCCTCCAACTGATGATGCGCTTCAAGCTCGCCTACGAAATTCCTAACGCTCCCGGCAGCTACATCTCCCCTCAGCTTCTCCCCATTAGCAAACCCGACTACCCCTGGAACACCGCCGATAACCTTATCCTCCGCTACCGCTACGACTTCATGCCCAAGGGCATTCTCAGCCGCTTCATCGTAGAAACTCACCAGCTCATAGAGCGGCAAGACCACGTTTGGAAAAACGGCGTCGTCTTAGCCGACAAATGGGCACGCGCCGAAATCATCGAAAACTATCCCAAAAACCAAATCCACGTCCGCGTCACCGGCAGCAACAAAAAGCCCCTCCTCGAAAAAGTCCGCTACGAACTCTGGAAAATCCACGAATCTTACGAACGCTTGGACTACAAAGAGCTGATTCCCTGCAACTGCCCTCAATGTAAAGACAGCACAGAGCCAGAATCTTATGCCTACGATTTGCTCATGAAATACATCGGTGACCGACGCTATGACATTGAGTGCCGCGCCAGCTACGCAAAAGTAGACGTTCGCCGCCTGATCAGCGACATCACCGACCAATCTACTCGCAGCGACATTGCCCACCAAAGACGCGAGCTAGACCCAACAGATGACCAGTTCTGGCATTACCTGAATCAACGCTCTGTTCTTATTGATCGTAGCACTCATGCAACGCACATCACTAACCAATACGGCGATGGCGACAACATCGCCCGAGACAAAGTAGGGCGCGACAAAATTGACAGCCAAATCAACAATCAGCAAGACCTCGCACAGCTCAGCGA